>NZ_WHOR01000015.1:0-41625 GCF_013340925.1 Azospirillum formosense
AAGCATCTAAGCGGGAAACCCACCTCAAAACCAGAACTCCCTTGAGAGCCGTGACAGACCATCACGTCGATAGGAGGCATGTGGACGGGCGGCAACGCCTGAAGCTGAGCCTTACTAATCGCTCGAAAGGCTTGATCCTTCCCAGTCGGTGGCCCGCGCGCAGCGGCAAGCCCTGGACGCACGAGCCAACACCGCAAGCAAACATGCACGACGTCCTCGCTCAACGAAACCTCTGCCGTCCCGTCCGGATGGTTCGCGTGTGCCTTGGTGACCTGGTGGTCATGGCGAGGCTCCCAACACCCGATCCCATTCCGAACTCGGCCGTGAAACGCCTCAGCGCCGATGGTACTGCGTCTTAAGACGTGGGAGAGTAGGTCGCCGCCAGGTCACCACGGCACACGCCACGCCATCCAGGAACGTGGACGCAGCAGGTTTCGCACGCACTTGACAATCGTCGCACACGGGTCCCTTCCCAAGGAACATCCGCGGGGTGGAGCAGCCCGGTAGCTCGTCAGGCTCATAACCTGAAGGTCGCAGGTTCAAATCCTGCCCCCGCAACCATCGACAGTCGACAGCCCGCCTCCAACAAGGCGGGCTGTCGGCGTTTCGGGTCCGCTTCGGCGCAGGCCGCCAGGATCGCCTTCAGGGTAAGCGGTGTTTTCAGGCCACAGCGGGTTCCGCCTGCCGGGCATAGGCCCAGGGCAGCAACTCATCGAGCTTGGTGATCGGATGCCCGCTGGCAGTTTCGTCAGCACATCGGCGAACCAAGCCTGCGGATCGACGCCGCTGGACTTGGCTGGCCAAGCTGCGCAAGCGCCGTCCGGCCAACGTGGCCGCGGTCGCCGTCGCGAACAGGATGGCGCGGGTCGTCTGGGCGCTGCTGCAATACGGAAGAACCTTCGGCAGACCGGTGCCACGGGTGGCGTAGGGACGGAACACGAGTCGGCCGACAAGCAGCTGGGCCGGCGCGGTTGCGAGGCGTGAACCGAGCGTGATGGTGATACCGGGCGGACCGGAGCTGGGAGAAACCCGTTGCGCGCATCGAGCTTCGAGCCCGCGGCACGTGATTGGGCTTCGGCTTGCGGATTGACCATCAAGGCCGGCAACGCGGGGCGCGTTGCCATGACGGGCCGGATGGATGACCGCAGCCGTGGCATCTGCCAGAAACGCGAGGAGAACACTTGGAAAGGCGGGGGCGTCCATGGATGCCGTGGGACGGGCCGCTACTCGCCTTTCGGCCGGCAAACATATGGTCCAGCTGATGCCTACCGCGCTGTCCTCAACTTTCTCAGACCTGGCCCGCCTCACGGAACAGGAGGCTTCTCTTGCGATCAAGTCCCCAGGTGTAGCCCCAGTCACCTCCATCGGCTTTCACAACGCGATGGCAGGGAATGGCGACGGCGAGCGGATTGCTCGCGCAAGCGCTTGCAACCGCGCCGACCGCCCTGGGGCAGCCGACCGCCTTAGCGATTTCATCGTAGGAAATCGTCGACCCCGGCGGCACGGATTGAAGCACTTTCCAGACACGTCTTTGGAAGACGGTGCCCCGCACGTCGAGCGGCAGCTTCGCCCCCATCGCGGGCGCCTCCACCAACCCGACGACGCGGGCGACCAATGTCTCGTACTGCGTGTCGGCTCCGACCAATGTCGCATGCGCAAAGCGGTCCTGGAGGTCCTGGAGCAGAGCTTTCGGATCATCGCCCAGCAGGATCGCGGCAACGCCGGAGTCGCTGGAGGCCACGACGATGGCGCCGAGCGAGGTCTGGCCGACCGCGAAGCGGATGGTTTCCCCGGTTCCGTGCGCCTTGTAGTGCGACGGCGTCATGCCCAAGGACTTGCGGGTCACCGCGTAGAAGCGTCCACTTGAACCGAAGCCGGTCTCGTAAATCGTCTCTGTAATCCTCCGGCCTCGCGAGAGACGCTCGCGAACGTCCTGTGCCCGCTTCTCCTGGGCAAAAGCACGAGGCGTCAGGCCGGTCTGAGCCTTGAAGAGGCGGTGCAGATGACCTTCGCTCATGCCTAGAGCATGCGCGAGCGCGCTGACGGATGGAATTCCCTCATCGGCCTCGATGAGCCGGCAGGCCTCCGCCACGAGTTCCGCATGCCGATCGCCGATCGGCCCGTCCTGAGGTCTGCAGCGCCGGCACGGGCGGAATCCGGCGGCTTCCGCGTCTTGCCGGCTGCCGAACAGCCTGACGTTCTCCGGCTTGGGCGGGCGGGACCCGCAAGTCGGACGGCAGTAGATTCCCGTCGTCGTCACACCGCGCCATGGGGCGCCGCCGGCCGCCGCATCGTGCTCGCCGCTTGGTGCGCCTCCGGTTTTCTGCCGGGCGGGTGCGTTTCCCACGCGATGACCTTGCGCGGCCGCGGCGCCCGGCATCAGGCGATCTCCCGGCGCGCCGAGCCGAACGGATTGTCGATGAGGTAGCGCCACAGGCCGTCCTCACTGCGACGGGCGATGTCGGTCGCCGTCGCGACCATGTTCACCATCGTTCCGTCCCGCGCGATTCCGATATACGACCAGTCCAGGATCAGGGAGGCGATGTTGTCCGCGACGAAGAGGTGTCGCTGGGTGATCGACATCTCCAGGCCGAGGCTGAAGTATTTTTCGAGTTCGGCGCCGATCTGCGCGTGCCCGACATGGGATTTGCCGGTGGCGTCGATAATCATGCCGGCAGGATCATAGAACCCGAGCATGACCTCGACATCGAGCGAATTCAGGTGCGCCAGCAATGCGGGAACGATGCCTTCGGGGGTGGTGGCGAGAGCGAGCTTGTTCGACATGAGGACCGATATCCTTGGATGGCGCCCGCGGCTTGCGAGCCCCCATTCGATGCCCGAAAGCGTCTGGCGGCGAACTCCGCTTTCTGATTTCAGATTCGGCGCACCGGTGGCGCCGGGGTCGGACCTCGGGGGATCCGTCTCCCCATCCGACCGGCGAGACGGATCTCCCGCAGGCAAGTCAGGCTTTGGCCGACACCGGCAGGCGGAAAGGCGCACCCAGCCGGTTGACGGCATTGATGGTCGCAATGGCCACCGTCAGATCCACCAGCGCCTTCGGTTCGAACACCGCCGAAACGGCGGCATAGGCTTCGTCGGATGCATGGGTTTCGCTGAGGCGGGTCACCTCCTCAGTCCAGGCCAGCGCTGCGCGCTCCTGGTCAGAAAATAGGTGTGGAACCTCGTCCCAAACCGGAACCAGCGTGATCTTGTCGGGCGACATGGTGCTGCGCAGGTCGCGGCTGTGCTTGTCGATGCAGTGGGCGCAGCCGTTGATCTGGGAGGCGCGAAGGAACACGAGGTGGATGAGCTCCTCGGGTAGGTTCGTGCTTTTCGCGACGTAATGATAGAGGCCGCCCACGGCCTTCGCGCTATCGGGCGCCACTTCGTACCAAGTCAAGCGTGCCATTTTACAACCTTTTCCTCTGTTGATTGGGCGTGGTTCGTCCTTCGCCGAATCCGTTCGGCGTCGGGGTGTTTCGGGATGCCGTGGGCCGCCTCAACGGGGCGAGCGGCGTCCTTTCCTGACGGCGGCGATGCGTGCGGTTTCCCGGGCGGCCCCGCGGTCACGGAACCAGTCGGCGACCAACGCTTCGAACTCGGGCGGTCGCCCACCTCGCGCGAGGTCGGCGAGGGTCGTTCTGGCGAGTTCGACCCGCATCTGCTTTTCGGCGCGGAGCATCACGGCGTGAATTCGGCAGATGCCTGAGATCGACCATGCGGGCGGAACGCCGCCAAAGAGGACGCAGCCGCGGCGCACCTCCTTGCAGTCGAAAAGCTTGCGGTCGCCTTCTATGGCGTCGACGACGTCGAGCACAGTGACGTCGGACGCTGGCTTCGCCAGCGCGTAGCCGCCGCTGATTCCGTCGCTCGAACTGACGATGCCGGCCTTCTCAAGCTTCGGCATGATCTTCGCCAGCATGGCAGCCGGAATACCCTGCATCTCTGCGAGATCCCGGCTGCTAGGGCGCTTGGGATGCTCGGCCAGCAGCCAAAGGACGGTATGCAGGCCGTACTCGACCGACACGCCATAGAGGCTCAGCGCCCCCTTGCGACGGCCGCTAGCGTCACCGTCCGACATCGCTGCACTGCCCGGTTCGGATTCATCTGTGTTGTCGCTCATAACGCAACCTTACTAAGTCCGCGTTATGAGTCAATCAGCAATGAGTGCCTATCGCATCGTGAGCATACGACGCGAGCCGCGGTTAGGGTCCGGACTGTGAAACAGCGCGCAGGCACGCCTCCAATGAATCTCGTACTTTCAGCCGGCTATTGTGCCGATCAGCGTGGAAACGCCATGCCCATTAATACCTTCGGCGCCGCCTTCGGATTGCACGAGGCTCTCGCTTTCATCTCCGATGAACCCGCCTTTTGGCCCCACGCATGACACGCCATGAGTCCCAAAATGCGCAAAGTCGACGCTAACACCTATCGCGATGCCCTCTGATAAACACGGGAGGGACGCGACGCACTGACTTCCTACCTCCGTACGTTGACCGAGCTTGGCCGCCTGATTCTGGTGGCTTGGAGGCCAGACAGTGCCCTAACCATCGCCGACACGGCCGCCCGACTTCCGCTGTTCATCGCCATCGTCCGCAAGGGCCGAAAACGCGGCATACTCAACGCTTTCAAGCCCCTCTGGCGGCGCTCCGGGAAAGCGTCTCGTCTCCCCGGTCCTAGCAGCCCACAGGTATCCTGGTGGCGCCGATGGCCATCATTGCTCATTCGCCGATGAGGGCAGGGGCGCTTGGTGATTGCCCTGGAGCGATTGGCTGCACCGGTTCAAGTTCGGCCACCACGCGCAGCTCATCGAGATTGGAGCAGTCCAACAACTCCTGTCGACCGTCGGGATACCGGCGGATGACGTGGTTGGCTGGTGTCTGGTCGTTGGCGATGTAGATGGGCTGACCGGCGGCCAAGTGTTCGCGGGCGGCTTCCCCACTGCCAGCCCCGCGCAGCCCCCGGGATGCCATGTTCACCACTTCCCCGGGATGCCGAAGGCGGCAGGCTGCTGGAACGGGCTGGGCTGTTTGAAGAAAACTTTGCTCATGCTGTGGGCCTCCTGCGAAGAGAACCGTTATTTTAGCCGCTGAAATTCCAAACTGGCCGGCAGCCCCATTTTAGCGGCTAAAAGGTGATGTGTGAACCGGCGCTCAATTCCATTCAGCCAGGGGGCACTACACGGAAGTGCGCAAATTGTCCCGGATGGGGGAACGCGGCAGAAACGTGAGTTCCGCCGCGCTCCAGCGCTCCTTTCTGCGCTCTTTCACGACAGCAGTCCCCATATGCGCTCCAGCCGCTGAGCGCGACCACGTTTCGCGTCGCGCTGCGTGGCGCGCCACCACCGCAGCCACCAGTTCGGGGTCGGACTCGATCACGAACAGCAGGGTCCGCGTGGCGGCGTCGGGCTGGGAGCGGCCCGGCTCCCAGTCGCGCAACGTGCCCAGCGGAAAGCCGAAGCGGTCGGCGAAGGCCCGATGCGAGAGGTTCAGCTTGGCGCGGATGCCGCGCACCGAAATCCCACCAGGCGGGTGGACCACGCGCAGCGCGTCCGCCGGCGCGTCGGGGTTGGCAGCGATCCGGCGGTCAATATCGTCGTCGGTCATCGCGTCGATGCGCGCCCAATCCACCGCCGCCAGTTGCAGCGCGGGGTGTAGCGGGCAACGAACAGGCGGCCGTTGATGGTGCCGAAGGCGTTGATGCGCGTCCCGCCGTAGGCGTGGCGGGTGTCGGGGACTTCGACGGTCAGACCCTCCAACAGCAGGGTGGCGGCGACGAAGCCGATCCCGTGCTTCTCGATGTTGGTCTCGTTCTTGGCGTCGTCCCAGCAGGACGTCCCGGCCCCCCTGTCGATGCCCCGTGGTGCGGGATTTCCGTACTGTAGACCAGGAGGAAGATACGGAATTCCCGTAATTTTCCGAGGACTCAACGGCGCCCATCCGCGACGGCACTCACACCGGTTCCGCCGAGCCCACGACGAGGTGCGCAACGTCCTACGCCCGGCAACCCGGCGCAACCAGCACGTCTCAGCGGCGCAGCCACGGGCGATCCATGTCCGAAGGGCCGCTGCTCTGCGCGATATGATCGGCCGCGCGCAGTTCACGGCGCCCGCCGCAGGACCTTCGGCATCGTCGACTCGGGCATGGCGCGACACCTGACGGAACCGAGAGACTGCAGCGATCTTGGAGTTTCTCGGGCGACCTTGAATCATCTCCGGGCCGCACATCATGCCGTCGCATTCACGAGATGGCCCGATACGGTCGAGATGAACGCACGAAGACGCTGAAGACGCCGTAGGTCCCGGTGATATCCCATCCAGATGTCTCGCGCCGGCGGCGGCGTCGGCAGGTCCAGTCTGCGAATACCCGGGATCTGATTGCCAACCACGCGGGGCAGGACGGCAATTCCGACGCCTTGCCTGCACATGCGCCCCTGGACGTTCCGGTTGTTCGATCGCAGGACCGGCCTCGCGTTGGGGAAACTCTCGATGAGCCACGCGATGTCAGGGAAATGGCCGGTGGACGTGTCGTGGGTGATCAGCCGGAAACCGGTCCCATCGCCATACTTCGGCTCCTGCGCCTCTTCCGCGATGTAAACGCCGTACTCAAGGCGGAAGAGCCGTCGCTGAACAACGTCAGCGGTGTCGAACGGAACGATGCGAAAAGCGACGTCGGCCTCCCGCTGGGCGAGATTGAACAGGCGCGTGCCGGTCAGGATCTCGACGTCGACATTGGGGTAGGCTTTCGAGAAATCCGCCAGGATGGGCGGCAAGACATAGGCCCCGAACCAGTCCGCGGATGAAATGCGCAGACTGCCTTTGAGGTTCTGCTCCTGCCCCGCAAGCCGGCGCTCCATCGCCAGCGCGCTTTCCTCCATCTGCTCCGCCAGCGCGATGATCCCGTGGCCCTCTTCGGTCAGAACAAGACCGTCCGCGGTGCGCTGGAAGAGCGTGTGACCGATCGCCTGCTCAAGTGCGCGGAGGCGCCGGCCGACGGTCGGATGGCTTGTCTGAAGAGAGCGCGCGGCGGCGCCGAGCGTGCCGGATCGCGCAATCGCGAGAAAGACTCTGACGTCACTCCACTCCATCGCAGCCGCCCACACAAAACTGAACGCCGAGAGTACAGTTATGTCACTTACCGAACAAATCCAAATACCTAGATTGCCATCGTCGTCTGGAGACGCGTCCTTCTGCGGATCCGCCATCCCCATGCGGGCCGCCGCTTGGGTGAAGGAATCGTGACCCTGGCTGTGGGGCCCGAGGAAAGCTCGTCCGGACGGAACAGAGAGGATTTTCCTGAGGGGTCGCGGAACGCGGCGGCCCGCCTCGATACTCGCAAATGAGGAGCTCGACGATGATCACGATGCTGGTGACCTATGCGGGCGATGAGGAAACGCCGTTCGACCGCGACCATTGGATCAACGTGCACTTCCCGCTCGTGCGGGAAAGCTGGGGACGTTATGGGCTGGTCAGCGCCGGCGGGTTCTTCCCGCAAGGTGATGGCGCCGGGCTGATCGCGGTCGGGGTCGTCAACTTCCGCGACGAGGCCGCCATGGAAGCCGCGCTCATTTCGCCCGAGACCGCCCAGGTCATGGCTGACGTCGACATCGTCACCGCCGTCAAACCGCAGCGCAGCATCGTGAAGCCGCTCTGAGCGGCACAGCGGTGCCTGTCGATTGCCCGGGCCGCTGATCTCTCCAGGTCGCGGCGGCGACAGCCTGGCGTCGTCTGAAACCAACTCGGAGAAGAAACAATGAAGACTTGGCTCATCACCGGCTGCTCGAGCGGCTTCGGACGGCGCCTCGCGCTCGCCGCGGCACAACGCGGCGATCAGGTCATCGCGACGGCCCGCGATGTCGAAACGATCGAAGACATGGCCGAGCCGTTCGGCGGCCGCATGATCGCCTTGCCGCTGGACGTGACGGATGCGGCGGCGGCCAAGGCAGCGGTCGCAAAGGCGGTCGAGACGTTCGGCGGGTTCGACGTGCTCGTGAACAATGCCGGCTACGGACTGTTCGGTGCGATCGAGGAAGGCACGCCCGAAGACTATCGGCCGATGTTCGAGGTGAACGTCTTCGGTCTGATCGAAACCACCAGAGCCGCTCTGCCCATCCTGCGACGTTCGGGCGGAACGATCGTCACCATGTCGTCCGGCGCCGGCATCGCGGGCAGCGGCGGCGGCGGTTACTACAACGCCGCCAAGTTCGCCGTGGAAGGGATTTCCGAAGCGCTCGCCAGCGAGCTGGAGCCGTTCGGCATCCGCGTGCTGATCGTCGAGCCTGGGCCGTTTCGCACCGATTTCCTTGGCCGTTCGATCAGGATGGCGGCCAACGAGATGCCGGAATACGCCGCGAGCTCGCGCAAACACTATCGCGAAACCAACAACGGCAATCAGGCGGGCGATCCCGACAAGGCGATCACGGTGATCCTGAAGGCCGTCGATGCCGACGACGCCCCGCTTCATTTGCCGCTCGGTCCCATCGCGCACGCGATCGCCGAACGAAAGCTGGCCGCGTTCCGCAGCGATATCGACGCTTGGCGCGACATCTCGGTCGCCACCGATTTCGATCAGCACTGAGCGCTGGCCGCGAGCTTTGTTTAAGCGTCAACATCGACTGGGAAGCGATCATGATCGCAACGTTGAAGGGGTTTACCCAGCAGCTGGTGCCGGTGAACGGCATCAAGATCAACGCTGTCACGGGAGGTTCGGGCCAGCCGATCCTTCTGCTTCACGGCTGGCCGGAAACATGGTGGGAATGGCACAATGTGATGCCGCTGCTGGCCGAGCATCTCAGTGTGGTGGCCATCGATCTGCGCGGCGCGGGCTTTTCCGACTGCTCGCTCGACGGCTATGACAAGGCAACGATGGCGCGCGACGCGCACGAGGTCATGATTGCCCTTGGGCATGAACGCTACGCCGTGTGCGGACATGACATCGGCGGAATGGTCGCCTTGCCGCAGGCCGCCATCCACAGGGAGGCTGTCACCCACCTGGCCGTCCTCGACGTTCCGCTTCCCGGCTGGACCGGATGGGAGGCGACGACCGCGGGGCTCTGGCACTTCGGCTTCCATATGAACCGGGATCTGCCCGAGCGCCTGATCCACGGCCGTGAATATGACTATGTATCGACCTTCATGGCAGAGCGTTTCTACGATCACAGCACCTTCAATCCGGCCGACATCGAGATCTACGCGAAGGCGATGGCTCTTCCTGGCCGCACGCGCGGCGGCATGGAATGGTATCGCACCCTCGCCGCCGATCATGCGGCGGCTCTTGAGTACAAGAAGCACCCCCTCGGGATACCGGTGCTCGGTCTGGGTGGGGACCAGCGGTTCGGTGCGCAGATGGTGCCGATGCTCAAAGAGTTTGCCAATCATGTGACAGGTGGCTCGATCGCGCGGTGCAGCCACTATGTCGCGGATGAGCGGCCCCATGAAGTCGCGGCCGCCCTGATCGATTTCCTCAAGGCCAGCTGAAACTAAGGCCAACTGAAACTAAGACCAGCTGAAACTCTGCGCCCGCGCCGTCGCGGGCCGGGCGGATCGCGACGCTGCGGGCGAATTGCACCCGAAGCGGTTGCGATGGATCGACAAAATCAAGGAGACTGTCATGACCGCACCCCTCATTCGCGGCGTCAATCACATCGGCATTACGGTGCCCGACATTGAAGCGGCAAAATCGTTCCTGGTGAAAGCCTTTGGCGGCCAGGTGATCTACCAATCCTTCGGACCGCAGGATCCACCGCGGCAGGGACCCGAATTCGAGCGGGCCGTCGGCGCTTTCCCCGGAACGGTCGTGCGTGCGCAGGCGATGGTCAAGATCGGAACCGGACCCGATATCGAGCTCTTCGAAATGCACGGTCCCGAGCAAGCCCAGCCGATCCGGGCGAGCGACTTCGGCATCACGCACTTCGCTCTCTACACCGACGACATCGACGCATCGGTCGAGCGCTTCGAAAAGGCTGGAGGCACCCCCCTCACCGCGCCGCGCGCTATTCCCTATGCTACCGAGAAAGGTCCTGGAAACAAGGTCTGCTACTGCCGCATGCCCTGGGGCACGACGATGGAATTCATCACCACGCCGGACCGTATGCCCTATCATGACCAGACTGATCTGCGCAGGTGGCAGGACGAGGACTGAGCAGGGCACGAACGGGCAGTACAGCGTCCTGCGGGAGAGGTGGTCCCCGTGTCCCGGTTCTCCCGCACTGTGCGTGGATCAGGCTGCCAGGAGGACGCGGCGGCGTAGCGGATCGAAGCTGGCGCGTCCGCACATCCGACGCCTGATCAGCTGAAGCTTGTTGACCTGCCCCTCCGTCTGCCCGTGGATGCCGCAGGACAGCGCGTCTGTGAGCCGAGTGTCCAACACGGCGGAGGGCGTTGTCACGGCAACTGAGTCGGCAAGCAGACCTTGCGACGTGCCCGGAAGGTGCGCAGGGTGCGGTGGGAGACCAGGTGGTGTTGGAGGGTGAAACAGTTGTAGACGGCGGCGTGCAGTGAAACGAAGCGCCGGGCCGACGCGGGCGGTTTGAACCGCGGGATCTTCCGCTCTCGTCGCCGCACCGGCTGGTGCGAGACGTCGACCCGGTTGTTCGTTCGCCGCCCTTGTTCATGATGGGCCGTCAGAGCGATTTCGCGGAAGGCGGCCCTGTCGGAACGGAGCATGCCGGTCGTGACCTGGATATTGGTGGCGGGCATACGTGAGCGGCGCCATCCCGCGAGGTTGCCGTCACGACCGGCAGGCCACCATCGTTGATGTGACAATGCCGGGCCGCCAGTTCGTCCTATGGCATCGCATCGGCCCGGCGGACACGCTCCAGGATCGCGCGTTCGCGCGCCAGGATGACATACCGGCCGATCGCCGAGAGAACGCGCTGATGGCTGGCGCCGCGGCGCTGAGAACGATGGACAGTCACGCCACGGGCATCGCATGTCGCCAGCCAGCCGTGCAGCGCCGCCCCATTGCCCGCCATCCAGCAGTCGTTGTCAGGCGTAAACAGCGCGATGCCGGAAAGCAGGCGCGCCGCCTCCTGGCAAAGCCCGTCGACGAAGGCGAGCAAACGACGGTCGTCGCTTTCGTCGGCCGCAGCGTCATAGGCGCCGAGCCCCTCCTGAAGGCACAGGAACAGCACCGGAATGGGCGAACCGGAGCGCGATCCCGGATCGCGTGGATGACAGACAGGAACGCCGGTCACATACTCGGCGAAGCGCTGCATCATCGCGACGCTGCACGGCCAGTCGAGTTCGAGCCGCCGCACCGTCGGCATCAGGTCCGCCTGCGACAGACGGAACCGGCGCAACGTATCCGCCGGAGCGGCAGCGGCAGCGGCAGCGAGAGAAATGAGCGGGCCGGCGACGGGTTCCGGCGGATGCCCCCGATCACGGAGCGGCGCGTCCCAATCCCCGGCATCCCGATCCTCAATGGTCCGTTCTGGAGACAGCATAGGCGTGCACCCTGAATGGGAAGGGCCGGATGCACGCCACCGTAGCGAGGCACCCAGGCAACCGTACAGGGGGCCTGGACGCGTCTTTTTTTCGCCATTCGGCGAATGACGAAAAAAATGCGCGTCTTCCTGACATCGCGGAGCTGCGGCGGCGGAGAGTACACTCGGCCCACAATTTTTCCGCTCGATCGCCGCTGCCGGCGAGCGCCTGGCGACGCGGCCGGCTATTCCCGATGTGTGAGGACGATTGATGACCGACCAGACTCTGTCACGCATGAGCGATCGACTGGACGACTGGCGGCCCGACGATATGGCCTTCTGGGTGGACGGCGGCAAGCCGATCGCGATGCGCAACCTCGCGATCTCGGCCTTCGCATTGCTTCTCGCCTCCTGTGTCTGGATGGTGTGGAGCGCCGTCGTCGTGCATCTTCCAATCGTCGGCTTCTCATATACGACCACACAGCTTCTGTGGCTGACGGCCGCCCCGGGCCTTTCCGGAGCGGTCCTGCGCCTGGTCTATGCCTTCACCGTGCCGATCTTCGGCGGGAGGTTGTGGACGACGATCAGCACGGCGTCCCTGCTCATCCCGGCGCTGGGGATCGGCATCGCCGTGCAGCATCCGGAAACGCCCTACGGCGTGATGCTGGTGCTGGCGCTGCTGTGCGGATTCGGCGGCGGGAACTTCGCCTCCAGCATGGCCAACATCTCCTTCTTCTTCCCCAAGGAACAGAAGGGCTGGGCGTTGGGCGTCAATGCCGGCATGGCCGACCTAGGCGTGGCGGTGGTGCAGTTCGCCGTCCCCCTGGTGATCGGCGGCGCGTTGCTCGGCCCGCTCGGCGGCGGCCCCCATGCCGCGGCTGCGCTCGGCGCGCCGTTGGACACCCATCAGGGCGTGTGGCTGCAGAACGCGGCCTTCATCTGGATCCCTTTCATTCTGCTGGCGACCGCGGCGGCTTGGTTCGGCATGAACGATATCGGCCATTCCCAGGCCTCCTTCGCCGAACAGGCGGTCATCTTCCGTCGCATGCACACCTGGATCAACGGGTGGCTCTACATCGGCAGTTTCGGCACCTTCATCGGCTTCGCGGCCACGTTCCCAATGCTGGTGAAGGCACAATTCCCCGGCATCGACCCGCTTGCCTACGCTTTCCTCGGACCGCTCGTCAGTTCGGCGGCGCGGTCGCTGTCGGGTGGCATGGCCGACCGGCTGGGCGGCGCACGCATCACCCTGTGGGCTTTCGTAATCCTGTTCCTCGCGGTGAGCACGATGACGATCTGCCTGAACAGCGGGGTGTTCTGGATGTTCCTGCTGAGTTCCATGCTGGTGTTCGCCACGGCCGGCGTCGCCTGCGCTTCGACCTATCAGATGGTGCCGATCGTCTTCCTGATCGACCGTATGCATGCCTATGATTTGCAAGGCGACCTCGGCCGCGCGCGTGCGCTGAAGGAAGCGACGCTGGAGGCGGCGACCGCGCTGGGGTTCATCTCCGCGCTGGCGGCATTCGGTGCCTTCTATATTCCCGGCGTCTTCGGACTGTCGATCAGCCTGACCGGGTCGCCGGTCATGGCGATCCAGCTTTTCCTGATCTTCTATCTGTCCTGCATTGTCGTGACCTGGATGTTCTACTGCCGGGCCGACGCAGGACTTCATTGCTGAGCGGCACCGGCCATGGATGCACGACGCCCGCCGATCCGCCACGCCCTCAAGGCCGACGCGGCGGCCGATAGCCCTGTTCTTCCGCGGCCTCCGGCCCGTGTCGGAGTCCGGCGGGCCGGGGCGGATGTCCCACCCTCTTCCCAAGGCGCGGCGCCTGCAGGGTTGCCCGGCTTCGCGATGTTGAGCGGAACGATCGTCGAGGTCACCGACGAGTGGCTCCGCGTCCACCAGTCCTATCGCTTCGGCGACGCCGCGCCGATGAGCTACAGCCTGCGTTGGCCGATCCCGCCGGTCCGCGTCATCGGCTCCTTGCAGGCGGGACGGCACACGGAATTCCTTGCGCCGGACTGGCTGGTTCGCGACAAGCAGGCGGAAATCCATAAGCTGGCGCGCCACGCCAGGCAACGCCAATCGGTTTCACCCGACGCCATAGCCTTCCTTTGACCCGTCCTGCCGGCAACAGCATCCGGTGGCACCCACCATGGCAACCCGCGACACCGGATCACAACCATTGATCGAGTGCGTCGAATTGTCGCCACCGCATCCAGGTTGCGAGGCGACGCATTATGAGTCATAAATCGGGGAAATAAAACTTCGCCTCGGCAGCCGTTATATACTCTTTTTCTATGCACATCGGGAGGAATACGAGGAACAACGGAATGTTTGAGCGGGAGAGGAACAAAATGGCCCCGATTCGTGGCGCACGCAAAAACAACAAAAATACTTCCAAGCCTAATCTTCTCCGCCCTGAAGCATTGTCGTCCGAAGGGTGGTGTGCATGGTGAACAAGTGTGAGCAGCACCGGAAATTGGCGCTGGCAATACGTTTGATCAAGCGCAATCTCCGAACCTCGATCGTCGCGGTGCACACCAATCTCAGCGCGACACAGCTCCGCACGCTTTATCATGAGATTCATGGGCACGCTTCGGTCTCGGGCATGTTTCCGGAGTCCGACCGGCTCTTTGCGACCCACCAGCGTGCGCTGGAGGCGTCGATCATCCTGACCGCCTATCTGAACTGCGCCGGCGCCGACGCGTTGCGCAGGATCGACATCGAGGCGCTGCTGCGCGCGCATGACTTCTATATGGACGTGCGTCAGGAATGCACGGGTCTGAACCAGTCGGCCATCGACCTGACCATGGCCTGGATTCTCGCCCGCGACCTGCGCTCCTGTGTTGTCGACCTGCGCACCTGCCCCTGCGGCATTCGCTTCGCCGTGCATGAGCAGCAGCGCATCCGGGCGCAGTGCCCGGTTTGCGGGTTGCCGCCGCTCTCCACCGCCAACGCTGCGGCCCACAGCTTCACGCCACCGGTTTCGGCCGACGCCGCCCACCTGACCGACCGCTTCTGCTGACCCGCCCTCCACAAAAGAGTGGCGTCATTCCGGTGCGTCACCAAGCACCGGAATGACGCCGGCAGATCACTGCTCCAGCCGCAAGTTGGTGAGCTGCGACCCGATGCTCTGGAACACGCTCTTGAGCTGGTCGGGGCTCGGCGTGTCCCAATAGTAGCTGGGCTGTGATGCGCAATTCCGGTAGAGCGCCTGGGTGTTGGCGTTCGTCTGTCCGATGGTGATGGTGTAGATGGTGATGCCGGGCTTTGGTTTGCCGTCGGCATCGAGAACGCCGGGGTTCTTCAGCTTCTCGCACAGGCGGGCCATGCGCTTGTTGATCTCGGACGTCGATTCGGAAAAGGACTTGGTGCCGAGCCGCCCTTCATCGATGCGGCCATAGGCCGTGTAATCGCCGGTCGGCGGCTTGGAATGGTCGAACCAGCTATTCTCGCCGTCGGTGACCAGGACAATCGCCTTGCTCATTTCCGGAGAACCGTAGTCGAGCGGCATCCCCTTCGGCGTCGGGCCTCCCCACAGCCCCTGCCAGCGCGGTGACACGGTGAACCACCCCGCCTGAAGGCCGAGGTTCGCCATGGTCCCGCCACGGTTCACCGGCTGCAGCGTTGCGATCTTGTCCAGCAGGTCCTTCTTCACGTTGGTCAGCGGCAAGACCGGAAAGCCGCAGCCGAGGTTCGGGCCGGTCCGGTCGTTGCTGTTGGTGTAGGTTCCGGTGTCGGTGATCGTCGGCCAATCATTGTCGCCGCCGCCCTTGCCGTTGTTCATGCTTTTGGTCGAGGGATAAAGGAACCGCTTGAACCCGGCGACCATGGGCGGGGTGTCATCCTCGTCGTAGGGGCTCGGCCGTGCCTCGACGCAGCCGCGCCAGGTGGACGGCGAATAGGCACCGGTGGACGGACCGCTCAGCGTCATCCAATCCCCGTGGCCGGTGCCAAGATTGACCTCAGCCGAGTAGGGAACGACGGAGATCCACAGCTTCTGGGTATCGGTCTGGTTGCCGAACAGAATATTCACCAGCGAGGTCGCCGCATCGCGCAGCTTGCCGATGCGGTTGTCGGTCGCCATCGATCCGGTGACATCGAGCACGAGAGCCAGTTCCAACCCGCCGGACATCTGGCGCCGCACACGGTTTTCCACCGTGATGGGCAGGGTGTCGATGCCCAGCACCCGGATCAGGGTGGTCGGAACCCGCACGCTGGACTTCACCGATACGGTCTGCCGGTCGGCGCTGATGGTGACCTCGGGGTCCGGAATCGGGGTGTCGAGGTAGGTCGTCGGAATGTTGGCGCGAAAATACTGGATCGCGTCCGCCTGGACGTTGGTCGTGTCGAGCACTCTGCCCCCGGCCAGTGCCCCGGCGTCGATGGCCGACGACAAGCGTTGTCGCACGAGATAGCCGCGCCCCATGTCGACCGACAGGCCGATGGCCCCGATCAGCGGAACGACTATCGCGGCGGCCATCACGGCGGTGGCGCCACGCCGGTCGTCCAGACAGCCGCGCAACGCGGAGAGCAAGTGCTGGGCGGCCGCACCGGCACGCCGCCTGCGAACAGCGGTCTTCTTCATGTCACGGGTCCAGTTTGGTCAGATCGCCGAAACGGGGGCGGGATACGGCTTGGCTGTAGACCGGCACGCCGGAGGGATCGCCGCCGAACAGGCTGCCGCTCAGCACGGTCGGCTGATAGGTGTGGAAGACCTCGACGAAGACGGCGCTGTCCCCGCTGCGAATCGAGAAGGCGGTGGGCAGGGTGGCCGCTCCGCCGACAGCCGAACCGATGCGGCTGGTCCAGGAGGAACTGCCCGAGCGCTGCTGCCACGCCACCTTGCTGCCGCCGCTTCCCGAATTGGCGACCGAGGTGACGATCACCGCCCCCACCTTGTCGATGTCGAGCGGCTGGGCGACCTGCCGCGCCGCCTCGAACAGCACGCCGACCTCGTCGCCGCGCTGGACCGTCATGCCCTGGCGCAGCCGCTTGAACTGGGTGGCGATCTTCGCCGTCTCGCTGGCGGCGCGCGCGATTTTGCCCACCGCCGAAACATGCTGGCTGAAATCCACCGCGGCGACGAGCAGAAGAACGAATGCCAAGGCGATTCCCGCCACTTCGATGGTGACGAGCCCGCTGCGGTTTCGGGCGAGACGGCCCGGCAGATGGCCCATGCGCCCCTCCTTGCTAGAACGGTTCGTTGCGGACGACGACGCGGGATTCGTAGTGGTAGGTCGGGTCGTCGAGCAGGCTGGCGGCGAGGCCGGTTAACGGCTTCCCCGTGTACTGCACCAGGTAGGCGACCGTCTGGCCGCTGGTCCCGGCGCCGGCGGCCCCACGGTCTGCATCCCAGATTCCATTCCCGTTGACGTCGGTGAAGGGCTCCCCGGAATCCCACCGTCCGTTGCCGTCGATGTCGCTGTAGGGTTCCGGCTTGCCGACGCTGCCGGCGTCCTGGTAGGCGAGCAGGCTGACGGTGAGATCCGCCGGGTCGACGAAACCGAAGGTCGTGCTGACAATGATCTTCCGAAGCTGCTGGTCGCGCGTCGAGCCGGCCGGCGGCGGCGCGCCGGTCAGCCCGGCGCGTGCCGCCTCGCGCGTGCCGATGTCCAACGCCACCCGCACCGCAAGCATGAAGCTCACCTCGATGACGATCACCGCGATCAAGAGGACGATCGGGGCGCCGATGGCGAATTCCACCACGGTGACTCCCGCCGCGTCATCGGCCAGGGATTTTCTGCGCAGCATGGCGCCACTCCTCAGGTACCGCTCGCGTTGACCGCGCGGGCGATGGCGGCGTGGCCGTCGGCCTGTCTGTCGAGCGACCGCAGCATGGCGTAGTAGGCGAGGTTCTCCTTCACCGCTTCGGGGCTCAGGTCCATCCTCGCGACCTCCGCCGCGGCATCCATCCGGCCGGACATACCGAGCGCCAGGGCCAAGTTCTGCCGGATGCGCTGCTGCCCGGCCGAGCGCTCGGCGCTCAGCTCGCGGAACAGGGGGATGGCCTGCTCCTTGTCGCCGGCCAACAGCATCGACAGAGCCAGATTGTTGCGGGCGCCGCGGTTGCCGGGCTGGAGCGCCTGCACCTGCCGGTACAGGACGCGGGCCTCCTCCGGCTTGCCCATCAGGTCGAGCGCGACGCCCTTGCCGTTGAGCGCGGCGGCATGCTGCGGCGCGGCGGCGAGTGCCCTGTCGAAGGCGGCCAGGGCCTCCCCCGGCAGGTTGCGCGCAAGGTCGACGCGGCCGATGCCGACTTGCGCGTCGGGATTGCCGGCGTCGAGCCGCAGCGCCGCCTGATAGGCGGCGATCGCCTCGTCGAAGGCACGCCCTTCGTGGAGCGCATCGCCAAGACCGAGCAGCGGCAGCGGCGAGGTCGGGTGGGCGGCGACGATCTGGCGGTAGAGAGTGATCGCCGCCTGATTGTCGCCGCCGTTGCGCGTGGCCTCGGCGATGCGCAGGCCGGTGGCCAGTTCCAGGGACGGCTTCGCCGACGCCATGCCGGCCAACTGGCCGAGGCCGGAGGGGTGCGAGCAGGCGCCCAGCATCAACGGAAGGGCGAGCAGAATGGCGAAAGGCAGGGAGACGGTACGCATGCTCGTCAGAGCCCCTTCATGATGTCGATGAATGCCGGCCCGGCCACGACGATGAGGACGGCCGGCATGATGAGGACCATCAGCGGCAGGCTGATCAGCGCCGGAATGCGCGCAGCCCGCTCCTCCAGCGCCAGGATCCGGGCGCTGCGTTCTTCCCTGGCCAGCGTGCGCAACGCCTGGGTCAACGGTGTTCCATAGCGTTGCGCCTGGAGCAGCGTGACCACGAGGCTGCGGATCGCCGGCACGTTCGTGCGCTCCACCAGATTGTCGAGCGCTTCGCGGCGGTCGGAGAGCAACTGCATCTCGTTCGCCGTCACCGCGAGCTCGTCGGCCAGATCGGGGAAGAAGCGGGCGATTTCGCGCCCCACCCGCTGGATCGAAACGTCCAGGCCATAACCGGCGTTGGCGCAGATGATGAGGAGGTCCAGCGCATCGGGCAGCGCCGCTTCGATGGCGGCGCGCCTTGTCCGGCCCCGCCGCTGGAGCGCGGCCTCCGGAACCAGCCCGCCGACGAAGCCGGAGAAGAGCGTCGCGGCCAGCGCCATCATCGGTGCGATCTCTGTTTGCAGGACCAGTTGCGCGCTCCCGGCGAGCAGCGCCCCCACCCCGAAGCCGAGCAGTTTCGCCGCGACGAAGAGCGCCACGCTTTCCTTCCCGCGGATGCCGGCGCGGACGAGCAGCCGGCGGATGTCCTCCTGGTCCTTCTTCCTGACCAGCGGCAGGCGGGCGGACAGCAGCATGACCCGCCGCAGCAGGGCGATGACGGACAAGCGCAGCGGCTTCACCGCCGCAGCCGTACTGTTCCGGCTCGTTGCCCTCTGTTCCGATGCCTGCCGGACGACGCCGAGAAGACGGGCGCGGAAGCGATCCCGTTCGCGGTCGACGACGGCGGCGAGCGCCAGCAGGACCGCCGTTAGGATGAGCCCGCCGGACAGGACCAGACACTGCAATGCGGATGGAGCGGTCATTCCGGACTCCGGGTCATGCGGGCGATGACGAGCAGGCCAAGGCCGAGCGCAACGCTGGCGGCGAGGAGCATCCGGTTGCCGGTCGGGTCGTCGATCAGCTTCCGCGCGTAATTCGGATTCAGGACAAAGAGCCCGAAGCCGGCGACGAACGGGATGGCGGCGACGATCTTTGCGGAAACCCGCCCCTCCGCGGTCAGCGCCCGCTGCTTGCGCCGCAGATCCTTGCGGCGGCGCAGGATGTCGCTGAGGTTCTGCAGTGTCTCGGCCAGCTGACCGCCGGTCTCCCTCTGGATCATCAGGCAGATGACGAAGAAGTCGAAGTCGGGCAGGCGAACGCGCTCTGCCGTGCGGTCCAGCGCCTCCTTCAGGTCGATGCCGATGGCGACGGAGTCGGACAGGTGCTTGAACTCGCCACGCACCGGTTCCTGCACCTCCTGACCGACCAGCGTCATCGCCGCGGTCACCGGAATGCCGGCGCGCACGCTGCGCACGATCAGGTCGATGGCGTCGGGCAGCCCTTCCAGAAACTCCCGGCGGCGTCGGGCGACGAGGCTGTGCACGGTCATCCGCCCAGCGACCGGAGCAGCCGCCGCGGCCAACGCCAACGCGACCAGAACGGAGATATGGAAAACCTGCGTCAGCAGCAGGAACCCGGCAACCGCCACGCTCAGCGCGACCGCAGCCGCACCAAGCAATGGCCGCTGTCCGCCGGCCGGTGCCATGCGGAACTCAAGACGCTCCGACCAGGGAATGGCCCGTCGCCACCATGGCACGATCTTCTCAGTCCGCAATTCCTCTCGGGCCGCGCTCAGCGCCTGGCGCTCCCGCCACGTCTGCGGCACATCGCCGATGGCCGCCGCCAGGCGCCGCTGCCGCCGCGCCGCCGCACCGCCGCCGGACAGGCCACGCAGCACCAGAAGCGTGACGAGCATGCCCGAGCCCAGCAACAGCAGTCCGATGGCGAAGAAGGGGGAGGAACCGGTCACGGCGGTCACCTCATCGCGGCGAGCAGGGTGTCTTCCAGACCGTAATAGGCGGCGCGCGCGCTGAATTGCGGGCGCACGCCGCTGGTCTCGAAACGGCCGGTCACCGCCTCGCCGCCGCCGCCTTGCACAAAAGTGAAGAGTTCCTGGGTGGTGATGACGTCGCCTTCCATGCCGACCACCTCCACCACCTGCTGGATGCGGCGCACGCCGTCGCGCATGCGCTCCACCTGCACGATCAGGTTCACCGCGCTGGCGATCTGGGCCCGGATCGTCTGGAGCGGCAGGTTGCCGTTGGCCATCATCACCATGCTTTCCAGACGGCTGAGCGCGTCGCGCGGACGGTTCGCGTGGATCGTCGACATCGACCCGTCATGGCCGGTGTTCATCGCCTGGAGCAGGTCGAACGCCTCGCCGCCGCGCACCTCGCCGATGATGATGCGGTCGGGGCGCATGCGCAGCGCATTCTTGACGAGGTCGCGCTGCGTGATCTCGCCGGTGCCCTCGATGCTGGCCGGGCGGGTCTCCAGGCGGACGACATGCGGCTGCTGGAGCTGCAGTTCCGCCGCGTCCTCGATGGTGACGATCCGTTCGGCGGGATCGATGACGCGGGACAGCGCGTTAAGCAGCGTCGTCTTGCCGCTGCCCGTGCCGCCGGAGACCAGCACGTTCAGCCGGCAAGCGGTAGCGACCTCCAGCATGCGGCCGAGCGGGGCGGACAGGTTCCCCTGCAACACCATGTCGGCGATGGCGACGCGCCGGCGGTTGAATTTCCGGATGGATATGCTGGGACCGTCAAGCGCCAGCGGTGGCAGGATGACGTTGACGCGGCTGCCGTCCTGCAGCCGGGCATCGACCATCGGGCTCGATTCGTCCACGCGCCGCCCCACCGAACTGGCGATGCGCTGAGCGACGTTGATGACGTGGGCGTCGTCGCGGAACCGCAGGCCGGTCAGTTCCAGCTTGCCTCGGCGTTCGACATAAATCTGGTTGCAGCCGTTGACCAGGATGTCGGTCACGCCGTCGTCGGCAAGCAGCGGCTCGATGGGGCCGATGCCGAGCATGTCGTCGAGAAGCATGTCGATCACCCGATCCTGGTCGATGGCACTGATCGGTATGCGCTCCGTGGAGCAGATGTCGCCGACCAGTCCGGTCAACTCGCGGCGCAGGGAGTCGCGTCCGGCCATGCCGGCGACCGGGTTCTGCAATTTCTCCAGCACGCGCTCACGAATGCGCGGAAGGACATCGGCGCTGCGGGAGTCTTCCGCCGCGACGCGGCTTCCGGAAATGCGCGCCGGCGCGCAGGGAGGGGCACCCGGCGGAATCAGCCCTACCAGCTGATGGGACAGGATATCCGGCACGGCTTCGGCGACCTTGCGTCCGAACATGGGCTCAACTCCAGAACATGCGCTTGAAGGAATTCGGGATCATCGACCGCTTGCCCGACAGGTCGTTGGAGACGTCGAGCAGCATGTCGGTGATCGCGCCATGCTCGGTAGCCAGCGGAATGCCGCCATTCTCGGCGGCAAGCGCCTTGCGGTCGAAGGGGATCTCGTAGTCGATGCGCCGGCCGATCGCCTTCTCGAATTCATCGCGCGAGACGATGCCCTTGGCCGGCGGACACCGGTGGTTCAGGATGACCAGCGCGCGTTTGCCGATATCGTCGCGTCCGGTCATCCGCAGGACGCGCACCGTCTCCCGCACCGAAGGCAGCGTGGGGTCGGCGATGATGATGCGGACATGGGCGAGGCTGAGGAAATGCTGATAGAGCGGGCCGTAGCGCCGCGGCACGTCCAGCATGACGTAGTGGAAGCGCTGCGTCAGCAAGGTGGCAATCCGCTGGATCGCGGAGGGGGCGAGCGACGGTTCGTCCTCCAGCTCCTCGTGCCCGGTGAGCAGGAACAGCCGGTCGCTGCACTGCTGCATGATGCGGTCGAGGAACAGGTCGTCGACGCGGTCGATGTTCTGCAACGCTTCGGACAGCCCGCCGCCGGGCTCCGCGCCCAGCATCAGGGACAGGCTGCTCGCCTGCAAATCGAGGTCGACCAGCGCCACCTTGCGGCCGGACCGGTGGGAAAGCAGCCAAGCGAGGTTGACCAGAAGGGTGGAGGCCCCCACCCCGCCCCGTGCGCCGGTGACCGCGATCACCTTGCCGGTGCGGCTGCGCGGCTTCACCGCGGCCGGGCCGGAGCGCATGGCGATGGTTCGCCGCAACAGCTCCGTGGTGATCGGCTTGGCGACATAGTCGGCCACGCCCGCGTTCATGAGGTCGCGGAACAGGCCGATGTCGTTGCTCTCGCCCAGCACGATGACGGTCACGCTCGGCTCGCAGACATCGGCCAGGGCCTCGATGTCGGACATCGGCATGGTGGAAGCGCTGATGTCGACGATCAGAAGCTTGGGCGACGGTGACGTGCGCAGATGGCCGATGGCGTCCTGGACCGTGCCGCGGCGGACGACCGTGAAGGTCATCACCTCCTCGTCCACCAGATCACGAATGGTCCGTTCGGTGTCCGGCTCGGTGACGAAGGCGACCAGTTCCGGGTTCCGGGAGGCGCCGGTCTCGGCGGATGCGCGGGCGAAGATCGACATCGGCCCCCTCCTACTGCTGTGAAGCGCCGGTGAGCACCGTGCTGGAGGCTTTCAGCGGCGTGACCTTGTTGGCTTTGTAGCGGTCGACCGCCGCTTCCTGCGCCGCCCCGTCGGCCGGCCCCAGCCGGCGTGGCGCCGCGAGGTCGCCCGGATCGGCCAGCATGACGGCGAGATTGTTGGCGTTGGCGCATCCGAAGTTGCTGGACGGCCGGAAGCTGTTGTCGTCCATCACGGTGCGGCGCCAATCCGGGCAATGCGGCGGAACGGCGGCGTAGAGCTCCGCCGTTACGGCGATGCCGCCGACCGGACCGGCGTCGCCTCCCGGCTGTCGGGCGACGGTAATGTTCGCGGGATCGACACCGAAGCCGGCAAGCGCGCGGACCACCGGAACCGCCTGATGCTGCTCGGCGCCGGCGGGCAGCGCGATGGTGACGCGGGTCCGCGGCGGCTCCCCCAGCTCCTCGATCAGCCGGCGCAGTTGCGCCGTGTCGGCGGGAGCCAGCCGGCTGCGGGTGGCCGGCAACCAAGCGGCGCTCTCGGCACGCTCAACCGTCACGTCGCGGGGCGTGTCGGCCGGTGTCCACAACGCTTCCACCGGTGTGCAGGCGCCGGCCAGCAGCGTCAGCGCGAGAAGGGCGGCTTGACGAAGCGGGCGTTGCGGGAACTGGTCATTCATGGCCCGTCTCCTCAATAGATGAAGCCAGCGGCACCGTTCAGCCGGGCACCGCCGGGACCGACCGGACCACCCGATCCGGGGGCGGGGCTTTCCTTGGCGAGGCGGCGGGCAAACAGGCGTTCCAGTTCGCTGGTCGGCCGCAGACCGTCGAGCGGGGTTTGCAGCGCGCCGGGCCCCGCCGGATTGACCAGATAGGGGGTGACGATCACCACCAGCTCGCTCTCGTTCTTGCGGAAGCGGGTGGAGGAGAAGAGCGGGCCGAGCACCGGCAAATCGCCGAGCAGCGGAAATTTGGTGACCGCGTCGCGGATGTTGTTCTGCAACAGGCCGGCGATGGCGAAGCTTTCCCCGCTGCCCAGCTCCACCGTGGTCTCCACCCGGCGCACCGAAAGTCCGGGAATCTGGATGGAGCCGATGGTGACGGCACCGGCTTCCGACAGCTCGCTGACTTCCGGGCGGACGGTCAGGCTGATGCGTTCGGGCGACAGCACCGTCGGCGTGAAGTTGAGCCCGATGCCGAACTGCTTGAAGACGACGGAAACGCGGTTGTTCTCCTCGGCGACCGGAATGGGGAACTCGCCGCCGGCGAGGAAGCTCGCCGTCTGGCCGGACGCCGCGGTGAGGTTCGGCTCGGCCAGGATGGTCACCATGCCCTCGGCGTCCAGTGCGTCGATGACGGCCGTCAGGTTCACGCGGTTGCTGGAATAGTTGGAGATCAGGGAGCCCGCGTTCTCCGCCGACCGCTGGAAGACGTCTCGGCCGTAGTTGGTGTCGAACTTCATGAAGTCCCGCCCGGTGATCAGGCGGAAGGCGAAGGCGCCGGGATTGAGCAGGGAATCCCAGTGGATGCCGAACTGGTTGTCCGTGTTGCGCGCCATCTCCGCAACGCGGACGCGCAGATGGACCTGGGTGGGAACCGTGACCCTGAGCTGGTTGACCACCGTCTCGCCCTGCCCGACATAGCCTTTGGCCAGCGCCATGATCGCCTCGGCGTCCTGCGGCGTGGAGACGGCGCCGCCGACGACCAGCCGGCCCGGTGATGAGGTGAGGGAGACGCGGTAGGCGGGGAATTCCGCCCGCAGCTGGTCGGTGAACTGCGCGGTGTTGTGAACCACCACGATGTCGCGCTGCACCAGCAGTTTGTCCCCGGCCCCCAGCGCGTAGAGCGTCGTCCGTCCGGTCTTCTTGGCGACGACGAAAACGCTGCGCTCCGTCGGCGACTGGATGTCGGCGATGTCCGGGCTGGCGATGAAGAGGCTCGTTGCGGGTTCGCCCAGACGGACCAGAGTGCCGCTGCCGACCGCCAGTTCCATGGCGCTGTGCGTCGCGCGCTCCGCGGTGTTCCCCTCGGCCACCGCGATCCGCGGAGCGAGGAGGAAGCCGCCCACAAGAGCGGACAGGCAAAGGAGGAGAGGGAGTTTGGCCGTGCGAACCGGCTCGCACGGAGCTGGCAGGGGCATGGTGGGTTTCCTGGGGCGGCGGGTTGGCGTCAGAAGGATTGCCGGAGGAGTTCGGTGCCACGGATGACGGCGAGGCCGGGGCGTTCGTTGGTCTTGCGGTCGCCGGTATGGCCGGTGAGCGCGGCCGACACGTCCGACGCCCAGACCGGCTCGGTCGCCGTCGGCGCGACCGCCTCGCCCGCCGGGGCGATGCTGTGCAGGCTGAGCGTCAGGTGGCCGAGTTCCGCGGCGACGGCGACCTTCTCGGCCTGCCGGGCGCCGACCTCCAGAGTCACGGTGGTGGCCACCTTGCGAACGTTCCCGGAGTTGTTGTGGTCCTTGGCGGCCTCCTCGACCCGCTGGTCGACGGCGATGACGCGCACTCTCTCCAGGACCGTTTCGCCGACCAGCCGGCGGGCCGGATTGTCCTGTTCGTTGGGCAGGGCCTGCGTCAGGATCAGGTCCACCAAGTCTCCGGGAGAGATCAGGCCGGCGGCACCCGACACCTCGGTTACCGCGACGGAGATCGCGCGCATGCCCGGTGACAGGACGGCGGCCAGGAAGCCGCGCTCGCCGGGAGCGATCAGGCGGGAGCGCATCAACGGCTCCCCGGCGGCGATGCGATGGCGGACCATGGCGCCGATGCTCGGGTCCTTGTCGCTGCCGAACAGAACATGCTCTTCCAGCACGGCGCTTTGCGGCCAATCCTGCCAGCGCACGTCGGAGTCCTGGATGAAGGTGCCGGGCGCCAGGTCGTGCGCGGCGACCCGCAGCTTCGTCAGCGCCGGCGGAGCGGGCACCGCCGCGGCAGGCGGCGGCTGGGTGCCGGGAAGGGCCAGCAGGATCGCCCCGCTGCCGAGCAGCGCAAGGGCGGCGAGGGAAAGGAGAATAGTGCGCGGAGCCATGCGTCACATCCCGGTGGAGCCGAAGGGGGACAGGATGGACAGGCCACCCGCCGCGATGGCGATGCCGTAAGGCAGGCCGGCCTCGCCGAGCGGAAGAGCATCGACGTTGCGGGTTCGCAGCAGCGTTTCCAGCCACAGCCTGGCCTTGGCCGTTGCCGAATAGGGGAAGAAGAGGGCCAGGGTGTCGGCGGCTCGCCGTGCCATGACGCGCGCCAACGCCACAATCGCCAGAACGCCGCCCGCCAGCACCGTGACGAGCAGCAGCGCGGGAAGCTGCTCCCAACCGGACCACAGCGCCGCCGCCGTCAGAAGCTTGACGTCGCCACCGCCCATCTTCCCCCCCGCGAAGAGGATCAGCAGGGGAACGAAGACGAGGACGGCGCCGGCCACCGACGACAGGGGCGGGTACGCCGATGGATCGACGATGGCCGCCGCGGCGAACAGCAGGCCCAGAAAGGCCGGTATCCAGTTCGGAATGATCCGGGTTCGGAAATCGGAGATGGCCGCCGCCATGAACAACATGGCCGCGCCGCCGGAAAGAAGCGTCTTCATCGCTGCTGGCTCCGAACCGATCGTTTTGAGCCTTGTCGAAACATTCCGCACAACGGCTGCCGGACACCGGATGCGCCCGGCAGCCGCCTGAACGGGACGATGATGTCACCTTACTTCGAAATGCTGATCGCCGTGCCGCTGAGTGCACCCCCGATATCTTTGAATTTCTGGTTGATCGCGCTGCCGAGCGAAGTGAAACCCGCCGTCGCGGCGAAAGCCACCAGTGCAGCCAGCACGCCATACTCGATCGCGGTCACGCCGTCTTCGTTCGCGATCAAAGATGAAAAGAGAGTGCGCATGCCTTTATTCCCCGTATAGGTTTCGGACATCTTCGATGACTTGATCTCCGCATACAGCGGTCGATGTCCATTTGGTTACCGAAATATCATCGGCTACGCAACTGCATGAAAAATGCATCACAATTGATGCAGATCAATTGCGCAATTTTCCGTGAAAGGATTTTAATCTTATTACCGAAGGCTCGAAACGAAATGACAAGGCGATCATGCCGGGATCACCGCCCATTACCCCGAAATTGCGGACTATGCGAATAATTGTGTTAACTGTGGGTGCCGGGGTGCGACATATTTACATGCCGCGGCTGCCCAGCGCGCTACCATGTCCTGAGCACGCGATTTCCGGAAAACGGCCTTGAGCCTTACGCGCCCTGGCACCGCGACGCACCGGTGGGACATTGTCCGCTGGGTGGCTCTCGTCAGTTCGCCGCAGCGAGGCTCCGCTTACGGGCGCGGGTCTCGTTCAGCATCAACTGCACCCGGACCGGCAGGACTCTTGCCATCAGGTCGGGGACCGCCGCGACTTGACCGGTGGGCTTCAACTGGTCCGTCGTGCAATCGACGACGGCGTCGATGAAAGCCAGAAGACGATACCAGTCCTCGTCCTCAAGCACCGCGGCATAGGCCGCGAGCGCTCGCTGACGGCAGAGATCACCCAGCTCGGGGGATGGCATCAGAGGCATCACACCGGCGAGGACCGAGCCCGCCACCGGCCAGTCCGCCAGCAGCCGTTCCATCAACTCGTCGCTGTCGATCCGGCGGATACCCCACGCGCCGCAGTCGCTGCACATGACGGCTGCACCGTCCACCGGTTCCGGAAGAACTCGGGAGGGAGTAAACGTACGGGCCATGAAAACCACCGACCACCCGAGATGAAACCTGTCAAAGATTGGCCAGCAGCTTATTGGAGACTGGTATCCCTGTAAAGACATCCTGATCGTGAACAGCAGCGTAAGGCGGCTATATCTTGAAAACCCACGGCCTCCCGCCATGGTTACTAGATGGTAAACATAATTACAGCGGCAAATTACATTGTAATGAACTCGCCCATTCGTCCAATGGGGGATGGATCTTGTGAAGCGGGTTATCTGCGACAATTTGGACGGCACTTTCGGGCGACTGGCTTGTAAGATTTGGGGTGGCACGTTAAGACATGTTGCCACTCCCCAAGACAGGCGGACATTGCGAGTGCGGCGATGGCAATCGATTTCCAGCAAGACATCTACGAACTCAATCTTCATTACCTCATGGTCCTGCAACGGGTTGCGCAGAACGACGTCGCCGAAGCGGCGATGCGGTTCGGGATTGACGCCAAGACGGCCGAAGCCGTATGCGATGCCTCGATTCGGGAGTTGCAGACCGTCGCATCGGGCGTGGTGGCCATGATTTCGGCGCGGCCGCTGCTCCAGGAACTCACCTCGCGCAACCCGGTGGACCGGGCGGACCGTCTGCGTGCGGGTGCGATTCTGCGTTCGATTTCGATACCGGATCGCTGACAGCGGCCCCTGGAGCGGCAGATCGTCTTTCTGGAGAATGGTGCGCCGATGTTGCCGGGCGGTGCCCAGGTCGACAGCGGTGCTCCCCCGGGCGACGATCCACGACGGAGAACCGCGCTTGGCCGCGGCGCGGGTCGCTGGGGTCGATTTTTATCCGGTGACCTGGGCCCGTCTTCCAGCGAGGGCCGCAATTCCCGGAGAGAACGGATGGCAGCCATCACCTTCCGGTCCGGTTCGATCGTCCTCCGTTTACCTCCGTTGAAGAATTTGACGCAAATCAACGCCAACTAATGCCCTCCTGGGGAATGGTCGCCCCCTGCAGTTTTTCGTCTTTGAGCAACCATTCACACACGTAATGCGGGCTGATGGTGTGATCTCCGCATTGCTGTCTTGTCTGATAGTTCTCTTTTAGGTCGGGCCACCCAGGAGATGTTCATTGAGCCAAGTGCGGCAAGTGGCAGTAGGCGGTTTCGTCTATGGTTTCGGTGAAGATCCTTGGATGGAGCAGAGCGGAGGCCTCGAGGAGCGGCTCCGGTCGTTGCATGAGGAGATCCGCGAATGGCCTGGGCTGGAGCACCTGCACCGGATCGCCGTGGCAACCTACGACGCCAGGGGGGAACGGGTCCGGACGTTTGCCCACAGCAACATCGGCCCACGGCCCTTCGATCCACTCTCCGGCAGGTTGTGCGATTATCCTCTTCTGCAGGCGGTCGCCGAGACGGGACGTCCATGGATAGACAATGCCATCGCGCCAGCTCCCGGCTCCACCGGTCCAGGCGGCAGGTTGCTCAAGCAAGGGTTCCGTTCACGTTATGTGAGCCGCATCCACTGGCAGGGCGACCTTTATGGATTCCTTTTCTTGAACTCAAGGCAGGAGGGATTCTTCACCGAACCCATCGTGTCGGCACTCATGCCATACCGGCGGGTCATCGGCGTGCTCGTTGCGTCCGAGATGACCAGCACACGGGCCATGCTGGCGGCCGTGCACACGGCGCTCGAGGTCAGCCACTACCGCGATGAGGAGACCGGTGCCCATCTCAACCGAATGAGCCGCTACGCCCAGCTCGTCGCAGCGAAAATCGCATCGAAACACGACCTTTCGGACGAGTTCATCGAGTATGTGCTCCAGTATGCACCCCTGCACGATGTCGGTAAGGTGGCGGTGCCGGACAGCATCCTGCTCAAGCCCGGCAAGTTGTCGCCGGACGAGTTCGAGGTCATGAAAACGCACGTGACCAAGGGCTTGGACATCATCAACGCGATGATTCACGACCACGGCCTTGGCGCCCTGCCGCACGCCGCCATTTTGCGCAATGTGGTGGGCTGTCACCATGAGGCCTTCGACGGCTCGGGCTATCCCAACGGCCTTTCTGGTGCGGCCATTCCACTGGAAGCCCGCATCGTCGCGGTTGCCGACGTGTTCGACGCGCTCACGTCGGAACGTCCCTACAAGGGAGCGTGGACGAACGAGGCCGCCGCGGACTTCCTCCGGGAACAGGCGGGCCGGAAGTTCGATCCGGATTGCGTTGCGGCTCTGCTTGCGGATATGAGCGCCGTCGTGGCCATCCAACAGCAGTTCCACGATACCCCACCGGGCTTGCCCGTGCGCGGCCGCTGACGCCAGTCACGGTGCTCCTTCGGACGGGGCGGGCAGCCTCAACTCCACAGACCGGATCTCTCGATGCGGCTGGTCCGGCGGGGGCTCGGGTTCGAGGGCTTCCACACCGCACACCGGACCATCTCCTGGCGATGCTTGAGCCCGGGGTTTCGATCACCCGCCTGTGGGCTGCGCGACAGAACCAGCCGACGGCAGGGCGATGCTGATCGTTGTTCCCGTTCCTGGGCGGGATTTCACCATGATGGGATAGCCGAGGTGGTCCGACAGCGTCTTGACGATGAACAGGCCCAGACCCAGTCCAACGACGTCATCTCCGGCTTCGATGCGGTAGAACTCTTCGAAAATGTCGGCCAGGGAGCTTTCCGGGATGCCTCGGCCGGTATCGCAGACGTCGACCCACACCCTGTCGTCGGCGGTGCGGCACGCGATGCGGATTTCCCCGCGGTCGGTGTACTTGATGGCGTTGTCGACGAGGTTGTGGAGGATGCGCGCTGCAAGCAGCCGGTCCGTGCGCACCGTTACGCCGCCGCCGCTCCCTTCCACGCGCCAGCCGAGCCCCTTGGCTTCGGCGGCCAGTTGGAACGTCGCCGCGGCGTGCATCATCAGATCGTCCAACGGGACGTCTTCAATCCGGACGGCGATCGTGCCGTCATCCATCTCCGCCAAGTCCTGCACGCCATCCATCAGTCGCTTCACAACGCCCAGGCAGTGCTTCATCGTCGACACGTAGGTTTCCCCGCGGCCTGTCACCCGGGACGACAGGGCGTGGGTGGCGAGGGTCAGGGCATGGACCGGCTGTCGCAGGTCATGGTTCAACGTTGCCAGGAGCCGGGTGCGCGCCGCATTGGCCCGGGCCAGTTGCTCAGCCTGTGCCCTTGCGGCTTCGGCCGACTCCTGCAACGACGCAAGAAGGCGGACGTTGGACAGCGCCAAAGCCGCCGATCGGGCGATGGCCCGCAGGAGGGTGACCGTGCCCGTGTCGGGCGTGTGCTGTGCCGCCCAGTACGCACCGATGGCGGCGATGGGCTCGGGCGCACCGACCGGCACCATGACGAGGCTCCGCACGAAGGTGAGGCGATAGGCGTCTTGCGGGATGCGCGGATCGGCATAGATGTCCGGAATGACCGCCGGTTGTCCGGTCAGCATGGCCCAGCCTGAAATGCACGTACCCATGGGAAACCGCTGCCCCTTCCACAGCGGGCTGATCGCGTCCTCCTCGACGTAATGGCACAGGTCGCCGTCACGCAGCACGATTGTGATGCCGTCGGCACCCGTCAGGCGGCGCACGGTTGCCCTGAGGACGGAGACCACGGCCGGCAGGTCACGGGCGAAGAACAGGCGTTCGCCGAGATCGACGATCGCTGTCAGATGATCGGCGTCACCCAGGGCGGACGGTGGCAGGGCATGGGTGTCGGCAGCGGGCATCAACCACGGTTCCCAGGCGGTTCGCCACGCCAACAGTCATTGGCGTGAGAGAGCGTATGAACGCTTCATAGCCCGAAATATAACGCATGGAAGCCGCTTCCGCAGCACGGAACTCCAGCGCCGGATGCTTGCCGGGGCGATGGTATGCCATGCCGCCGTTCCGCCTGGTGTTTGGGTCAGAACGCCGTGCGGAACAAGCCGCGGAAATCCTCCTCGCTGGTGTGCCGCGGGTTCCAGCGGTTGTAATCGGCCGCGTAGCTGCGCCGGGCCATCTCGTCCAGCCGGTCTTCGGTCACGCCGACATCGCGCAGGCGCGGCGGGATGCCGAGGTCGGCGCACAGCGTCCGCAGGCCGTCCACGGCGGCCTCCGCCGACTGCTCCCGGGTCAGGCCGGCGGTGTCCATCCCCAGGATCCCGGCGACCCGGGCCAGCCGCTCGGGCTTGGCCGGCACGTTGAAGGCCGCGGCGTAGGGCAGGCAGACCGCGTTGGCCAGGCCGTGCGGGACGGGGAAGAGGGCGCCGACCGACATCGCCATGCAATGCACGTTGCCGAGGCCGGTGACGCCGAAGGACATCGCCGCCAGCGCCGACCCGCACAGCATGTCCAGCGCCGCCGGAACGTTGGTCCGGTCGGCGACGAAGGGGCGGATGCTGCCGGCGATCAAGGTCATCGCGTGCAGGTTCACGGCGTCGGAAAAGACCGTCGCCCGTTTGGACAGGTAGGATTCGAAGGCGTGCACGAAGGCGTCGATCCCCGCGTGCGCGGCGACATGGGCCGGCATGGAGCCGACCGCGAGGGGATCGAGGATGGCGACCTGCGCCGGGCTGAAGGCCGCGTGGCGGATGGCCATCTTGGTCTTGCGTTCGGTGTCGGTGATGACGCAGGCCCCCGACACCTCCGACCCGGTGCCGGCGGTCGTCGGCACGGCGATCAGCGGCAGCGGACGGATCGCGAACTTCTCGATCCCCTCATAGTCGGCGATCCGGCCGCCGTTGGTCATCAGGATGCCCACCGCCTTCGCCACGTCGATGGTGCTTCCCCCGCCGATGGCGAGAAGCGCCTGGGCGTCCTGCTCCCGGCAGCGTTCGAAGGCGGCCTGCACCGTCCGGTCGCCCGGTTCCGGCTCGATGCCGGTGAAGACGGACAGGGCGACGCCGTTGCCGGTCAGAAGCGCCTCGATCCGGCGGAAGATGGCGCTGTCCGCCAGGGCCGGGTCCAGAAGGACGAACAGGCGCGCGGCGTTCCATTCGCGCAGGACGTCGGGAAGCTGCTCGTGCGCCCCGACGCCGAAGAGGATCTTCGTCGGGCAGGAGAAGGAGGAAACGGGGAAGGAGGACATGGCGGGGGCCTCGTGGTGCGGAAGGGCTCAGGAGCGGCGGGGCAGGGCGATGCGGGTGCAGATGTTCTTCACCTGCGTGTAGGAGAGCAGCGCGTCGAGGCCCTTCTCGCGCCCGAAGCCGGACTTGCGGTACCCGCCGAAGGGAAGTTCCACGCCGCCGCCGGCGCCGTAGCAGTTGATGAAGATCTGCCCCGCCTTGACGGTGCGGGCCAGCCAGTTGGTGGCGCCGACGTCGCGGCCCCAGATGCCGGCGACCAGCCCATAGTCGGTCGCGTTGGCGAGCGCCGCCGCCTCCTCGACCTCGTCGAAGGGCAGGATGGTCAGCACCGGGCCGAAGATCTCCTCCCGATGGACGCGCATCTCCGGGCGCGCGCCGTCCAGCAGCGTCGGCGACACGAAGTTCCCGCGGCCGAAGTCGGCGCCGGGCAGGGGCGTCCCGCCGGTGATGATCTCCGCTCCCTCGTCGCGGGCGATGGTGATGTAATCCAGCACCTTGCCTTGCTGCGCGCGGCTGACCAGCGGGCCGATGTCCGGGTTTTGCAGGCCGGGGCCGATCTTCAGGCCATGGCAGAGCGCCGCCAGCCGGTCGACCAGCTCGCGGTGCCGGGCGCGCTGCACCAGGACGCGCGACCCGGCCGAGCAGGTCTGGCCCGAGTTGGGAAAGGCCGCCTTCAGGAGCACCGGCAGCGCATCGTCGAGGTCGGCGTCGGCCAGCACGATGTTCGGCGACTTGCCGCCCAGCTCCAGCAGCACCGGGACGATGTTGTCCGCCGCCGTGCGCATCACCTGGGCGCCGGTCGCGACCGATCCGGTGAAGACGACCAGATTCACGCCGGGGTGCGCGGCGAGGGCGGAACCCGCCTCCTGCCCCAGACCCGGAACGACGTTCAGAACGCCGGGCGGCAGCCCCTCCTCGTGGCAGATGCGGGTCAGCTCCAGCACGCTGAGGCAGGCCAGTTCGGCGGGCTTCAGGACCACCGTGTTGCCGGTCGCCAGCGCCGGCGCCAGCCCGCGGGAGGCGATCTGCAACGGGTAGTTCCAGGGGACGATCTGCGCCGTCACGCCCAGCGGCTCGCGCACCGTGAAGTCGGCGTAGTCGGGGCCGAGCGGGATGGAGGTGCCCAGCACCTTGTCGGCGACGCCAGCGTAATACTCGAAGAAGCGCGCCGCGGCGACCGCGTCGGCCTGGGCCTGGGCCAGCGGCTTGCCGGTGTCCTGGCTTTCGAGGCGGGCGAGGCGGTCCTGCTCCTCCAGGATGCGGCGGGCGATGGCGTGGAGGACGCGGCCGCGCTGCACCGGCACGCAATCGGCCCAGCCCGGCAGCGCCGCCTGCGCCGCCCGCACGGCCTCGTCGATGTCCGACGCGCCGCCGCGGGCGATGTGCGCGAGGACGGCGCGGTCGGCGGGATCGAGGATCTCCAGCGTCTCGCGCGAATGGGCCGGGCGCCATTGGCCGTCGATGAAGCAATCGTAGGAAGGCAGGGACATGGTGGGCATCCGAATTTGGGGTGTGGCAGGGCCGCCGATCGGCGGCCGATTGGGACAAGGGCCGCCGATCGGCGGCCAGTTGGGACGGGAGCCGCCGGTCAGGCCGCGTGATGGGCGAAGTCGCCGCCGAGATAGGCTTCGCGGATGCGGGGATCGCGGCGCAGCGCGGCTGCGGCGCCCTCCAGCACGATCGATCCGCCTTCCAGCACATAGGCGCGGTCGGCGATGGCCAGCGCCTGGTTGGCCATCTGCTCGACCAGCAGGATGGTCATGCCGTCCCGGCGCAGACCGACGAGCGTCCGGAAGATGTCGGCGGTGATGATGGGCGCGAGCCCGAGCGAGGGTTCGTCGAGGATCAGCAGCTTGGGTTCCGTCATCAGGGCGCGGGCGATGGCGAGCATCTGCTGCTCGCCGCCGCTCAGCGTGCCGGCGATCTGGTCGCGCCGTTCCAGCAGCCGGGGGAACAGCGCGTAGAAGCGGTCAATGTTGGCGGCGATCCGCTGCGGCTGACCGCGCAGCAGATGCCCGCCGAGCAGCAGATTCTCGTGGACCGTCTGGTCGGTGAAGATCTGCCGCCCCTCCGGGGCCATGGCGACGCCCAGCGCGACGCGCTGCGGGGTGCTCAGCCCGTTGATCGGCCGGCCGTCGAAGGTCACCCGTCCGGTTGCCGGAACGAGGCCGGTGATGCCGCGCAGCAGGCTGCTCTTTCCGGCGCCGTTGGCGCCGATCAGGGCGACGATCTCGCCGGCCCCGACCCGGATGGACACCCCGCGCAAGGCGCGGATCGGCCCGTAGGAGACGCTCAGGTCGGCGACGGTCAGCATGGGCGCTCCTCCTGGTCCGGGTTGTCCTCGCGGCCCAGATAGGCCTCGATGACGCGGGGGTTGGTCTGGATGTCGCGGGGCGCGCCTTCGGCGATCACCACGCCCCGGTCGAGGACGACGATCTCGTCGGAGATCCTCATCACCAGGCCCATGTCGTGCTCCACCATCAGCACCGCGACGCCGAGCTGGCCGATGCGCGTGATGAGCTGCCCAAGCTCGGCGGTCTCCCGCGGGTTCAGGCCGGCGGCGGGCTCGTCCAGCAGCAGCAGGACCGGGTCGCCGGCCAGCGCGCGGGCCAGCTCGACGCGGCGTTGCAGGCCGTAGGGCAGGCTGCCGGCCAGCGCCCCGGCGTGCTCGCCCAGCCCCACGAAGTCCAGGACGGCCTTCGCCTTGGCGACGGCGTCCTCCTCCCGCCCGGTCACGCCGATCCGCGCGTGGGCGCCGATCAGCACGTTGTCCAGCACCGTCATGGAGCCGAACAGGCGCAGGTTCTGGAAGGTGCGGGCGATGCCGCGGGCGGCGCGGGCGTGGGCCGTGCCGCGGGTGATGTCCTGTCCGGCCAGCCGGATCGTCCCGGAATCCGCGGAGATCACGCCGGTCAGGATGTTGATGAGGGTGCTCTTGCCGGCGCCGTTGGGACCGATCAGGGCGTGGACCCGGTGGGCGTGAAGCCGCAGCCCGACCTTGTCGGCGGTCACCACGCCGCCGAACGCCTTGCTGACGTCGGTCACCTCCAGCAGGGGACCGGCCTGCAGGGGACCGGCGGACGGTTCCGCCCGGCCGCGCTCCATCGCCGCCAGCGGGGGAACCTCCAGCCCGTCCGGCACCGCCGTCCGGCGGGGCAGGACGCGCGCGATGGCGCCGGCGACGCCCGTCGGCATCAGGTAGAGCGCGAACAGCAGCATCGCTCCGTAGATGAAGTGCTGCACCGACGGCCATTGCGCCAGGAACACCTCGGTCATCGTGAGGATCGCCGCACCCGCGATGGGGCCGTAGATGTTGCCGGCCCCGCCCAGCAGCACCAGCAGCAGGATGAAGACCGACAGGTGGAAGGTCACGAAGTCGGAATTGAAATACTGGTTCTGCTGCGCCACCAGCGCGCCGCCCAGCCCGCACAGCGCGGCGGCCAGCACGAAGGCGAGCGTCTTGTAGCGGTAGACCGAGATGCCCGCGCACTCCGCGGCGATCTCGTCGCTCTGCAGCGCCTGCAGCGCCCGGCCGAAACGCCCGTTCAGCAGATGGGACAAGGCGAGATGGACCGCCACGCCCAGCACGATCACCAGGACCACCCAGTGCTTGAGCGCGAAGGGCTCGTCGCCCAGCGCCAGCGGGGCGATGCCGTAGATGCCCTGGGCGCCGCCGAACAGGTCGGTCCATTCGGTCACCAGCTTCTCCACCACCAGCCCGAAGGCCAGCGTGACCAGGGCGAGGCTGGGTCCCTTCACCCGCAGCGACGGCAGGGCGATCAGCACGCCCACCGCGGCGGCCACCAGCGGCGCGGCGGCCAGCGCCAGCGCCGGCGGCAGTTCCAGCCGGGTCGTCAGCAGGGCCACCGTGTAGGCCCCCGCCGCGAACAGTCCCGCCTGCCCGAGCGACTTCTGCCCGGCATAGCCCGCCAGCACATTCATGCCGGACGCGCAGATGTAGTAAACGCCGGCCATGAAGGCGACGTAGAGGTAGAAATCGTTGCTCAGCGTCAGGGCGAGCGCCACCAGCGCCGCGCCGATGCCCAGGGCCGGGGCCGCCCGCAGCAGGGCGGAACGGCGGCCCGCCGGCCGGAGTGTGGAAACCTCCATCATACCTTTTCCACCAGCTTCCGGCCGAACAGGCCGTTGGGCGCCATGGCCAGCACCAGGATGACCAGGAGAAAGACCATGATTTCCCGCCATTGCGCGCTCCACAGGGCCGTCAGGGACTCCACGAGGCCGATCAGCAGGCCACCGGCCATGCAGCCGCGCGGGTTGGTCAGGCCGCCGATGATCGCCGCGGAGAAGCCCTTCAGGGCGATGATGACCCCCATGAAGAGGGAGGCCGACAGGATCGGCGCGACCAGCACCCCGCTCAGCCCGGCCAGCGCCGAACTGGCGAGGAAGGCCATCGCCATGACGCGGGGCACGTCGATGCCCATCAGGGCGGCGGCGTCGCGGTTCAGCGCCACCGCCCGCATGCAGCGGCCGATGGCCGTGCGCCGCATGGCGAGGTCGAACGCCCCCAGGATCGCGAAGGCGAGGACCAGCACCACCAGCTCCTGCGAGCGGAAGCCGGCCTCGCCGATGCGGAACACCTCGTCGCCGAAGGGGGCGGGCAGCATGCGCGCCCCCAGCCCCCACACCGACAGGGCGGCGCTTTGCAGGACGATGCCGAAGCCGATCGTGCTGACCACCCAGGACATGCCCGGCTTGCCGGCGAAGGGCCGGATCGCCGCCAGATACAGCGGCAGCCCCAGCACCCCCATCACCAGCGCCGCGGCGACCGCCGCCAGCGCGTAGAGCCAGACATAGCCGACCGCGTCGGCGCCGAGCGCCGCGGTGAGCACCCCAACCGTTCCCAGCCCGACGAAGGCGCCGACCGACACGAAGTCACCCTGCGCGAAGTTCAGCGTCCGCGTGGTGGTGTAGGTCAGGTTGAAGCCGAGGGCGATCAGGGCGTAGACGCTGCCCAGCGTCAGCCCGCCGATGATGGCTTGCAGCATGGGTCACCCTCCGTGACGGTTCGCGGGCCGCGTCACTTCTTGAAGTCCGCCGGCTGCAGCCCGGCCAGCACCGGGTCGTTGAAATCGACGACCTTGCCGTCCTTCCAGCGCGACCAGTGATAGTCCGCCGCCGTCAGCCCCTCGTGCTGCGTGACGGAGAAGGGCTTGTCGTAGGTCTTGACCATGCCGGCGACCGGCTTGTTCAGGGACTCCAGCGCGGCGCGCACCGCCTCGCCCTTGGTGTCGCCGGCCTGCTCGGCCGCCGCGGCCCACAGCAGGACCGTGTCGTAGGCCTGCGAGGCCGCCCAGAACATCGACGGGTTGGCCAGCTTCGGCCCGATCCGCGCGAACAGCGAGTCCGCCTCCGCCGACTTGCGCTCGCTGGAGGTGGTCAGGAAGACCGGCCATTCCATCAGCTTCGGCCCGGCGACCTCGGGGAAGCCGCTGAAGGACGCCGCCCAGGTGGTGAAGACCTTCGGGAAATAGTCCAGCTTCTCCATGCTGCGCACGAGATGGCCGAGCGGGGCCGCCTGCGCCCAGACCACCAGCGTGTCCGCCCCCGCCGCCTTGGCCTTGGACAGCTGCGAGGTCATGTCGGTGTCGCGGGCGTCGAACTTCTCGATGGACACCGGCTTCATGTCGTGCAGCGCCGCGATCTGCTCCAGATCCTTCAGCCCCGCCTGTCCGTAGCCGGTCGTCTCCACGAAGAAGCCGACCGCCTTCGCCTCGGGGTTCTTCTTCACGTAGGCCAGCAGGGCGGCGGCCTGCTCGCGGTCCACCATGGAGACGCGGAACAGGTAGTTGCCGCTCGCCGGCCCCTCGGTGATCGCCGTGCTCGACGCGCTGGAGACCAGCACCGGCATGCGCTTCTGGTTGGCGATGTGCTTCCAGGCCAGGGCGTTGCCGGAATTGGTCGGGCCGAAGACGACCGAGACCTTCTCGCGGTCGATCAGGTCGGTCATGTTCTGGATCGCCTTGGGCGGCTGGCCCAGGTCGTCGCGGACCAGGAATTCCAGGGGGCGGCCCAGAACGCCGCCGCGCTTGTTGATGTCCTCGACCGCGGCGCCGATGCCGAGCACGCCGATCTGCCCCGATTCCGCCGACGGCGAGCCGGAGATGTCGCCGTTGTAGGCGATCTTGATCGGGTCGGCGGCCTGGGCCTGAAACGACGCGGTCATGAGGACGGCGGCGGCGGCGCCCAGGAGCGCCGTCAGGCGCTGGCGCGCGGGCGCCGTGCCGGTGGGCGCCGTATTTGTGGACACTGTCTTCTTGGTCATGGGCGTTCCCCTCCATATTGGTTGTTGTTCTGCCGGTTGCGGTTCGGCAGTTCGAGATCGAGCAGGGCGGAACTCAGCGCCTTGCCGTGGGCGTCCAGGGCGAGCGAGCGGGTGACCCCGCCGCCGAGCGCCCCGGTCAGCACGAAGTTGAGCGCCCCCAGGGTCGGCAGCTCGTAGCGGGTCACCGTTCCGGTCACGATTCCCTGGAAATGCGTGGCGACGCTCTGGGCCGTCAGATGCTCCGCCAGGAACGGGTAGTCGGTCTCGTCCAGCGCGATGACCGAGATGTTCGAGATGTTGCCCTTGTCGCCGGAGCGGGCGTGCGCGATGTCCCGGAGTTTCATGGCTTACGCCTCCAGCAGGGTGACCGAGGTGCGCACGGCGCTTTCCGGCAGCAGGGCGGAGGCGACGGCGACGATCTCGCGCGACGACTTCCAGGCGCCGCCGCCGCCCGCCGGGCCGTTGGTGTAGAGCGTTTCGACCTCGTTCCCGATCCGGGCCGCCTCCTCCAGCGTGGCCGTCCGCCCCGCCACCCGCAGGCGGACCTCGTAGGGCGTGTGGCCGCGCGACAGCCGGTCGCCGTGCAGCGCGTCGAGGCCAATCAGGTCGAACTGCAACTCCTTGGTCCGCACGCCGGTCAGGGCCAGCCGCTCGCGGACGATCTCCAGCGCGAGCCGCCCGCGCTCGACCGCTCCCGGTCCGGCGTAGGAGATCTGCCCCTCGCCGATGCAGCTGTCGATGTAGCCGATGGACAGCTTCAGAAGCCCGGTCCGCGCGGTGCCGCGCCCACCATGGATGCGCACCCGGTCCGGCCCGTCGCTCTCGACGTGGGCAACGGAGAAGTCGGCGACCACGTCCGGCTGGTAATAACGCGCCGGGTCGTGGATCTCGTAGAGAAGCTGTTCCTTCACGGTGGCCGGCGTGACGCAGCCGCCGGTGCCGGGCAGCTTGGTCAGTTCCAGGGTGCCGTCCGCGTGGATTTCGCCGATGGGAAAGCCCAGCCGGGCCAGTTCCGGCACGTCCTTGACACCGGGGTCCGCGAAATAGCCGCCGGTCACCTGCCCGGCGCATTCCAGCAGATGCCCGGCCATGGTGCCGCGCCCCAGCGCGTCCCAATCATCCATCCGCCAGCCGAATTCATGGACCATCGGACCGAGGAACAGGGCCGGGTCGGCCGCCCGTCCGGTGATGACCACGTCGGCGCCGGCGGCCAGCGCCTCGACGATGGGGCCGGCGCCGATGTAGGCGTTGGCCGAAATCACGCGGTCGCCGAGCCCGCGCAGGGTGCCGCCGTCCTCCAGCGCGACGTCAAGCTCCCGCGCGACCGCCAGCACGTCGTCCCCGGTCACGGCGGCGATCCGCAGCCCGTCCAGCCCCAGGGAGCGGGCGACGGCCCGCGTCGCCTCGGCGGCGCCGAGCGGGTTGGCCGCTCCCATGTTGGTGATCAGCCGCACCCCGTTGCGCCGGCAGGCGCCGAGCACGGCGGTCATGCGGACCGTCAGCAGCGGGTCGTAGCCTCCGGCGGGGTCGCGCTGCCGCGCCTGCTGGGCCAGAGCGATGGTCCGCTCGGCAAGGCATTCGAAGACGAGGTAGTCGAGGCCGCCCCGTTCGGCGAGATCGATGGCCGGTTCGATGCGGTCGCCGGAATAGCCGGCGCCGGACCCGATCCTGATGCGGTGCATCGACGGTCCTCAGCGCGGCGAAGGGACGGCGTGGGACGCGGCGGTCCATATGGCGGCTCGGGCGCCGCCGGTGATCGAGGCTGGCATGGTCTCCCCCCTGCATTCTTGTTCGTTCCGGTTCGGCCGCTCCGGCGCGTCGCACCGGCGGGCGGCTGAATTCCGCTGCATGCAAACTATCCTTGCCGAGATTGTTCGCACGAACAATTGAATTGATTCAATGTCAGTAATAGAGTTGAGCTATGGATCTCAGCCTCCGCCAGATACGCGCCTTTCTCGCCGCCGCGCAGACCCGCAGTTTCACGCGGGCTGCGGAGTCGCTGCACGTCGCCCAGCCGACCCTGACGGTGCAGATCCGGCGGCTGGAGGAGTCCCTGGCGGTCAAGCTGTTCGACCGCAACACCCGCTCCGTCGAACTGACCCGCATCGGCAGCGAACTGTTTCCGGTGTTCCAGCGCATGGTCCATGACCTGGACGCCGTGGTGGTCGACACGCATGAAATCGCCGCGATGCGGCGCGGGGTGGTGCGCGTGGCGGCGCTGCCGACCATCGCGGCGGGCGTACTTCCCGACGCCATCCAGTCCTTCCGCGAGCTTCATCCCGGCGTCACCTTCGTTCTGAAGGATGTCATCGCCAGCCGCGTGCTCGGGCTCGTCCGGTCGGAGGAGGTGGACCTCGGAATCACGGGTGGCGAGGCGAAGGGACAGGACATCGACACGGTGCTGGAGGTGCGCGACCGGATGCACATCGTCTTTCCGCAGGGCCATCCCGTGGGCGACCTTCCGCGGGTGACCATCGAGACGCTGGCCGAGGTGCCGCTGGTGCTGATGGACCCGGCGACCAGCGTCCGCGAGATCGTCGACGAGGCGTTCCTCTCCGCCGGGCGGATCGCCAAGCCGGTTTGCGAGGCGACCTACATGATGACGGCGATTGCCATGGTGCGGGCCGGACTGGGCTTGACGATCCTACCGGGCTCCGCGCGCGAGATCGCCGCCGAGCCGGTGCTGCGCTCGCGCCCCATCGATATGGTCGGCTTTTCCCGTCCCGTCCGGGTCATCCGCAAGACGGGGCGTTCCCTCCCGCCGCTGGCGGAAGCGTTCCTCGATCACCTCTGCTGTGTTCTGAACGATTGCCGGACGTTCCACCGGGAGGGGTGAACGGAGCCTACCCCCGGAGCGATGGTTGTCCCGCATTGCGATCAGGAGCGAAGGAGCGCTCCCGAACGCTCAATCCCGGCGTTCGTTCGTCACGCCGGAGAAAGCCCGCAACGCTTCGGTCACATCAGTCATGACCTGCGGGAAGAACGCAGCGCGGCCGGCAAGCGGACCGTCGTCGATCGGCGTGGGGC
>NZ_WHOR01000160.1:0-13233 GCF_013340925.1 Azospirillum formosense
GATGTTTATAAGAGACAGATCCGCAACCGCGCCTTTACTTCACCGCGATCGCCGCCTTCTGCAAGGCCACCAGCTCGTTGATGCCCTTGCGGGCGAGCGCCAGCAGCTCCATGAATTGCGGCTCGCTGAAGGGGCGCTCCTCGGCGGTGCCCTGCACCTCGACGATGCCGCCGTTGCCGGTCAGAACGAAGTTGGCGTCGGCCTGCGCCGTCGAATCCTCGGCGTAGTCGAGGTCCAGCACGCTGGCGTTCTTGTAGATGCCGCAGGAGACGGCGGCCACATGGTCGGTCAGCGGCATGGTCTTCAGAGCGCCGATCTGCATCAGATGCTGGAAGGCCAGATGCAGGGCGACGAAGCTGCCGGTGATGGCGGCGGTGCGGGTGCCGCCGTCGGCCTGGATGACGTCGCAGTCGATCTTGATCTGCTTTTCGCCCATGGCGGCGCGGTCGGTGACGGCGCGCAGCGCGCGGCCGATCAGGCGCTGGATCTCCTGGGTGCGGCCCGACTGCTTGCCCTTGGCGGCCTCGCGGTCGGTGCGGCTGTGGGTGGAGCGCGGCAGCATGCCGTATTCGGCGGTGACCCAGCCGAGGCCGGTGTTCTTCAGGAAGCGGGGAACGCCCTCGTCCACGCTGGCGGTGCACAGGACGTGCGTGTCGCCGAACCGCACCAGGCAGGACCCCTCGGCGTGCTTGCTGAAATGGGGCTCAAGGGAAATGGTGCGCAACTGGTCGTGGGCGCGGCCGGAGGGACGCATCGGGCATGATCCGCGAATCTGTTGAAATCGGCGGCAAGCTAACGTCCGCCGCCCCCGCCGTCCAGCGCGCAACCGGGGCGCACGTTGATTCGGAGCGGACACCTGCCTAAATTCGGGACGCCCCTTATCCGCGCCCCAACAGCATCGTCCGGTCCCCGCCCCGCCATGATCACCGAGCTGAACCAACGGTCCCGCGAGATCTTCCGGCTGATCGTCGACGCCTATGTGGCGACCGGCGAGCCGGTGGGCTCGCGCACGATCTCGCGGAGGCTCGGCATGGCCCTGTCGCCCGCGACCATCCGCAACGTCATGGCCGACCTGGAGGAGCAAGGGCTGCTCTACGCCCCCCACACCTCCGCCGGCCGCATCCCGACCGAGGCGGGGCTGCGCCTGTTCGTCAACGGCCTGCTGGAGATCGGCAGCCTGAGCGAGGACGAGCGCGGCTCCATCGAGGCCAAATGCGCCTCCTCCGGGCGGTCGCTCCAGGACGTTCTGGGCGAGGCCTCCACCCTGCTGTCCGGCCTGTCGCACTGCGCCGGGCTGGTGGTGGCGCCGAAGACCGACCGGCCGTTGAAGCACATCGAGTTCGTTTCGCTGGCCCCCGGCCGGGCGCTGGTCGTGCTGGTCAACGAGGACGGGCTGGTCGAGAACCGCGTCATCGAGGTGCCGGTGGGCGTGCCCGCCGCGACGCTGCAGATGGTCTCCAACTTCCTCAGCGCGAAGCTGGTGGGCCGCACGCTGGACGAGGCGCGGCAGGCCGTGCTGCGCGAGATCGAGGACCAGAAGACCGAGCTGGACGAATTGTCGCAGCGCGTGGTCTCCGCCGGGCTCGCCACCTGGGCGGGCAGCGGCGGGCAGAACAGCGGCCAGCTCATCGTGCGCGGCCAGGCGAAGCTGCTGGAGGACGTCACCGCCCTGTCGGACCTGGAGCGCGTGCGCGCCCTGTTCGAGGCGCTGGAGACCAAGGAGACCATGCTGCGCCTGCTCGACGCCACCGGGAAGGGCGACGGGGTGCAGATCTTCATCGGCGCGGAGAATGTGCTGTTCGGCCATTCGGGCTGTTCGCTGATCATCTCGCCGTTCCAGAACAGCCGCGAGCAGGTGATCGGCGCCATCGGCGTGATCGGCCCGACCCGCATCAATTATGCCCGGATCATCCCGCTTGTGGATTATACAGCCAAGGTCATCAGCCGCCTTGTCGGGTGACGCCCTGTCGTGTGACGACCTTGGCAACCCTTCCACCCACCAGACGACGACCAGAGACGACAACGAGAGAGCCATGAGCGAAGAGCAGAACAAGCCCGCCGAAACCGAGGTGGAGCAGACCGAAGCCGTCCAGGATAAGGCCGCCCAGGATAAGGCCGCCCAGGACAAGGCCGCGGACGCCGGCGCCGGGGATCGCGTGGCCCAGCTTGAGGCCGAGGTCGCCAGCCTGAAGGACCAGCTCCTGCGCCAGATGGCCGAGGTGGAGAACACCCGCCGCCGCGCCCAGCGCGACCGCGAGGACGCCAGCAAGTTCGCCGTGTCCAGCTTCGCCAAGGAGCTGGTGACGGTGGCCGACAACCTGCGCCGCGCGCTGGAGGCCGTCCCCGCCGAGGGCCGCGAGAACGACGACGTGCTGAAGAGCCTCTCCGTGGGCGTGGAGGCGACGGAGCGTCAGCTCATCTCCGCCTTCGAGCGCGCGGGCATCAAGAAGATCGACCCGACCGGCGAGCTGTTCGACCCGAACTTCCATCAGGTGATGTTCGAGATCGAGAACACCGGCAAGCCCGCCGGCACCGTCGTCCAGGTGCTCCAGCCCGGCTACACCATCCATGGCCGCCTGCTGCGCGAGGCCATGGTGGGCGTCGCCAAGGCCGGTCCTCACGAAATGGGCGGCCAGCACGTCGATACCAAAGCCTGACCGTCCTCCGGACGGCAGGCGGCACGTCTTGCGGCGCGGGGGCTACGGCCCGCCGCGCCGCTCCTTTTCGCACGGGTGCCGTCCTTCGATTGATCCGCAGCTACCGAACAACTTGCGCCGGGCGGATCATTCCCCTATTCGCATCTGGGATTATCGCGGCGCACAATGAACCGCCTGCTCCAGGCCGCCGCTCATTCAGGGAACCGGACCCGTGGCCAAGACCATTCTGACCGTCGACGACTCCAAGACCATCCGCGACATGGTCGCCTTCACGCTGCGCAACGCCGGCTATGGCGTCACCGAGGCGGCGGACGGCAGCGCCGGTCTGGAGCAGGTCAACCGGCAGAAGTTCGACTGCATCATCACCGACCTGAACATGCCGGGCATGGACGGTCTGGCTCTGACCCGGGCCATCCGCGGCAGCGCGCTCAACCGCGCGACCCCCGTCCTGCTGCTGACCACCGAGGCCGATCCCGCCAAGAAGACCGCCGGCCGCGAGGCCGGGGCCACCGGCTGGCTGGTCAAGCCCTTCAACCCGGACAAGCTGGTTGAGACCGTGAAGAAGGTCTGCCCGTAAACCGCTGTCCTCACGAGTGGCGCGGGGCGTTGCCGCACCAGCACGACGGCGGCGCTCCGCCGCCTCGGCCATCTGTGCAACGACGTCCACGCTCATACCCTTGCCGTCAAAGGGATTTCCTCCTGTTCACCAGGAGGGAGTTCAAAAACCTTCTCCAGCGAATGCCTCACTCGTCGCCGCGCTCCGCCTCGGGAAAGCGGGTGGACAGGTCGCCGTCGGCCGGCGAGCGCATCTTGGCGCCCAGCCCGCGCTGCACCCGGCTGATGTCGGTGCCGACCCAGGCGATCTCTCCGGTCAGCAAAGTTGAGGGCGTTCATTCCGTCCTATCATCGCGGACAACCTGATAGTGAACTGCCAAGGATTGCCACCTCGGCGGGTCGGTATCTCCCGCCAGGGTGGCGACAGGAATTAGGTCGACGGTCTGGGAAACAGGAACTCGCCCGCCGGATCGTGGGCGGCGAAGCGCCGCTGCGCCGTGTTGCGGTTGGCGACGGCGTAGCAATAGACGCAACCGTGCGGGCAGGTGTCGTAATCCCCGATGTCGCGGCTTTCTGCGCACAGGCAGCCCGGCCGGTTGCCCTTTTCCCTGGCGCCGATGGGCCGCCCGGCGACGTCGGACAGCCGTTGCGCGTCGACGCAGCGGGCCGGCGCCGTGCCGGGAACGCCGGCCAGTTCCGGCTGGGTGCACAGCGTCAGCGCCATGCCGTGCTCCGCGGCGATGCCGGCCAGATCGGCCAGCAGGGCGCGCTTCTCCTCCGGGTCCGGGTCGCGCCAGGGCACACCGGCGGCGTCCAGATTGCGCGCCGTCTTGCGGTAAGGCTGGAGAAAGGAGACCACCGCCTCGTCGGTCAGGCCGCGCATCCGGCCAGCCAGCCGGGCGAAGGTCTCGCGGTGCCAGGACGGCGGCATGGCCTCTGTTTTCACGATGGGGTCGTAGCGCCAGACGGCGGCGCGCGGCCCCCAGCGGTCGCGCAGCCGGGCCATATGCTCGACCGCGCGCTCCGCATCGGGGACGGAGCGCTCCAGCGCGCCGGGTAGGCCGGTGACGCTGTACTGGACGACGAAGGGAAAGCCGCGTTCCGACACCTCTTCCAGCGCCGGCAGGAAGGGGCCGAGATTCTTGGTCCAGAAGACGAAGCCGTCGACCTCCGCGCGGGTCAGGCCGATCCGGTAGGTCTGGCCGCCGTAGGGGTTGACCATGCGGCAGTATCCGGCCTCCAGCCGGTTCAGGAACCAGCGCCCGTAGAAGGCGGGAATGTCCGTCTTGTAGCTGGCGGAAACGATCATCGTCGGACCATGGTGGCTCGGCGGGCCGCGATCAAGGCTGGATTCGCCGGCGCTTCGGCCTAAAGTGCCGGCACAGGATCAGGGGCACAGGATCAGGGGAGGATGCCGTGACGGGCGGACAGGACGGCCAGAGCATCAGCGACGGTGCGGGCCACAGCGTGGAATGGGAAGGTGTGGTGCGGTTCCGGCTGCCGGACGGCTGGCGCCCGGAGGTGGAGGAGCATGAGGGCCACGCCGTGGCCGCCTTCCACCCGCCGGCCCCGGCGGGGGGCGTGCTGCGGCTGGTCACCGATCGGGTGGCGCCCAAGGATGGGCCGGACGGCGCCGTGGCGGTGCTGCGCGAGATGGCGCTGCGCTTCGTGCGCCCCGACGACCCGCGCGCCAGCGACCGGATCGTCGAGCCCTGGGGCGACGACGGCGTGCTGGCCCAGGCGGTGATGATGACGGAGGAGGACGGCGGCACCGACGCCCATTACCTCTGGCTGGTCGGGGCGGAGCGGGACGGCAAGGCGGCGGCGGCCATGTTCAGCTACCGCCTGCCCATGGTCATGGACGGGGACGAGTCCTGCGCCGGCACGCTGGCCCTGCTCGACGGGGCGATCCGCGCGGCGGAGATACTGTAAAGCGCCCTGGAGGCGCCCGGACGTAAGAAAGCCGCCCTGTCGGGGGCGGCTTTTTCTTTTCCGGCCGGATTGTTCGAGCCCGATGTCCCCGGCGTTCCCCCGTCGGTTCGGGCCAGCAGTGTTCAGACGATCAGCAATGGCCGGCGCCGCCGGACATCAGGGCCTTCAGCTGCGCCGCCTTCGGATCGAAGGCCATGGCCGCTTCCTCCGCCGCCATGGCGGCCAGGCTGATGAAGCGCGCCAGATCGTCCAGATCGCACTTCGTCGCGTCGTCCATAAGGCTGTCGAGGCAGGACTTGATGGCCAGAGCCATGTCGCGCCGTTCGTCCATCATCTTGATCCCCCATGGAATACTGCACACGGTCCCGCTTCGGAAAGCCATGCCTGCGAACAACAGCGGCCCCCTTTGCCTTGGAGGGATATATCATATTTCCTTCGGATCTCCACTATTAGAATCTTGAGACAACAAAGAAACGGAGCAACCGGCAATTGATTGCGCGCAAGAATGCACACCATTACTTGTTAATGAAAAGTTAACATGCCTGGAATGCGGGGTTTTGCTTGTGTTAAAGCCCTGTAACAGAGCGCTTTCCGGCGTCTTGGCGGGATCAGGGGACGCTGTTGCACGCCTTATGCTTCTGAATACCCTGGTATTCACTTGCGACGCGAAGCCACGGGCGCGACGATATGCCCCGGCGTGCGCGTCACCTTTTGGTCTTTTGACGGTTGGTGGAATGACCAGGACGTTGCAGCCCGAAACGCACCTGCCTATATCTCCGGCGACAGACGTGAATCCACCCAACCGTTCCACCGACCCCAAGGGGATCGCGGCGGTGCCGGACCAAACGGGCCGCCACGCATCTGCCGAACAACAGAGGCTGAACATGAGCAAAGTCATTGGCATCGACCTCGGCACCACGAACTCCTGCGTGGCCGTCATGGAAGGCTCCAGCGCCAAGGTGATCGAAAACGCCGAAGGCACGCGCACCACGCCCTCCATGGTCGCCTTCGCGCAGAACGCGGAGCGTCTGGTCGGCCAGCCGGCCAAGCGTCAGGCGGTGACGAATCCCGAGAACACCCTCTTCGCGATCAAGCGTCTGATCGGCCGCCGCTACGACGATCCGCTGACCAAGAAGGACCAGGGCCTCGTCCCCTACAAGATCATTCCCGGCGACAACGGCGACGCCTGGGTGGAGGCCGTCGGCAAGAAGTACAGCCCGTCCCAGATCAGCGCCTTCATCCTGCAGAAGATGAAGGAGACGGCGGAGAACTATCTGGGCGAGAAGGTGACCCAGGCGGTCATCACCGTCCCGGCCTACTTCAACGACAGCCAGCGCCAGGCGACCAAGGACGCCGGCAAGATCGCCGGCCTGGAAGTGCTGCGCATCATCAACGAGCCGACGGCGGCCGCTCTGGCCTACGGCATGGAGAAGAAGGGCGCCGGCACCATCGCCGTGTACGATCTCGGCGGCGGCACCTTCGACGTCTCCGTGCTGGAGATCGGCGACGGCGTGTTCGAGGTGAAGTCGACCAACGGCGACACCTTCCTCGGCGGTGAGGACTTCGACGCTCGCATCATCGACTACCTCGCCGACGAGTTCCAGAAGGAGCAGGGCATCGACCTGCGCAAGGACCGTCTGGCCCTGCAGCGCCTGAAGGAAGCCGCCGAGAAGGCGAAGATTGAGCTGTCCTCGGCCATGCAGACCGAGGTCAACCTGCCCTTCATCACCGCCGACCAGTCCGGCCCGAAGCACCTCAACGTCAAGCTGACCCGCGCCAAGCTGGAAGCCCTGGTGGACGAGCTGGTCCAGCGCACGATCGAGCCCTGCAAGGCCGCGCTGCGCGACGCCGGCCTGAAGGCCAACGAGATCGACGAGGTGATCCTGGTCGGCGGCATGACCCGCATGCCCAAGGTCATCGAGGCGGTGAAGCAGTTCTTCGGCCGTGAGCCGCACCGCGGCGTGAACCCGGACGAGGTGGTCGCCATCGGCGCCGCCATCCAGGGCGGCGTGCTGAAGGGCGAGGTCAAGGACGTCCTGCTGCTCGACGTCACCCCGCTCAGCCTGGGCATCGAGACGCTGGGCGGCGTGTTCACCCGCCTGATCGACCGCAACACGACGATCCCGACCAAGAAGTCCCAGACCTTCTCGACCGCCGAGGACAACCAGAACGCGGTGACCATCCGCGTCTTCCAGGGCGAGCGCGAGATGGCGGCGGACAACAAGCTGCTCGGCCAGTTCGACCTCGTCGGCATCCCGCCGGCCCCGCGCGGCGTGCCGCAGGTCGAGGTGACCTTCGACATCGACGCCAACGGCATCGTCAGCGTCACGGCGAAGGACAAGGCCACCGGCAAGGAGCAGCAGATCCGCATCCAGGCGTCGGGCGGCCTGTCGGACGCCGACATCAACAAGATGGTGAAGGACGCCGAGGCCCACGCCGCCGACGACAAGAAGCGGCGCGAGCTGGTGGACGCCCGCAACCACGCGGACGCCCTGATCCACACCACCGAGCGGACGATCAAGGAGAACGGCGACAAGATCCCCGCCGCCGACAAGACCGCCGCCGAGGCCGCCGTGGCCGAGCTGAAGTCGGTCATGGACGGCGAGGATCTGGAGGCCGTGAAGGCGAAGACCGAGGCGCTGGCCCAGGTGTCGATGAAGCTGGGCGAGGCCATGTACAAGGCCGGCCAGGGCGAGGCCCCGGGCGCCGGTGCCGCCGGTGCGGCGGGTGCGGCCCCGAACGAGCCGGGCGTGGTCGACGCCGACTTCGAGGAAGTGGACGACGACAAGAAGAAGTCGGCCTAAGCGTTCGGAACCGGAGGCAATCGTTGGGCAGCCGCCCATTGCCTCCGGTGTCACAGCCGGGAGAACCCGGCGCCATGCAGTATCGTCCGGCCCGTCATCCGTCCTGCGGTGGCGGGCCGGAGATACGATTGGTCTATTGTATGTGAAGGCGGTCGGGGCCCATGGCGAAACAGGACTATTACGAGCTGCTCGGGGTGGCGAAGGGCGCCAGCGCGGACGAGATCAAAAAAGCGTACCGCAAGATGGCGATGCAGTATCACCCGGACCGCAACCAGGGTGACAAGGACGCCGAGCACAAGTTCAAGGAAATCAGCGAAGCCTACGACGTCCTGAAGGACGAGCAGAAGCGCGCGGCCTACGACCGCTTCGGCCACGGCGCCTTCGAGAACGGGCGTGGCGGGGCCGGCGGCGGCTTCGGCGGCTTCGATTTCGGCGGCGGTGGCGGCGGCTTCGCCGACATCTTCGACGAGATGTTCGGGGAGTTCATGGGCGGGCGCCGCGGCGGCGGTGCCGCGTCGGGCCGCGGCCAGGACCTGCGCTACAATCTGGAGATCGGGCTGGAGGAGGCCTTCAAGGGCACCACGGCCAACGTCCGCGTTCCCTCCACCGTCGCCTGCGACTCCTGCAGCGGCTCCGGGGCGGCGGCGGGGACCCAGCCGGTCACCTGCCCGACCTGCCAGGGCCACGGCAAGGTGCGCGCCCAGCAGGGCTTCTTCACCATTGAACGCACCTGCCCGGCCTGCCACGGCCAGGGCCGCGTCATCAAGGACCCCTGCAAGAGCTGCGGCGGCGCCGGGCGCCTGCGCAAGGAGAAGACCCTCCAGGTCAACATCCCCGCGGGCGTGGAGGACGGCACCCGCATCCGTCTGGCCGGCGAGGGCGAGGCGGGGTTGCGCGGCGCGCCGCCGGGCGATCTCTACATCTTCCTGGCCATCGCGCCGCACCCGATCTTCCAGCGCGACGGCGCCAACATCCACTGCCGGGTGCCGATCCCGATGACCACAGCGGCGCTGGGCGGCACGGTGGAGGTGCCGACCATCGAGGGCAGCCGCACCAAGGTGACGGTCCCGCCCGGCACCCAGTCCGGCCACCAGTTCCGCATCAAGGGCAAGGGCATGTCGGTGCTGCGCAGCCAGCAGCGCGGCGACATGTACATCCAGGCCGTCGTCGAGACTCCGGTCAACCTGACCAAGAAGCAGCAGGAGCTTCTGCGCGAGTTCGACACCGCCGGCAAGGAAGGCTCCCACCCGCAGTCCGAAGGCTTCTTCGCCAAGGTGAAGGAGCTTTGGGAGGACCTGAAGGACTGAGCGATTTCCCTTCGTTCCGACCCATGAAAAAGGCCCGGCCCCCAGCCGGGCCTTTTTCATGCCGGGCTTTTTTATGTGCACCGCGTGCTTTTGTCCCAGTGGTATGACCACTTCGGCGTTGACAGCGGCGGGCGGCGGGAAGACTGTCCCGGAAAATCACGTACAAATGCGTTGGTGCCACAGGCTGCGCCGCATACGCACGTATCCCTGGAAATCACAGCAATTGCCGTTGCCGATGGGGGGCATCGCGTGTATCAACAAGCGCTTAATCTCCTCAGACGGTTCGCGGAGAGGGCATTCCAGGCGGTGAGCGGCGATCTCTCCTTCGAGCAATTGCGCGACCTGATGCATCCGGGCGGGCACACCCCGATCATCCAGCGTCGCCGGGCCGTGCTGATCCATTCCCGCGTCCGCATGGTCGCGGCCGTGTTCGCGGTGCTGACGCCGCTGTGGATCGTCATCGACGTCTTCATCTTCCCCTGGCCGCTGTGGGGCTATCTCGCCGGCCTGCGGCTGGTGTCCAGCTTCGCCTTCGGCGCGCTGGCGCTCGGCTACCGGATCTGCGACGACATGGGCAGCGCGTGGCGGGGGCTGGCCCTGCTGCTGGCGGTGCCGACCATCTTCTTCCTCGCCTCGCACCCCATGCTGAACGAGGACATGATCGCGGGAAGCGCGCTGGCGGTGGCCGCCGGTTACGCCTTCCTGCCCTTCGTGATGGTGGCGGGGCTCAGCGTCTTCCCGCTGACCGCGCTGGAGGGGCTGGCCTTCGCGACGCCGATGCTGGCGGCCCACATGCTGGCCGGGGTCTACGGCTCGCTGGTCTTCCCCTTCCCCTCCTATCTGGGCGCCCTGTGGCTGTTGGTGCTCATCATGGTGGTGGCGACGCTGGCGGCGATGAGCCAGTTGCACTTCATGATGGCCCTGGTCGATCAGGCGTCGCACGACGGGCTGACTGGCGCCTTCTCCCGCCGCATCGGGGAGGAGCTTTTGCGGCTGCAGTTCGCCCACGCCCAGCGCTCCGACCATCCGCTGTCGGTGATCTTCTTCGACCTGGACAATTTCAAGTCGATCAACGACCGCTTCGGGCACGACCAGGGCGACAAGCAGCTCGGACGGTCGGCGGAGGCCATCCGCGCCATGCTGCGCCAGTCCGACGTGCTCGTCCGCTGGGGCGGGGAGGAGTTCGTGGTCATCATGCCCAACACCGGCCGGCAGGGCGCCCTGACCGCGGTGGAACGGCTGCACGAGCGGGGCTTGGGCAAGCGTCCGGACGGCACCTTGCAGACCGCCAGCGTCGGCGTCGCCGAATACCTCCACGACCGCCCGGTGGATTGGGAAAGGCTGGTCGATCTGGCCGACCAGCGCATGTATGCGGCCAAGCAGTCCGGCAAGAACCGCATCGTCGCCGACGACCGCGTCCCCGAACCGGCCTGACCCTCCCGTCAGTCGTTGCGCAGCAGCGGGGCGGAGGGTTGGCCCAACGCCCGCCATGTCCCGAGGAAGCCGAAGGCCAGCGTGATCGCCGTGCTGAGCAGCGCCGTGGTCAGCACCGCCGAGGGCAGGAAGGTCCAGTCCCAGCGCATCAGGAAGGTCATCACCGCCCAGGCCGTGACGGTGCCGATGACCCCGGCGATGGCCGCGGTCAGGATGCCGAGCAGGCCGTATTCCAGCAGGAAGGCCTTCAGCACGTCGGCCCGCGTGGCGCCCAGCACCTTCAGCACCACCGCGTCGTAGACCCGGCGGCGGTGCCCGGCGGCGACCGCCCCGGCCAGCACCAGCGTGCCGGCGGCCAGCGTGATGCCCGCGGTGATGCGCACCGCCGTGCCGATGTGGCCCAGCATCGTGCCCACCGTGTCCAGCGCGTCCTTCACCCGCACCAGCGTCACGTTGGGGAAGCGTTGCAGGACGGAGCGCTGGACCTCCGGCTCCGCCGCCGGGGTGCTGCGGACGGTGGCGATCCAGGTCTGCGGCGCCCGCTCCAGCGTGCCGGGCGCGAAGACCATCGTGAAGTTGATGGCCAGCGTCGAGAAGTCGGCGGCGCGGATGTTGGCGACCTTCGCCTCGATGGTGCGGCCCAGGATGTTGACGCCCATGGTGGCGCCCGGACCGATGCCGAAGGCGTTCGCCACGTTCTGGTGGATGGAGATCAGCGGCGTGCCCTTGTAGTCCTCCGGCCACCAGGAGCCGGCGACGATCTCCGAATGCTCGGGCAGCTTGGCGGAGTAGGTCACGCCGCGGTCGCCGGACAGCACCCAGGACTGCTCGGGGTTGATCAGCGCCTTCTCCGCCGGCTGGCCGTTCACCGTCTCGATCCGCCCGCGCAAGCTGGGCACCGCCTCGAACCCGCTGGTGCCGGGCAGGGCGGTCAGCGTCTGCTTCAGCGGCTCGAACTGGTCGGGCTGGATGTCCACGAAGAAGAAGCTGGGGGCGTCCTTGGGGATCGTCTCGTTGACCCGGCGGGAGAAGTTGCCCTCGATCAGCGCGATGGCGACCAGCACGGTCAGGCCGAGGCCGAGCGACAGAACCACCGCCCCGGTCGGGTTGCCCGGCCGGTGCAGGTTGGCGAGCGCCAGCCGCAGCCCCGGACGGCGCGGGCGCCCCGCCGCCGCGGCCCCGCGCACCACCAGCCAAGCGGCCAGGCGGAAGGCGAGGAAGGTGGCGATGGAGCCGCCGACGAACCAGGCGGCAAACATCCTGTTGTGGGCGGTGGCGACGGCCAGCCCGGCCAGAGCCGCCACGGTCAGCGCCATCGCCGCCAGATAGACGGCGCGCGGGCGGCCCCCGGCGGGGGCGACCACGTCGCGGAACTGCGCCGCCGCCGGCACCTCCCGCGCGCGGCCCAGCGGCCACAGCGAGAAGGTCAGGGCGGTCAGCAGGCCGTAGAGCGCAGCCAGAGCCAGGGCGCCCGGGTAGACGCCGATCCGGGTGGGGACGGGCAGCACCTGGTCGAGCAGCGACCCCAGCCCCAGCGGCGCCACCGCGCCGAGCAGCAGCCCGAGCAGGATGCCCAGCCCGGACAGGGCGAGGATCTGCAGCAGATAGACCTGGAAGACCAGATCGCCCGGCGCGCCCAGGCATTTCAGCGTGGCGATGGTGCGGGCGCGCGAATCGAGATGGCTGCGCACCGCGTTGCCCACCCCGACCCCGCCGACCAGCAGGGCGGTCAGCCCGACCAGCGTCAGGAACAGCGTCATGCGGTCGATGAAGCGCTCGATCTGTGGGGAGGCGTTGGTGAAGTCGCGGACCCGCCAGCCGGCGTCGGGGAAGCGCGCGGTCAGCGCCTTCTGCCACGCCGCCACGTCGGTGCCCGGCGGCAGGGCCAGCTTGGCGGTCCAATAGACGATGCTGCCGGGCTGGAGCAGGCCGGTGCCCTCCAGCGACGGCAAGGCGATCATCACCCGCGGCCCCAGCGAGAAGGCGCCGTTGGACGCGCGGTCCGGCTCGCGCGTCAGGACGCCGCGCACGGCGAACTCGCCCTCGCCCAGGCGCAGCGTGTCGCCGGTCTTCAGCCCCAGCCGGTCGAGCAGCCCGTCCTCGACCAGCGCGCCCCAGCGCCCGTCGCGGTTGGCCAGCGCCGTGTGCAGGTCACCCTCCGGCGCCAGGGCCACGGAGCCGTAGAGGGGGTAGACGCCGTCCACCGCCTTCAGCTCGACCAGCGTGGACCGCTGGTCGTCGGCGGAGCGGGCCATGGCGCGCATCTCCACCGATTGAGACAGGCGCCCGGCCTGTTCCAGCCAGGAGCGCTGTTCGTCGGTCGGCGGTGTGTAGATCTGCCGCAGCGCGACGTCGCCGCCCAGGATCGCCCGTCCGTCCGCCTGCAGGCCCGACAGCACGCCGCCGGACACGGAGTTGACCGCGGCGATCGCCGCGACGCCGAGCGTCAGGCAGGCCAGGAAGATGCGGAATCCCTTCAGCCCCCCGCGCAGCTCGCGGCGGGCCAGACGGAAGGCGAGGGCGAGGTTGGTCATGGGGGCGTCC
>NZ_WHOR01000161.1:0-13143 GCF_013340925.1 Azospirillum formosense
CGCCCGCCCCACTCTGCGCGCCGCGACGTTCACGGTGGGCAAGAGTCCCCGGCTGGGGCAGGTGAAGCCCACTGGCGGGGCGGGGGTCGGGATGGCCGAGGTCAGGGCCGAGGCCGCCCGCGCCGCCCGGCGCAAGGCGGAGATCGAGGTCCGCCGCTGCGACGTGAAGGCGCCCTTCGACGGCAAGGTGGTGGAGCAGCGGATTCGCGAGCATGAGTCGGTCCCCGCCGGCACGGCCCTGCTCGAGGTGTTGTCCGACCGCGATCTGCGGGTGGAACTGATCGTCCCGTCCTCCTGGCTGGTCTGGCTGCAGCCTGGGCAGCGGTTCGACCTGCGCATCGACGAGACGGGCGAGGTTCTGGACGGCGAGGTGGCCCTGATCGGCGCCCGCGTCGACCCGGTCAGCCAGTCGCTGAAGGTGACGGGCAAGCTGCTGGCCGACAAGCAGGGCAATGTTTCGAACCTCGTTGCCGGCATGAGCGGAACCGCCCGCTTCGCCCCTCCAGAGGAGGCCAAAGGTGCCCGATGACGTCAAATCCGTCCGGATGGAAGCGGCCAACCCGCTGAACGGCCTCCTGCTTCTCCTGAACCTGCAGCAGGAGGCCCGGCAGGCCCAGAATCCGGAGGCGCTGCGTTTCCTCATCGTGAACCAGACGCGGCGGATGATTGCCTACCAGCAGGCGGTCTTCCTGACCATCGCACCGTCGGGCAAGGCGCGGCTGGAAGCCGTGTCCAACGTCGCCGTTCCGGAACGCGACGCCCCCTTTACCCGCTGGCTGGAGGCCGCGGCCTCGGCCATCGCCGCGGGGGCGGAGGCGCGCATCCTGCACGGCATCGCCGCCACGGAAGTGCCGCCCGCGCTGGCCCGCGACTGGGGACAGTGGGGACCGGCGCAGGCGTTGTGGGTGCCCTTGCAGGGGCTTGACGGCACCGTTGAGGCGGTGTTGTGGCTCGCCCGCGACGACGCCTGGACGGATGGCGAGAAGGTGCTGCTCGCGCAGCTGTCCGGCGGCTACGGACACGCTTGGTGGGCGCTGACACGGGCGGGACGCCGTTCCGGCGTGCGGGCGCGCAAGGGGATATGGGCGCTGGGAGGGGTGGCGCTTCTGGCCGCGGTTCTGGCGATCCCCGTGCCGCAATCGACGCTGGCGCCGGCGGAAGTCGCACCGCGCGACTCGCTGATCGTCAGCGCGCCGTTGGAAGGCGTGATCGAACGTTTCCACGTGCAGCCGAACGAGCCGGTCAGCACCGGCCAACCACTGTTCACGTTCGAAGCGACCGTTTTGAAAAGCCGCCTGGAGGTGGCGCGCAAGGCGCTGGCCTCGGCGGAGGCGGAACTGCTGACCGCCTCCCAGGGGGCCTTCGCCGACCCGCAGAGCAAGGCGCGCATCGCCCAGTTGAAGACACAGGTGGAACTGCGCCGGGCGGAGATGGATTTCGCCCGTGACCTGATGGACCGCGTCACCGTGAAGGCGGAACGGACCGGCATCGCCGTCTTCACGGACGCCAACGACTGGCTGGGCAAGCCGGTTGCCGTGGGCGAGCGCATCCTGACGCTGGCCGATCCGCAGGCCGCGGAGGTGGATGTGCATGTGCCGGTCAACGACGCGATCGTGCTGCAGGAGGGGGCGGAGGTCAGTCTTTATCTGAACGTCGATCCCCTGCGTCCGCTGCGCGCAACCGTTTCGCACGCCAGTTATGAGCCGGGGCTGACTCCGGGCGGCGTCCTGGCCTACCGCGTCCGCGCCGATCTGGCGCCGGACCAGCCGACGCCGCGCATCGGGTTGCGCGGCACCGCCAAGATCCAGGGGGAACGGGTGCCGCTGGCCTTCTACCTGTTCCGCCGGCCGCTGGCGGCGCTGCGCCAGACCGTGGGGCTCTGAGCCATGGGCGCCGCCGCCATCGGCATGACGACGGGGACGGCGGCGGGGACGGCGGCGGTCACGCCGGTGGACCCGCTGGACAGCGTGCGGCTGCCGCCGTTGCGCGAGGAGCTTCAGCTGCTGCCGGCCCCGCCGGCGGTGGACGGGTCGCCCTGCTGGACGATCCACGATCCGGTGCGCAACCGCTACTTCCGCATCGGCCATGGTGCCTTCGAGGTGATCGCCCGCTGGCATCACGGGTCGCCCCGCGCCATCGCCGCCGCGGTGGCCGCCGAAACGGTCCTGGAGCCGGAGGCGGAGGACGTCGTCGGCCTCTACAGGTTTCTGGCCGGCAGCAACCTGACCCAGGGCGCCGACGTCGATTTCCTGGCGAAGCAGACGGCGGCACGGCGCACGTCCTGGTGGATGTGGCTGCTGCACAATTACCTGTTTTTCCGCATCCCGCTGGTCCGGCCAGACGCCTTCCTGAACGCCACGGTGCGCTACGTCGCGCCCTTCTACAGCCGCGCTTGGCTGTGGACGGTGATCGGCGCGGGGGTTCTGGGCCTCATTCTGGCGATGCGCCAGTGGGACAGCTTCGCGCACACCTTCCTGCATTTCTTCTCGCTGGAAGGCATGGCGCTCTACGGCGTGACCCTGCTGGCGACGAAGACGCTGCACGAGCTGGGGCATGCCTACACGGCGAAACGCTTCGGCTGCCGGGTGCCGACCATGGGGGTGGCCTTCCTGGTGATGTGGCCGGTGCTCTACACCGACACCAGCGACGCGTGGCGTCTCGTATCCCGCCGCGCCCGGCTGCACATCGCGGCGGCGGGCATGCTGACGGAACTGGCGCTGGCCGCCTTCGCCACGCTGGCCTGGAGCTTCCTGCCCGACGGGCCGCTGCGCAGCGCCGCCTTCTTCGTGGCGACGGTGAGCTGGGTGACCACCCTGACGATCAACCTCAGCCCTTTCATGCGCTTCGACGGCTATTACCTGCTGGCCGACGCGCTGGATGTGCCGAACCTTCAGGACCGGGCCTTCGCGCTGGCCCGCTGGCGGCTGCGGGAATGGCTGTTCGGCCTGGGCGACGAGGTGCCGGAGCGGTTCGATCCGTGGCTGCACCGGGTGATGCTGGCTTACGCCTTCGCCACCTGGGTGTACCGGCTGGTGCTGTTCATCGGTATCGCGGGGCTGGTCTATCACGTCTTCATCAAGGTGCTGGGCATCGTGCTGTTCGCAGTGGAAGTCGGCTGGTTCATCCTGCGCCCGCTGGTCAACGAGGCGAAGGAATGGTGGGAGCGGCGGGGCAGCCTGCGGCCCAACCGGAACCTGCTGATGACCCTGGGCGGCCTGGCCGCGCTGGTCTGGTTGGCTTTCGTGCCGGTCACCGGGACCATCGCCGTGCCGTCGGTGTGGCGGGCGGAGGGCTTCTCGACCCTGTTCGCCCCGGTCCCGTCGCGCATCGCGGAGGTACTGGTCCAGCCCGGCCGGCGCGTGGCGGCGGGCGACCTTCTGTTCCGCCTGGAAGCGCCGGAACTGACCAACAAGCTGCAGCAGTCGGAACTGCGCATCGCTCTGGCCCAGGACCGCATCGACCGCATGCTGGCCGCCCGCGACGGGCTGGACCGGGTGCGCGTGATGGAGGAGGATTTGGCCGCAGGGTTGGCTGACCGGCAGGGTCTGTTGGACAGCCTCGCCCGGCTGGAGATCCGTGCGCCCATCGCCGGAACGGTGGTCGATATCGCCGACGCGCTGCGCCCCGGGCGCTGGGTAGGTCCATCGCTGGCGCTGGGACAGATCGTGGCCGACGGCGGTGGTGAACTGGTCGGCTATGTGGCCGAGAACGACCTCACCCGTGTCATGGTGGGGGCCGATGCGGTGTTCCACGCCGACGACCCGCTACGCCCCCGCATGGCGGCGCGGGTGACGGCGGTCGACCGGGTCGGCGTGAAGGGACTGGATGTTCCCGCCTTGGCCTCGATCCATGGCGGTCCGATCGCGGTCGAGAGCCAGACCGGACCGTCGATGGGGCGGACGAACGCCGAGGCCGCGCGCTCCAACCTGAAGCCGGTGGAGGCCGTCTACCGGGTGACCCTGGCGCCGCTGGACCGGGCGCAGGCGGGACCCGCCCACCAGATGCGCGGCGTGGCCCGCGTGGATGGCGAGGCGCGCAGTCTTGCCGATCGCTTCTGGCGCACCGCGCTGGCCGTGCTGATCCGCGAAACCGGATTCTAACGCGGAAGCATACCCGTCAGGGCGCTCTGGCCTCGGCGCCCATCAGGGCGCGCTGGCCTCGGCGCCCATCAGGGCGCGCTGGCCTCGGCGCCCATCAGGGCGCGATGGCCCATTGTCCGTTGGCCATCTTGCAGAAGGTCAGCCTGTAGGGCTGGACGGTCCGCCGGATGAAATTGGCCTGAACGTCCCCGCAGGGCACGCCGTCGCGCTCATGAACCTTCTGCACGATGACATCGCCGCGTACCCCGGTCTTCGGGTTGTTCCATTCGGTGCGCCGTCCCTCCTCCATGGGGGTCAGGGCGTCGCCGAGTGCCTTGCGGAACAGGTCCCAATCCTCGTCCGTGAGATCCACCCCGCCGCGTCCGCCGAGGAAAAGGCCGAACTGTGCCTGCGCCGGAGCGGCAACGGTCAGCGTCGCGATCAGCGCGGCGGTGTGGACTCCTAAGACAAAGGACGGGATGGATAACAGGCGCATGCGGCGACTCCTTATGACCGTTGGTGAATCCGGGCATTTTAGGAACGATTGATGATGCCCGCATGTGACGGCAGGTCACGAACCTGAGTGTTACGGTAACATACGCCTCACCCGTTGGCGGGCGGCGGCCTCCGGCCATTCCCGTGCTCCGTTCCCATGCTTCGGGTGCTTCGGGGTGGTCCAAAGTCAGGATCACAGTGCGCGTTCCGCCGCAGGGCCGTCCGCTAGGCAACGGTAACGTACTGGCTTCCTGATCGAGGGGCAGGCGAGCGTTTCGCGTCTTCGGTCCACGCAGTCGGCGCGGGCTCAATCGGCGCGGACGTTTCCGCCCGATGGGCACCGCTCCATCGCTTTCCGGCAGGATGGCCCCGCAGAATGGCCCCTATGAACGAGTATTTGGGGAAGCGCCGCACGTTGGCCCGGTGGCCGGCCCTTGCCCTGCTTGCCGCCCTGCTGTTTGCAGCCTCGCCGTTCGCATCGGCCGTGGCGCAGACGCCCGATGCCCATGCACCTGGGGCCGGGGGACCGGCGACGGCGCTGGAGGTGTATGCCGAGCGTCTGGAGGCGGTCGCCGCCACCTATCCACAGCTTCCCACCATCCTGTCGGATGCATTCGCCCGCCCCAACGGGCGGGAGGCGGCGGTGCACCCGTTGCGCCTGCTGCGCGGCCTGTTGATCCTCTTCGCGGCGGGGACGGCGGCGTTGCTGCTGACACGCCGGGTCCCGGCGGGGCCGATCGGCAAGCTGGAATTGGACGATGGGGCGCCACTGCTGACGGGCGCGCTGCGCTTCGTGCTGGGGCTGGTGCCGGTGGGTGCTTTCGCGTTCGGGGTGCTGATCGTCTATGCGATCGTGCGACCGCCGCATCCAGCGGCCCCAGCCGTCCTTCTGGCGGTGCTCCAGGCGGCGCTGACCGTTCTGCTGACCGACCGCCTGATCCGCTTCCTGTGCGCGCCGAGGCGCCCCAGGCTGCGCCTGATCCCCCTGGAGGACGCCGACGCGCGCGCGCTGCACCGCACGGGCGTGATCACCGTGACGTTGGCCGCGACGGTGCTCGGACTGATCGATCTTCTGCTGGCGCTGGGGGTCGGTGGGAATGCCATCGTCGCCATCGGCTTGCCGCTGAGCACCGTGCCCTTCCTCTATCTGCTGTACCGCGTGTGGCGCGGGCGTGCTCCGGTGGCGCGGGCCATCGCCCGCCCATTGGGCGTCGAGGTGAAGGACCACCCTACGCTGGGATTGTGGGCGGTGGCGGCATCGGTCTATCTCGTCGCCTTGTGGTTGGTCGTCGCGGCGGCGGCGGTGCGGCTGGAGCCGGCGACGGGGCCGCGGATGCTCGCCAGCCTGCTGGTGGCGCTGGCCGTGCCGGCCATCGCGCTGATGGCCCAGCGCCCGCTCGCCCGCTTCTACCGGGGGGAGGAGACGGAGGCCGGGAAGGCGGCGGTGGCGCGGGTGATGCGGGCGTTGTGGTCGGCCCTGTTCGTCGTCGGAATCTTCGCCACGGCGGCCATCTGGGGATTCCGGGTGGAGAAGGCCAGCGGGGCGACCGGCATCGCCCTGCGGCTGCTGTTCAACGTGACGGTGGTGCTGCTGCTGGGCTACGTTGCCTGGACGATGGTCGTGCGGGCGATTGACCGGACGCTGGAGGAGGCCCGGCATGACGGGGTGTCGTCGCGTGGCCAGCGATTGGCGACCCTTCTGCCGCTGCTGCGGAAGTTCCTTCAGGTTGTTCTGGTCGTCATTGTGGTCATGATCGCCCTGTCCTCGTTGGGCATCGAGATCGGACCGCTGCTGGCCGGGGCGGGGGTGGTCGGCATCGCCATCGGGTTGGGCGCGCAATCGACCATCGCCGACATCCTGGCCGGCGTCTTCTTCCTGCTGGAGGACGCGTTCCACATGGGCGACTACGTGGAGGTCGGGCAACTGCGCGGCACGGTGGAGGGCATCTCCCTGCGCTCGCTGAAGCTGCGCCATCACCGCGGCGCGGTGCACACGCTGCCCTTCGGCCAGATCAAGGCGCTGACCAATTACAGCCGCGACTGGGCGCTGATGCGCCTGGAATTCCGCGTTCCGCCGGAAACCGACATGGGGCTGGTCAAGAAGCTGGTGAAAGAGGTCGGCAAGGAGCTGTCCGCCGACCCGGAGATGGGGCCGAGCTTCATCGAGCCGCTGAAGTCCCAGGGCGTGCGGCGGGTGGAGGACGACGCGGCGATCATCGGCGTCAAGTTCATCACCAAGCCCAACGAGCAGTTCGTCATCCGGCGCGAGGCCTACCATCGTCTGATCCGCGCCTTCCAGGACCACGGAATCCATCTGGTCGGGCGCGGCGTGGTGGTGCGGGTGGACGATCCGGAGGCGGCCAACCGGATCATCGGCTTTGCCGCCGCCCAGGCCATGAACGGTTCCGGCAAGGAGAGCGGTGCCGCGGAGTGACGTTCCTCACGCCACCGGCTTAACCGACAGCCACGCCGCGATGACGAAGGCCGGCAGGCGACCGAGCGCCGCGTCGTCCCGCCCCGTTTCCTCCTGCCATGCCCGGTGGCGGTCCAACGCGCCCCGCAGCGTGGCCGAGCGCTCCGCCGCGGGGACGGCGGACAGGGCGGTGTCCAGGCTGGTCAGGTAGGGCGGAAACTCGGCGTTGGGACCGGCGAGACCGCGCTCCGTCCCCTCGGGATCGAACCATGCCTCCGCGGCGGCGGTGTCGGCGCTGGGCGGGATGACCATGCCGCCGACATAGCCGGTGGGCTGGACCACCTTCCACCCCTTGCGGCTCGGTCCCGTGGTCCAGCCGAGCGCGCGGGCGACCTCCATCGTCGCGGCGCGGGTCGGCGCCTGCCGGGTGATGCGGTCCATGAGGTCGTTCAGGTCGGTGGCGGGCATTGGAACGCTCCTTCGGTGAACCATCCGGATGGTCCTCAACGTACAACATCGGTGGCGGGCAGGGCGATGACAGCCTATCTGGGAAACGGCCCATCAGGCGAGAGGGAGCGGTGCAGAAAAGAATGGCGGCCACCATCCTGGTGATTTTGATGACGCTGGTCCTGCTGCTGGCCGGTCCGGCCTTCGTGATCGCGTCGGGAACGGCGACGCTGGGCGTGGACTGGAGCCGGGCGGACCGCAGGTCCGTCGGCCTCGCCCCCGATCCCGCCACGACGCCGGAGGCGGTGGTGCAGGTCTACGCCGCCCGCGCCCTGTCCTGGCGCGGCGCCTTCGGCACGCACCCATGGTTCGCGGTGAAGCCGGCGGGGGCGTCGGCCTACACCGTTTATGAGGTGATCGGCTGGCGGGTCTACCGCGGCCTGCCGGCGGTGGCGGTCAGCAACCGCGATCCGGACGGGGGCTGGTTCGGCCCCGCCCCCGCCGTGCTGGCCGAGTTGCGCGGCCCCGCCGCCGAGGCGGCCATCCCCAAGATCGCCGAGGCCGCCCGGAGCTACCCCTACGCCGGGGAATACCGCATCTGGCCCGGTCCGAACAGCAACACCTTCGCCGCCTGGGTGGGGCGGGCGGTGCCGGACCTGCGGCTCGACCTGCCCTCCACGGCGCTGGGCAAGGACTATCTGGGCACCGGCCTGATCGCGCGGGCACCGAGCGGCACTGGCTGGCAGGTCAGCCTGTTCGGCCTCGCCGGTCTGCTCCTGGCCAAGGAGGAGGGGTTCGAGGTCAACCTGCTGGGCATGACCTTCGGGGTCGATCCCTTCGATCTCGCGGTCAAGATCCCGGGCGTCGGGCGGTTGGCGCTGAACGCTCCCGCCCCGACTGCACCGGCTGCCGCCGACAGCCCGCCGCCCGGCTGAGCCAGGTCTCCTCGTCGGCGGCGGACATGCCGGTGCCGGCGGGGCCGAGCGGCGGATTGCCGCGCTTGAGACCGAGCCGGGTCATGCAATCCCATGCCTCCTCCGCCGTATCGGCGATGTCGAACAGGTCGAGGTCCCCGGCGCTGATCATCCCGTGGTCGGCCAGCGCCCGGAAGTTCACCACCTCGTTCCAATAGTCGCGCCCGACGAAGACGATGGGCAGGCGGGACGCCTTGTTGGTGTTGCGCAGGTTCAGGATTTCGAAGGCCTCGTCGAAGGTGCCGAAGCCGCCGGGGAAGATCGCCAGACCGTTGGCGCGCATTGCCAGATGCATTTTCCGGATGGCGAAATAATGGAAGCGGAAGGTCAGCTCCGGCGTGCTGTAGGGGTTGGGGTGCGGCTCCTGAGGCAGGCTGATGTTGAAGCCGATGCTCGGCGCCCCGGCCTCCTGCGCGCCGCGGTTGGCGGCCTCCATCAGGCCGGGGCCGCCTCCGGTGGCGATCACGTTGTCGCGCTGCCCGTCCTCGGTGGGCGCCAGGGCGCCGCCGCGCTCCGACACGATGCGGCCGAAGGTCCGCGCCTCCTCGTACCAGGCCGCCTGCTTGGCCCGCCGTTCGGCCAGTTGCCGCTCCTCCGGCGTACGCGCGTCGCGGAGAAGCTGCTCCGCCCGTTCGGGCGAGGGGACCCGCGCGCTGCCGTAGACCACGATGGTGGAGCGGATGCCCCAGGCCTTCAGCTCGGATTCTGGCTTGGCGTATTCGAGCATGAAGCGCACCCCGCGCATCGGCTCGCTCAACAGGAAATCACGGTCCTCGAAGGCAATGCGGTAGGCGGCGGATTCGTGGTTCGGCCTGCTGTCCTTCATGCTGTGCTCCGGATGGGGACGGGGAACGGCTTCTGGTCATGTGGGGTCGCGGGTGGCTCTTTGCCCGGACTCAAAGTGTTTGCATTCAAAGCAATTGTGCCGCAGACCGGAGGGAGGCGGAAGGGAAAGCGGTTCCGCGTCTTTCCATAAGCCTTGGCCCTGCCCACATCATGGTTCAGGGGCGTCTGCGCCCGACCTTCAGCGTCTTAACCGCGTCTTGTTCGTAAGGGGTGACGTTGAGCAGCATCGAGCCGCCATGGCCATCGGATGAGCGCGCCCGGCTCGACCGGCTCAAGAGCTATGGCGTGCTGGACCCGCCGCCGGAGGCGTCCTTCGACCGGCTGACCCGGCTGGGCGCCCGCCATTTCCGCATGCCCATCGTGATGGTCAATCTGGTGGACGAGACGCGGCAATGGTCCAAGGCCGGCTATGGGCTGGATACGATGGTCCTTGAGCGCCGGCTGTCCTTCTGCGCCCAAACCATCCTCGGCGATGCGGTTCTGGTCGTACGCGACACACGGGAAGATAAGCGCTTCGCCGACCATGAGCTGGTGGCCGGGCCGCCGCACCTGCGTTTCTACGCCGGGGCGCCGCTGATCGCGCCGGATGGGTTGCGCATCGGAACCTTCTCCGTGCTCGATCACAAGCCCCATCCGGAGTTCAGCGCGGAGGACGAGCGGGACCTGGAGGAGTTTGCCCGCCTCGCCATGCATGAGATGGAATCCCAGGCCGCCCACCGCGCCGCCCAGGCGGCGGAGGCGCTGCTTCGGGACAAGAACGCCCTGCTGGAAAGCCTTCTGGAGAGCGTCACCGACCCGATCTTCGCCAAGGACCGCGAGCGCCGCTTCACTCTGGTCAACTCCGCGACCGCGCGCCTGTTGGGACGGATGCGGGAGGAGGTGGCGGGCCTGACCGACGAGGATCTGTTCCCGCCGGAGGAGGCCGCAAGGCTTGACGACCTGTGCGGACGGGTGATCGCCACCGGGCGAGAGGAAACGGTGGAGGAGGAGTTGCCCTTCCCGACGGAGGAGGGCAAACGCGTCCTGATGATCAGCGTGATGCCCCTGCGCGACGCCTGGGGTGCGGCCATCGGCGTCGTCGGCGTGGCCCGCGACATCACCGCCCGCAAGCGCGCGGAGGAGGCGCTGCGGTCGAGCGAGGCACGGTTCCGCACGCTGGTGGACAACACGCCGCTGCTCATGTGGATCAACCGGCCGGACGGCACTCCCGAATACTACAATGAGGAGCTGCGCGCCTACACCGGCCAGGATCCGGACACAATGTCCGCCTGGCAGGGGTTCCATCCGGACGACCGCCCCGCCTATCTGGAGCTGAGGACGCGGTCGATCGCCGCGGGCTCGCCCTATCAGAGCAACATCCGGATGCGGCGCGCGGATGGGGCATGGCGTTGGCACCAGTGCCGCGTGGTGCCGGTGCGGGAAAGGGGCGCCATCGTCTCCTGGATCGGCACCGCGGTGGACATCCACGACATCCGGCGCGCCCAGCAGGCGGCGGAGGAGGCGGATCGCTCGAAGGGCCGCTTCCTGGCGGCAGCCAGCCACGACCTGCGCCAGCCCATGCAATCGATCCTGCTGTTCGCCGGCGCGCTGGGCTCCCATGTCACCGGCGAGGCCGGGCAGCGGGCACTGGACCGGCTTCAGCAGGGGCTGGACACGCTGAAGGATCTGTTGGACAGCCTGCTCGACGTGTCGCGCCTCGACGCCGGGGTGGTGGCGCCTCAGATCGAGGAATTTCCGGTCGCCGACCTGCTCGGCCCGCTGTCCGCCGCCTATGCCCCGCTGGCCGAAGCCAAGGGGCTGGACTGGCGGGTCGTTCCCTTCACGGGGACGGTGCGCAGCGACCGCGTCCTGCTGGGACGGATGCTGCGCAATCTGGTCGACAATGCCATCCGCTACACCGACCGCGGCCGCGTCATGGTCGATTGCCGGCCCCAGGGCAAGCGCCTGTGCGTCGAGGTGCACGACACCGGCCTGGGCATTCCGCCCGACCAGCGGGAGCGCATCTTCGAGGAGTTCCACCAGATCGGCAACCCCGAGCGCGACCGCGACCAGGGACTCGGCCTGGGGCTCGCCATCGTGCGCCGGCTGTCGCGGCTGCTCGACCATCCGGTGGATCTGGTGTCGCGTCCGGAGCGCGGCTCGATCTTCTCGATCAGCGTGCCGCTGGTCCGCCACGATGCGCCGCGTCCCCCGCCGCCCGCCGCCCGGATGGCGCGGGCCGATGCCATGACGGCGACCGGGGGTGGGCGGCTGGCCGTGGTCGTGGAGGACGACGCCATCGTTCTGATGGGGCTGGCGGTGATGCTCGGCGAATGGGGGTTCGAGGTGCTGACCGCCGGGAGCACCGGCGAAGCGCTGGAGCGCTTGCGCGGGGGCGGGAGGCGGCCCGACATCGTGCTGGCCGATTACCGGCTGCGCCAGGGCCGGGTCGGCACCGAGGCCATCCTGCGCATCCGCGACCTGTTCGGCGCCGACGTGCCGGGTCTCATCGTGACCGGTGAGATCGGGCCGGAACCGCAGCGCGACGCCGCCAAGCACGGTCTTGGCCTGATGCACAAGCCGGTGACCCCCCGCCTTCTCGAAGCCGTGCTGGCTCGTCATCTTGGAGCCATCGGGCCGGCTTGAGCGTTGCTACCACCAGCGGCGCCTGCGGCGCCGCACCGTGCGAGGCTTATGGAGGAGACAACAAAGTGCCATCCCTGTCGAAAGGCCTTGCCATGGTCGCCGTCGCGGCGGCGCTGGCCGGCTGCCAGTTTCCGGGATTCCCGCCGCCGCAGCAGACCGCCACCCTGCCGCCCCCGACCGTGCCGAAGCCGCCGCCCGAGGAGCGCGGGGTCTGGATCGTCGGCAGCCCGTCCATGCGGGGTGCGGTCAGCAGCGCGGCCAGCCGCTTCAACAGCACGCCCGACACACAGCCGCGCCTCGTCGCCGAGGGCACCAACAGCGGCTTCCGCAGCTTCTGCGCCGGGGTGGGGCTGGAGCATCCCGACATGGTGGTGTCCGACCGCCGCATCGGGGCGGAGGAGCAGAAGCGCTGCCGGGCCAAGGGCATCACCATGACGGAGTACGAACTCGGTCCCAAGCAGTTCGTCTACGTCAAGGACGCCCATATGATGACCATCCCCGGCGTGCGCGACTTCACGGAGAGCTGGGGCGTGAAGGGCAAGCCGGTGCGGGGCGCCTGATCAGGCGCCGGTCCCGGCGCCAGCGTCGGCGGCGGCCTGCTTGCGGAAGAAATCCACCCCCATCTGGATGCTGCGCCCGATGTTGGCCGCGCGGTCCTCGAAGAAGGCGGCGGCCTCGGGCGTGCAGACCTCGGCCGTCGTCTCGCGGAACAGCTCCAGCCAGCGCTCGAAATGCACCGGCCCGATGTCGAAACGGACATGGGCGGGGAGGGGGCGTCCGTCGTAGCGGTGGGTCAGCAGGGCGACCGAGGACCAGAAGTCGATCATCTTCAGAAGATGCGGCTCCCAGTCGGTGATCGCCGCGCCGAAAACCGGGCCGAGCAGGGCGTCGTCGCGGATCTTGCCATAGAAGGTACGGACGAGGGCCTCGATCATCGCCTCGTCGATGCCGGTCTTGGCCACGCGTTCGGCGATGGTGGCGGACTGGGGGGTGGGAGCGGAGGTCTGGTCCAAGGCGGTGGGGTCCTGAAAAACATGAGGCGAACAAGCCCCCGCACTATACCCGTCCCGGCGGCACACCGCCACCCGTGCGACGCGATTAACAGAGGTGATGACGTCTGCTCTTGAACCCCTCTCCCGTCCCGGGAGAGGGTGCCCGCGAAAGCGGGCGGATGAGGGTCGAGCGAGGATCGAGACGCTGATTCTCGGCGGTCCTCCCCCCCTCCCGCACGCCCCCCGCCGGCCCCCCCCCCCCCCCTCCCGGG
>NZ_WHOR01000162.1:0-13052 GCF_013340925.1 Azospirillum formosense
GGACCCCCCCGAGTCTCACACAGGGTGGTGCGTCGGCGGCGTCATATGTGTATAAGGGACGGCGCCGCGGTCAGTTCGCGTAGTAGCGGCGGTAGCCGTGGTAGCGCCCGCTGTCCGGGAACTCGTATTGGGCGTGGCGGCGGATATCGACCTGGGAGAACAGGACGCCGACGACCTCGCCGCCCGCCTCGACGATCTCCTTCAGCCCGGCCATGGCGGTCTCCCGCTTGGTCTTGCCCCAATGCACGATGAAGACCGTCTGGTCGGCCAGCGCCGCCAGCAGCTTGCCCTCCGACACCGCCAGCACCGGCGGGCTGTCCAGGATCACCCGGTCGTATTCCAGCGCCAGCCGCGAGATGAGCTGGTGCATCCGGCTGGAGCCCAGCATGTCCTGCGGCAGCGCGGAGCCGCGGCCCGACGCGATGAAATGCAGGCCGGTGCGCGGGTCGGTCTGGATCACCTCGTTCGGCGCGCATTCGCCGGACAGCACCTCGTAAAGGCCGTGCCGGTTCTCCAGCCCCAGCATCGGGTGCAGCCCCTTGCGGCGCATGTCGCAGTCCAGGATGATCGTCTTCTGGCCGGCGTTGGCGCAGATGCGGGCGAAGGCCGCGGCGATCGAACTCTTGCCCTCGCCGGGGACGGAGGAGCTGAACAGGATCACCCGCTGGTGACCGTCCGGGTTGGCGAGCAGCAGCGTGGTGCGCAGGTTCTGCATCGCCTCGGCGAAGGCCGACATCGGCTTGTCGATGGCGTAGGCGGCGGGCGAGGTGCCGCGGCGCCGCCGTCCGATGGCCGGGACGATGCCCAGCGAGCGCACGCCGGTCGCCGATTCGAACTGGTGCGGGCTGCGGAAGCCGCGCTCCGACTGCTCGCGCAGCATCGCCAGCAGAACGCCCAGCGTGGCCGAGGCGATCAGGGCCAGCAGAACGATCATCTTCTTGTTGGGCTGCGACGGGTTCAGGGGGATCGCCGCCTCCGACACGATGCGGGCGTCGGGCTGCTGGATCTCGGTCTGGCCGGCGATCTCCTGGAAGCGGGTCAGCATGGCCTCGTACATGGTCTGCGAGGTCTCGGCGTCGCGCTCCAGCGTGCGCAGGGTCACGTTGGATTCCTGCTGCTGGTTGCGCTGGGCCTGGAGCTGGTCGAGGTTGGCCTTCAGGGCGGCCTCGCGTCCCCGCTCGACCTCCACCTCGTTGCTCAGGTTCTGGACGATGCGGCCCACGTCGGCCTTGATCTGGCCCTGCAGGTCGCGCAGCTCGCTCTGCAGCGCGGTCAGCGTCGGGTGGCGGGCGCCGTACTTGTTGGCGGCGTCGGCGATCTTGCGCTGAAGCTCGACCTCCTGCTGGCGCAGCGCCTGGATCAGGGGGGACCCCAGCACATCGCCGATGGCCGACACGCCGCGCGGGCTCTGCGCCAGGGTGGTCACCTCGCGCAGCTTGGCCTCCGCCTCCTGCCGCTTGGTGCGGGCCAGGACGTAGCTGGTGTTCAGCTCGGCCAGCTGCTGGGCGATCAGGGTGGTTTCGCCGTTGGCGTTGGTCAGGCCGCTTTCGGCGCGGTACTTCTCCGCCGCCTCGCCGGTCGTCTTGGCCTCGCGGCGCAGCTCGGTGATGCGCTCCTCCAGCCAGGCCGTGGCGCGCTTGGCCGCCTTGAACTTCTCGTCAAGCTGGTCGACGAGGTACATCTCGCCGATGGTGTTGGCGATGAGCGAGGCCTTGCGCGGGTCCTCGCTGTCGAAATCCACGGCGATGACGTAGGACCGGCCCTGCGGGCGCACCGCCAGATTTTCGATGAAGCTGTTGACGACCGAGGTCCTTTCGTTGGCCGTCTTCTCCTCCGGGCTCAGCGTGATCTCGGGGCGGTCGCCGCGGGCGCTGTTCCACCAGGAGTCGGGCACCCAGTTCTTCGGGTTCAGGTAATAGAACCAGTTGGTCTGCTCGGGCCGCAGCGCCGCGTTGAACTCCGGGTCGTTCATCAGGCCGAGCTTGTCGACCACCTTCTCGGCGAAGGCGGGGGATTTCAGGATCGCCACCTCGCTCTGCAGGGCGCCGAGCTCCGTCGAGAGGCCGGAGACGACCTCCTGGTAGTTCATCACCTGGTTCTTGCGGTGCTCCACCATGATCAGGGTCTGGGCGGTGTAGAGCGGCGTCATGCGCAGGGCGACGAGACCCGCGATGCCCGTCCCCAGCACGATCACCGTCCCGATCAGCAGCTTGTGGCGCAGCAGCATGCCGGTGGTGCGGCGCACCGCGCTGGCCGCCGCGGTGGACAGGTCGAACGAGACCGGTGCCGAAACCGGTGCCGCCTGCCGCCGCTGGGGTTGATCCTGAATGTCCTGGGTGGCCAAAGCGGGTTCCTCCTCGCATGCCGAACGGCACCCCGTTCGGGGCGTTACGATTGCCTAGAACGCCATCGACCGTCCGGCCGTTTCATGCTGCCCGGAGGGCATATGGTGGGGAAGACACGCTCATTGGGTACCCTCCCCGGAGACACCATTGGATGGGCCGGTCCTTTGGGTGGACCGGGGAAGCCCCTTCGCGGATAATGGTCATGGTCGATCGAAGGGGACCGGGCATGCTGCCGCAAGATGTTGAAAAGGCTGGCGACGCCTGGGTGGGCGCGTTCCCAGCGCTGTCGGTTCTGGAGCCGGACGCACAGGCCCTTTTGCGCGCGCAGGGGGCGCGGATGGCGGTGCCGCGCGGCACGGTGCTGTTCCGCATCGGCAGCCTGTGCCACAATTTTCTCATGCTCCTGGACGGAACGGTGCGGGTCCAGATGACCGCCGAGACCGGGCGGGAGATCGTTCTCTACCGCGTCGGGGCGGGCGAAACCTGCATCCTGACCACCGCCTGCCTGATGACGCGCGCCGACTACAGCGCCGAGGGGGTGGCGGAAACCGACCTGGAGGCCATCGCGCTCGGGGCCGCGGCCTTCCATGAACTGCTGGCGCGCTCCGCGGTGTTCCGTGACGTCGTCTTCGCCTCCTTCGGCACGCGGCTGCTCGGCATGATGATGCTGGTCGAGGAGGTGGCCTTCGGGCGCATCGACCTGCGGCTGGCCCGCTTCCTGGTCGATCACCGCGATGCCCGCGGCGGGCTGGACACCACCCACCAGACGCTGGCCGTCGAATTGGGCACGGCGCGCGAGGTGGTCAGCCGCCAGTTGAAGGAGTTCGAGCGGCGCGGCTTCGTGGAGCTGTCGCGCGGGCGCGTCGGGGTGTGCGATCCTGACGCGCTGCTGGCGCTGGAGCGCACGGACGGCGTGTGACGGAGTCACAGACCGGCGGACGGAAAGGGGCTTGGATGGGCGCACCAACCGCCCACACCAATCCTTAAGGTGCAACCATGCCCGTCAACGTCGGCACCATCGACCGCGCGCTGCGCGCCATCGTCGGCCTCGTCCTGATCGCCCTCGTCTTCGTCGGCCCGCAGACCCCCTGGGGCTGGATCGGCCTCGTCCCGCTGCTGACCGCGGTGGTCGGCTTCTGCCCGGCCTACACCCTGTTCGGCGTGCGGAGCTGCCCGATCAGGAAGTGAATTCCGTGGGAGGGGGCGTGGCCCGGATATGGCCACGCCCCCTCCGCCCATGCCGGTCCTTATGAACCGACCAGTGCGGCAATTGCTTGGAAAACCCTCAGATTGACCGCGGTATCGAAGGCTGGGGACCGTGCCATCCCGATGATTCCCTGATAATCCTTGATGTCGGAGGTCAACTTCCCGGGGAGGTCCGGTGCCGTCCGAACATCGGCGATCTGCGATATGCAAAGAATGTAAGCGAAGTTGAGATTGGCTTCGTGGGTGTAAATATCAGCGCCTTCGGCGCATTCGACCTGGATCAGCGGCCGATAAAGGGCTTCAAAAAGAAAAATCCGGCCTTTTGTTCTTCTGAAGTTCCAAAGGGCAAGTATGTTTTTTAGAGAAAAATGGGACTTCAGGCGAAAAATTTCACTGTTCACGGTTTTTGAAATTCTTAAAGATGTCTTTTTGACTTCAGGGCTGTTGATCCCTAGCGTCATGTGAATGGGGTTCGGGCGCCGCTCAGCCATGTAGAATTCATATTTTGTTTTGAATGCACCGAAGACAGCGTTTATCAATAACTCTGGATCGGCGTCAGTTTGTGATGACGTCATGAATATGCATTCGTAAAACTGTAGGTTTTGCAGAGCCGGTCCGAACGACCAGGCGCTTTCAGATTTGGTTCTTTTTGGATTTCACAACAGTTTCCGCGCTTTGACGGTTCAAGGCGTCCTGAAAGCTCCGGATTCCGGCCTCGATCTCGTCCTCCGACGGAATGCGATAACCTTGCCGGGCGGCCCTGGTTGCCAGCCGGTCCATGATGGATTGCTTCAGCGCGTTCACCCCATCCTTCACCAGCGCGAAACCGATCCAGGACGGCGGCGGGTTGGGCTGCGTCAAAGATGGTCCCAGCGGCTTCCCGAAGGCGCCGCCTTTCTGCGAGGCGGCTGGCTGGGTGGTTGCGGCTCGTGCCGGAAAAGGCATCGGTCCTGTCCCGAAATTTCAGCGTATCCCATAACCCTAATGCAGAGCCGGTCCGACTCTCAAGCAAATTAAATTACATACATTTGCCTTTTGCTCTGCGGCAATGGGGATGTCAGTCGGCTCCTTTGTGCCGTCACTAGAAGAATAAGACGATGGGCGATGAGGGATAGTGAATATGTGAATATTCGCCGGAGAAACTACGACCGGTTGCCTATCCAAAGGGCTTGGTTGTCTTTGCGGCATCAAAGGTTGCCGACCGATGGGCCGGAGAATGGGGATGCGCATCCCGCATGCAAGAACGCCCCCTCACCGGTGTGGTGAGGGGGCGTTCTTTACGGTCCTGCGATCGCCATCACCCCCGCGGGGCGTGCTTGTTCAGGATGCGCTGCAGGGTGCGGCGGTGCATCTTCAGCCGGCGGGCGGTTTCGGAGACGTTGCGGTCGCACTGCTCGAACACGCGCTGGATGTGCTCCCACCGCACGCGGTCGGCGGACATGGGGTTTTCCGGCGGGGAGGGCAGCGGGCGGCCGTCGGCCAGAAGGGCGGATTCGACGGCGTCGGCGTCCGCCGGCTTCGGCAGGTAATCCACCGCGCCGGCCTTCACCGCGGCGACCGCCGTGGCGATGTTGCCGTAGCCGGTCAGCATGACGATGCGGGCGTCGGGGCGGGCGTCGCGCAGGGTCTTGACCACGTCCAGGCCGCTGCCGTCGGCCAGCCGAAGGTCGACCACCGCGAAGGCCGGGGCCGATTCCTGGGCGACGTCGATGCCGAGCTGCACGCTGTCCACGGCGACCACGTTGAAACCGCGCTTTTCCATGGCGCGCGCGAGGCGGGTTCGGAAAGGCGCGTCGTCGTCGACGATGAGGAGGCTGCGGGTAACGTCACCCGTGAACGTCAGCTTGGCGGTTTCGCCCGTTGGACTCTCGTCCGTGGTCATCGCGCTATCCACCACTAGTCCTCTGGTTCTAAGACACCACGGTCCCAACGTACGACAACTCGCGCGCCGCCGCTACGGTTATTGCTAAAGGCTACAAGGGCGCCTGTTTTCTCTAGCAGCGTTTGTGCAATAAAGATTCCCAGCCCCATATGTCCCGACCGCTCGCTTCTCGCGGACAGATAGGGCTCGCCGATGCGGCTCAGCAGATGGGCGGGGTAGCCCGGCCCGTCGTCCATCACCACCACCGTCGCCGACCGGGCGTCCCAGGAGGCGGCGACCGTCACCCGCCCGCCGGCGAACTGGTGGGCGTTCTGGATGAAGTTGCCCAGGCCATGGATGATCTCCGGGCTGCGGCGGACGATCGGTTCCTCCCCGACGGAGCCGTCGCTGCGCTCGACCGTGAACTGGATGTGGCCCAGCCGGTGCGGCGCGCCCGCCGCCTCCACCAAAGCGGTCAGGGGCAGCCGCTCGAACGGGTCGCCGCCGTCGGCCTCCGGCTTGCGGGCCAGCTCCGCCAGGATCTCGCGGCAGCGCATCACCTGGCTTTGCAGAAGCGCCACGTCCTCGGTGTAGGGGCTGTCCGGCGGCATGTCGTGCAGCAACTCCTTCGCCACCACCGCGATGGTGCCGAGCGGAGACCCCAGCTCGTGCGCGGCGGCGGCGGCCAGCGCGCCCAGCGAGGACAGCCGCTGCTCGCGCGCCAGCGCCACCTGCGAGGCCGACAGGGCGTTGGCGAAGCGCCGCGCCTCCTCGGCCACGCGGAAGACGTAGCCGCTGATGAAGCCGGCCGACACCGACAGCGACAGCCAGATGCCGAAGGCGTAGAGCGGGGCGACCGAGGGCATCGGCTCCGGCCAGGGCAGCGGGAAGTGCCACAGCGCCAGCACGGTCAGGCAGACGAGGTTGAGCCCGGTCAGCAGCACCACGCTGTAGCGCGACAGGATCGCCGCGGCCACCGTCATCGGGGCCAGCAGCAGGATGGCGAAGGGGTTGGCGAGGCCGCCGGTCAGATAGAGCAGCAGCGTGAGCTGCAGCATGTCGTAGCCGAGATAGAGCGCGGCGTCGCGGTCGGCCAGCCGCAGCCGCCCGCCGCGTTGGGCCATCGCCACGAGGTTCAGCAGGACCGACGCGCCGATGGCCGCCAGCACCGGCCCCAGCGGCAGCGGGAAGCCCATGACGAGCTGCACCGTCGCCACGGTGGCGAGCTGCCCGATCACGGCGATCCAGCGGATCAGGATCAGGGTGCGCAGCGTGACGCGCCCGTCCAGGTTGGTCCACTGCGCCGGGCCCGGCCGGCCGGCGTGCGTCATGGCGTGGCGAAGGGAGGCGGCGGCGGTTGCGGGCATGAACGGACTTTCCGGCAGAGCCGCTCTTCCCGCGGCGTCACATCGAATGGCTCGGGTGCTGTTTTGCCACTCTGGCGTTTGCGCGCCAAGCGGCCATATTCTCCGCCTATGGATCAATGCGCAAAACAGCACGCCATCCGGGTCGAGACCCTGACCAAACGCTACGGCACCGCCCGGTCCGGCGAGGTCACCGCCGTGGACGGCATCTCCTTCACCGTCGCGGTGGGGGCGGTCACCGGGCTTCTCGGCGGCAACGGGGCCGGCAAGACGACGACCATCTCCATGCTGCTCGGTCTGCTGCTGCCGACCTCCGGCACGGTGGAGGTGCTGGGGGTGGACATGGTGCGCCACCGCCACGCGGCGCTGCCCCGCATGAACTTCTCGTCGCCCTATGTGGAGCTGCCGCACCGGCTGACCGTGCGGGAGAACCTGACCGTCTACGGCCATCTCTACGGCCTGAAGGGGGTGAAGCGGCGGGTCGAGGAACTGGCCGAGCATCTGGAACTGACCCGTTTCCTGGAGCGCCCCTCCGGCGGGCTGTCGGCGGGGCAGAAGACGCGGGTGGCGCTGGCCAAGGCGCTGCTCAACCGGCCGGAGCTTCTGCTGCTGGACGAGCCGACCGCCTCGCTCGACCCCGACACGGCGGACTGGATCCGCACCTATCTGGAGCGCTACCGCCTGGAGTCCGGGGCCACCATCCTGCTCGCCTCCCACAACATGCTGGAGGTGGAGCGGATGTGCGACGACGTGCTGATGATGCGCCAGGGGCGGATCGTCGACCGCGGGTCGCCGTCGGGGCTGCTGGCGCGCTATGGCCGGACCTCGCTGGAGGACGTGTTCCTCGACATCGCCCGCGACCGCACCAATGGGGAAGACGCCAGCCGGGAGGCCGCCGATGCCGCCGAGTGACGCCGCCGTCCTGGGCCTTGCCAACCCCGCCTTCTCGCTGCGCCGGGTCGGGGCGATGGTGCTGCGCTACTGGTATCTGCTGCGCGGCTCCTGGCCGCGCTTCCTGGAACTGGCCTACTGGCCGACCATGCAGATGATCCTGTGGGGCTACATCAACCAGTTCATGGCCTCCTCCAGCGCCTGGGTGGCGCAGGGGGCGGGGGTGCTGGTCAGCGCCGTGCTGCTGTGGGACGTGCTGTTCCGCGGGCAGCTCGGCGTGTCGGTGTCCTTCCTGGAGGAGATGTGGTCGCGCAACCTGGGCCATCTCTTCGTCAGCCCGCTGCGCCCCGGCGAATGGGTGGCGGCGCTGTTCGGGATGAGCCTGATCCGCACGATCATCGGCGTCGTCCCGGCGGCGCTGCTGGCGATCCCGCTGTTCGGCTATTCGCTGTTCGACCTGGGGCTGCCGCTGGCCGGCTTCTTCGCCAACCTGATCGTCTTCGGCTGGTCGCTGGGGCTGGTCATCGTGGCGCTGATCCTGCGCTACGGCATGGGCGCGGAAGGGCTGGCCTGGATCGTCGTCTTCATGCTGGCCCCGGTCAGCGCCGTCTACTACCCGGTCAGCGTCCTGCCGGGCTGGCTGCAATGGGTGGCCCTGTCGCTGCCCTCCGCCCACGTCTTCGAGGGGATGCGCGCCATCCTGTTCGACGGCACCATGCGCTGGGACCATCTGGCCTGGGCGGTGGGCTTGAACGCGCTGTTCATGGGGCTGTGCAGCGCCGCCTTCCTCTATTCCTTCCATCAGGCGCGGGTGCGCGGGGCGCTGCTGCAGACCGGGGAATGACAAAAAGCGCTGGCCCTCGCCAGCACCGGCCCGCCGTGGTAGCGTCCCGGCCTCTTCGGACCGACAGCCAGAGCGCCGCCATGACTCCCGTTTCCCCCGCCGCCCCGGTCACCCTCGCCGAGATCGCCGCCGCCCTGGGCGCGGTGCTGGAGGGCGACGGCACCCTGCGAATTTCCCGTGCCGTCCACCCGTCGGAGGCCGAGGGGCCGGAGGATCTGGCGCTCGCCATGGAAAAGGGCCTGACGGAGCTGCTGGCCGACGGCCGGGCCGTCGCCGCCGTGATCGCGGAGGGGGCGGAGGTGCCGGCCAACCTCAAGGGCTGGATCATCGTCAAGCGTCCGCGCTTCGCCATGGCCGGGCTGACCACGGTCTTCGAGAAGCCGGTCCACACCGAGCCGGGGGTCCATCCCGCCGCCTTCGTGGCGCCGGAGGCCATCCTGGGCGCGGGCGTGTCGGTCGGTCCCTTCGCCTATGTCGGGCCGAAGGCGGTGCTGGGCGAGGGCGTGATCGTCATGACCCACGCCACGGTCGGGGCGGAGGCGGTGATCGGCAAGGGCTGCCTGCTGCACCCCGGCGCCCGCATCGGCGAGCGGGTGGTGATGGGCGAGCGCTGCATCATCCACCCCAACGCCGCGGTCGGCAACGACGGATTCAGCTTCGTGACGCCGGAACCGGGCAGCGTCGAATCGGCCAAGGCGACGGGCCGGGTGGTCGGCACCAACGTGCTGATCCACAGGGTGAACTCCATCGGCACGGTGATCCTGGGCGACGACGTGGAGGTCGGGGCGAACGCGACCATCGACCGCGGCACCATCACGGCGACCCGCATCGGCTCCGGCACCAAGATCGACAACCTCGTGCAGATCGGCCACAACGTGCAGATCGGGACCAACTGCATGCTGTGCGGCCATGTCGGCATCGCCGGCAGCACGACCATCGGCGACCGCGTGGTGCTGGCCGGCAAGGTCGGCGTGGCGGACCATGTGAAGATCGGCAACGACGCGGTGGTGGCGGCGAATTCCGGCGTGGGGACGGACATCCCGGCGAAGGCCGTCTACATGGGTTACCCGGCGGTGCCGCGCGAGCGCGCCTTCGACCAGTACAAGGGGCTGGCCCGGCTGAAGCGGATGCACGCCGACCTGAGCGACCTGAAGAAGCGGGTCGGGGCGCTGGATGGCGGTGGGAAGCCGGTGACCGAGGAGACGTGAGAGGGACGGGGGACCGATTGCCCCCTCCCTGACCCTCCCCCGCTTCGCAGGGGAGGGAGTCATCTCCCGCGAAACTCTTTCCCTCCCCTGCGAAGCGGGGGAGGGAATGGTGGGGGCAAGACGTTGCCCCAATCATGCTCCTACTGGAACGCGATCTTCGCGTGATCGCCCGGCTTCGGCGGCTCGCCGGTGATCTTCGCCTTCACATAGCCGTAGGCGTAGACCATCGCGCTCGACGGGCTGTCCCAATATTCGGCCTGATCGACGCTGACCTTCAGCAGCGCGAGATCGGGGTCGTCCACCCCCTGCGGGAACCAGGTGGACAGGATGTCCCGCCACAGGAAGCGGATCTTGTCGCGGTCGCGCACCGTCTCCGCCACACCGGACACCGACACGTAATCCTGCTTGTCGGGATCGGCGTAGGACAGGTTGACGCGCCAGTGCGTCTTCAGTTCATGGACCTTCGGCGAATCGGCCCGCGTAAAGAACCACAAGGTTCCATCGTCGAATCCCGCGTGCGGCAGGGTGGCCATCGGGCGGGAGTGCAAAATGCCGTTCTCGTCCAGCGTCGTCATCATGCAGATGCGGACGCCCTTGATCATGCCCCAGAGCTTCTCGGCGGCCTCGCGATCGTCAGCGCTTCTTGCCATGGTCTGCCCCTCTATTGGTAGCCCAACGGAGTCCGGTCAACGCCCGCTGCCCGGAAAGGTTCCGAGCGCGTTCAGGGCCGCGACCGACCACGAACCACCTTCGTCGCTGCCATAATGATCGATCCGCGACAGTGAGAGCGGCGCCACCGCCAGCCGCAGCGCCGCCTGAGGCGTCAGGTCCAGGGCGAGCGCCAGCGCCGCGCGGATCGATCCGCCATGGATCACCGCCACGATGTCGCATCCTGCGTAAAGGTCGGTCAGCCGGGCGACGGCGCCGGCCACCCGCTCCATCACCGCCGCGAAGCTCTCGCCGTCCGGCGGGGCCTCGGCCGCGGGATCGCTCCAGAAGCGGCGGGCCTCCTCGGGGTGCAGCTCCGCCACGGCGTCGTGGGACAGCCCTTCCCAGCGGCCGAAATCCTGCTCGGCCAGTGCCCGCTCGACCAGCGCCCGCTCGACCAGCGCCATGTCGCTGCCGGGCAGGCGCAGCGCCGCCGCCGTCTGCCGGGTGCGGCGCAGATGCGAGGTCACCCAGACCGCCTGCGCGGGCAGCCGCGCCGCCAACGCCGCCAGCGCGTCGGAATCGCCGGTGTCGGCGGCGGGATCGCTCCGTCCGTAGATCACGTTTCCCGGATTCGGGACGGGGGCGTGGCGGATGAGCCACCAGCGAGTGTTTTTCATGCAACAGTCGCGGCCAGGGTGAGCAGAACGGCGGCCTCCGCCACCTGCTGGGCGGCGCCGAACACGTCGCCGGTGTGGCCGCCGATCTGCCGCCGTGCCTGCCACGCCACTGCCGCAACCGCCAGGAACGCGGCAAGAATCGCTGTGAGTGCCAGCCCCTTCAGAGCCGCCACGGCCACGGCCAGCGCCAGCACGAACGACAGGGCCACCGTGCCGGGCGACGGGCGTCCCTGCCGGGCGGCGAGGCCGTCGGCGCGGGCCGGGTCCATGAATCGGGCGATCACCGCCATGCCGCCGCGCGACAGGGCGCCCGAGGCGAGCAGGGCGGCGATGACGATGCGCGGTTCGGCCAGCGCCGCCAGCGCCGAGGCGCGGACGGCGACCGAGAAGGTGATGGCGAGCACGCCGTAGCTGCCGACCCGGCTGTCCCGCATGATCTCCAGCTTGCGGGCCTTGTCGCGCCCGCCGCCGAAGCCGTCGGCGACGTCGGCCGCCCCGTCCTCGTGCAGGGCGCCGGTCAGCCAGACCATGGTGCCCAGCGCCAGCAGCGCCGCCGGCAACGGCGGCAGATGGGCCAGTGCTGCCAGCCCGTAGACGGCGCCGCCGGACAGCCCGACTCCGGCGCCCACCAGGGGGAACCAACCCATGGCGCGGGCGTGGGCGTCCCCGGCCGGCGGGCCGGACAGGCGCAGCGGCAGCCGTGTCAGGAAGACGACGGCCAGCGCCAAATCGGCGATCCAGCGGGAGCGGGGCGGAGCGGGCGAATCCTCAAGCATGGCGCTTCGGAGTACGGCAACCCTGGGCCCATCGCAACGGATAACAGACAGGACGAGAGGCGCTTTGACAGCGGGTTGGGAATGGTCCAAGGTCGCGCCGCTTTTTTCATCGCTTTCCGATCACATCCTCTGCCGTCAGCGCCAGGACCCTTCGCCATGAGCAACACGCAGCCCGCCATCACCTTCGAGGAAATCCGCGCGCTGGTGCGCAACCTGCCGGGGCCGGACCTCGACGCCGGCACGGCGGCCCTCCAGCGCGAACGGCAGCTCACCAAGCCGGCGGGCGCGCTCGGCCGGCTGGAGGAGATCGCCCAGTGGATGGCGACGTGGCAGGGCCAGCACCCGGCGGAGGTGCGCCGCCCGCGCGTCGCCGTCTTCGCCGGCAACCACGGCGTCGCCGCCCGCGGCGTCTCGGCCTACCCGGCGGCGGTGACCGCCCAGATGGTCCAGAACTTCCAGAACGGCGGCGCCGCCGTGAACCAGCTCTGCGAGGTGGCCGACGCCGACCTGCGCGTCTACGAGCTGGACCTGGACACCCCCACCGCCGACTTCACCGAAGGCCCGGCGATGGGCGAGGAGGACTGCTGTCAGGCGATGGCCTACGGCATGATGGCCGTCGAGACGGGCGTCCAGCTTCTGGCGCTCGGCGAGATGGGCATCGGCAACTCCACCGCGGCGGCGGCGCTCTGCCACGCGCTGTTCGGCGGCGAGGCCAAGGATTGGACGGGCCGCGGCACCGGGGTGGACGACGAGGGGATGGCCCGCAAGGTCGCCGCCGTCGAGGCCGGTCTGGCCGCCAACCCGCAGGCCAAGGACGACCCGTTCGAGGCGCTGCGCTGCTTCGGCGGCTATGAGCTGGCGGCCATCGCCGGCGCCATCCTGGCCGCCCGCATGGCGCGGGTCCCGGTGCTGCTCGACGGCTACGCCTGCACGGCGGCGGCGGCGGTGCTGTTCAAGGCCGACCGCCGGGCGCTCGACCATTGCATGGTCGCCCACCGCTCGGTCGAGCCGGGCCACGACCATCTGCTGGCGGCCATTGGCAAGGAGCCGCTGCTCGATCTGGGGATGCGTCTGGGCGAGGGCTCGGGCGCGGCGCTGGCCATCAACATCGTGAAGTCGGCCTGCGCCTGCCACGCCGGCATGGCGACCTTCGCCGATGCGGGCGTCAGCACCCGCGGGGTGTGAGTCGCACTTGCCCCCACCCTAACCCCTGTCTCTTATAACCATCC
>NZ_WHOR01000163.1:0-12904 GCF_013340925.1 Azospirillum formosense
GGTCCCCATAAGCGTGGGCTGCGATACATTCGTCACCGCGTCGCCGGACACCCCGCTGTCCGACGTCGGGCTGAGCGCCGGGGTGGACGGGCTGGCCGACAGCACGATCAGTGTGTCGGTGCCGTTGAGCGTTAGCGTTTGGAACGGCGTGTAGACGGTCTCAACACCGGAAACGAAGAGTGTTCCCTGGTTGCCGGGCGGGGAGAAGGTCACCACGTCCGTACCGGTTCCGCCGATCAGCGTCTCTAGCAGCGTCGCCGCCAGAGTGTTGCCGTCGTTGCCCAACGTGACCACGTCCGTGCCAATACCGCCCGTCAGCGTTTCCACGCCGCTCATCAGCAGCGTGTTGCCGCCGCTGCCCAGCGTCACCACGTCGATTCCGATACCACCAGCCAGCGTTTCGATGCCGCTCACCAGCAGCGTGTTGCCGCCGCTGCCCAGTTCCACGAGGTCGGTGCCGATGCCGCCGGTCACCGTCTCGACCCCGTCCACCAGCAGCGTGACGCCGGCGCTGCCCAGCGTCACCACGTCGGTGCCGGACGTGCCGATCAGCGTTTCCAATCGCCACACCGTGAGCGTGTTGCCCGCGCTGTCGCCGAGCGTCACGATATCGAGGCCGGAGCCGCCGTTGATCGTCTCGACGCCGTTCACCGTCATCACGTTGCTGCCGGTGCCGAGCGTCAGCACGTCGGTGCCGGAACCGCCGGTCAGCGTCTCCAGCAGCCGGACCAGCAGCGTGTTGCCGCCGCTGCCCAGCGTCACGACGTCGTTGCCGGAACCGCCCAACAGCGTCTCGATCCGCGACACCTCGATGGTGTTGCCGCCGCTGCCCAGGGTCACGAAGTCGATCGCGCTTCCGCCGGTCAGCGTCTCGACGCCGGTCACCAATGTGGTGCTGCCGAAGGTCCCGCCAAACGTCACCACGTCGGTGCCGGAACCGCCAATCAACGTTTCCAGCCGCGACACCGTCATCGTGTTGCCCGCACTGTCGCCGAGCGTCACGATCTCCACGCCAGTGTTGCCGCTCAACGTCTCAATGCCGCTCACCAGAGCGGTCATGCCGCTGGCGCTGATCGTCACCACGTCGGTGCCGGAACCGCCAATCAACGTTTCCAGAGCGGACACGAGAATGGTGTTGCCGGCGCTGTGCAGCGTCACAACGTCGGTGCCGACGGCGCCGATCAACGATTCCAGAAGGGACACCGTCAACGTGTTCCCACCGGTGAGCAGCGTCACCACGTCGGTACCGGAACCGCCGGTCACCGTCTCGATGCCGCTCACCCTTACTGTGTTTCCACCGGTGCCGAGCGTCAGCACGTCGGTGCCGGAACCGCCGATCAGCGTCTCCATGAGCCGGACCGTCAGCGTGTTGCCGTCGCTGTCCAACCGCCCCATGTCGGCGCCGCTGCCGCCCACCAGCGATTCGACGCCGGTCACCCACACCGTGTTGCCGCCGGTGCCAAACGTCACGATGTCGGTGCCGGAGCCGCCGAACAGCGTCTCCATGAACCGGACCGTCAGCGTGTTGCCGTCGCTGCCCAACCGCACCACGTCGGCACCGGAACCGCCCACCAGCGATTCGACGCCGGTCACCCACACCGTGTTGCCGCCGGTGCCCAGCGTCACGATGTCGGTCCCGGAGCCGCCGATGAGGCTCTCCAGCAACCGGACCGTCAGCGTGTTGCCGCCGGTGCCCAGCGTCACAATGTCGGTCCCTGAGCCGCCGATGAGGCTCTCCAGCAACCGGACCGTCAGCGTGTTGCCGCTGCTGGCCAGCGTCACCGAATCGACGCCGACCGCGCCGGTCAGCGTTTCGATGCCCTCCGCCAGCAGCGTGTTGCCGCCGCTGGCGAACGTCACCACGTCGGTGCCGGCGCCGCCGGTCAGCGTCTCCAGCCGCAACACCGTCAGCGTGTTGCCCGCACTGTTCCCCAGCGTCACCACGTCGGTGCCGACCCCGCCGGTCAGCGTCTCGACGCCGTCCACCAGCAGTGTGTTGCCGCTGCTGCCCAGCGTCACCACGTCGGTGCCGGCGCCGCCGGTCAGCGTCTCGACGCCGGTCACCAACACCGTGTTGCCGCCGCTGCCCAGCGTCACCATGTCGGTGCCGGCGCCGCCGGTCAGCGTCTCGATCCGGCTCACCAGCAGCGTGTTGCCGCCGCTGCCCAGCGTCACCGCATCGGTGGCGGTGCTCCCGGTCAGCGTCTCGACTCCGGTGACCAGGAAGGTCGCCCCGATGCCGGCCAGCGAGACCACGTCGGTGCCGGTGCCGCCGGTCAGCGTGTTGATCTGCGACAGCGCGATCGTGTTGCCGCCATCGCCGAGGGTCACGGACACCGGGGAGACGTTGCGGAAATACTCCAGGTCGCCGCCGTCGACGCCGATCACCAGATCGCGGTCGCCGTCGCCGTCGAGATCGCCCAGGGCCGGCCGCGGGTACGCCCCGGGTCCGGGATTCCCATAGGGATTCGTGGCGAGCAGTGAAAAGGTCGGCGCCGCCGCCGTGCCGACGTTGACGTAGACGGTGCTCTTGGTGATGAGGTCGACGAGGCCGTCGCCGTTGATGTCCGCCAGAGCGGGCGACGCGTAGCCGTCCAGGTCGCCGGGCAGGCCGAAGGGATTGGTCGCTTCCAGCGAGAAGGTCGGCGCCTGCGTCGAGCCGTTGTTGCGGTAAAGGAGGGTCTTCCCGTTCGCATTGCCGATCAGCAGGTCGAGATCGTCGTCGCCGTCCAGATCGGCGAAGCTCGGCGCCCCGTAGCTGCCGGCGTTCTGGATGCCGAACAGGCCGGTGCCTTCCAGCGAGAAGGTCGGCGCCTGCGGCGAGGTCCCGTTGTTGCGGAAGAACAGGGTGGTGCCGGCGTGGTTGCCGATGAACAGGTCGAGATCGCCGTCGCCGTCGATGTCCGCGAGGCCGGGAAGCGCGCCGCCCGCGCTGACGTTGGTGATGCCGAAGGGATTGGTGCTGTCCAGCGTGAAGGTCGGCGACAGCGTCGTTCCGGTGTTTCGGAAGAAGACCGTGTTGCCGTCCACGTTGCCGACCAGGAGATCGAGATCGCCGTCACCATCGAGGTCAGCCAGCACCGGTGCGGCCTCGCTTCCGATGTCGGAGAGGCCGAAACTGTCTGTGCCGATCATAGTGAAGGTTGGATTCGCCACGGTCTTTCGGCCCTCACGCCACACAGCCGGCACGAACACCGGTCTTATATGGATCAATGCACCATCAAGACCTAATTATCAGTATATAAAATGGTCCAAAAACACGTTACTGGACTAAAACTTTGGCACACACTCGTAAAAATCCCTATTTTTCCAATAGATTCTTGCCTTTATTGGGCTCATGCATACATAGGCCGGTTCAGGGTAGTCTGCACGGAAAGATATCGCCGCCCGATTGAAGCCTAAACCAAAGGTTTGCAAAACGGCGAGAAGGCCGGTTCCCTTGCATGGGGCCGAAGCCGAACAAACCCTGCCGGCCGCGGACGTGCGAATGGATGCGGATCGTGCGGCTGCCCGGCGGATGGAACGGCGTGAAACACGCCCCGGCCGATGTTCCATCCGGCCCACCCTACCGGCGGCGGGGGAAGGCGCCGGCGCCGCGCCGGCTCTCCGGCCCGGCGTCGAGGTCGGGGAAGGATTCGTCACCGTTGGCGGTCCAGGGATAGACGCCCTTCGGACCCGCCGCCTCCGGCCGGGCGAGGATGGCGGCGACGGCCCGCGGATCGGGCGGGCTGCGTTCGCGCAGGGCGCCGGGCCGGTCGTCGTCGAGTTCGGGGACGGTGACGGCGGGCGAATCGTCCGGCCGCGGCGGCGGGGTGGTGAGTTGGGGACCGGCGATCTGGGGCACGGCCCGGACCGCCGGCTGGGAGCCGGCGCCGGACAGCAGGCCGAGTCGGTCGGCCAGCCAGCGCACGGTGGAGGGATCGCCGGCGGACACCAGCCGTTCGATCTGCTCGGCCACCAGGATGCGCAGCGAGGACAGCCGCAGTTCGGCCTCGCGGTTCAGCGCCTGACGTTCCCACCACACCCTGTGACGGAAATCCTTCGATCCGTAATAGGCCCGCCACAACGTGGTGCGGCTGCAGCCCATGGCGCGGGCGACGTGGAGGAAGCTGCTGCCGCGCGCCAGCATCCCGGCGGCCATGATCCATTGCTCCTCGTGGAACTGCGATCCGGGAACCAGCGCGCCTTGGGCGGGCACCGGCGGCTCCTCCGCCCAGCAGGGGAAATGGTCGTCGGCGAGGGTGCGGCTGTCGAGCGGCATGGTGTTGCTCCGCGGGCGGGTGGGGCGTCCGCGGAAAGCATATAGGAATTTAATCCATAATGGAAGACGCCGGCATGCGCACGCACCGACGCCCGGCCAAGGAATGGCCGGGCGCGGTCGTCACCGAATGGATGGAGAGGGAACCCGTCCTTACGCGGTCGGGCTGGCCTTGGAGACCGAGGAGATGGTGTTGTTGACGACGTTCTGGCTGATGCTGTCGGCGATCGACACCGCGGAACGGCCGTTGTTGTTGTTGAAGATGTTGTCGTGCACGTCGAGCGTGATCGACCCGGCGCCCTTCAGGTGCTCCATGATGCCGCCGTTGTTGTTGAAGATCTCGTTGCCGTGGATCTTGTAGGTGACGCTGGTGCCCTGGTTCTGGCCAACCGAGATGCCGACGTTGGCGTTGCCGTAGATCGTGTTGTCGTAGATCTCGGTGCTCGACTTGGCGAGGATGCCGGCGCCGCGCGGGTTGTCGTAGATCGTGTTGCCGTGGATCTTCAGCGTGCTGTTGGCCTGGCTGTGGTCGTGGTACAGCCCGTGCGACCGGCCGTCGCCGCCGCCGGCGCCGTTGTTGAAGATCGTGTTGTCGGCGATCTCGCCGCTCAGGATGCGGCCGTTCCAGCCCGAATACACGCCGTCGGTCCGCCAGCCGTTGTCGCTGATGGTGTTGTTGGTGAAGTACTGGTCGGCGTTGTCGGCGGAGTAATGCACGATGCCGTAGGCGCCGTTGCCGTCGATGGTGGAATGGTCGATCCGCAGCCCGTGCGAGGTGCCGCTGATGACGACGCCCGAGCCGTGGTTGTCGATGATCTGCGAGTTGGTGACCTTCACGTTGTCGGCGCCGCCGTTGAGCAGCAGGCCGGCGTCGCCCGAACCCTTCATGGTCAGGCTGTCGAAGGTGATGTTGTCCTTGTTGTTCAGGCTGACGGCGTAGCTGGAGCCGCTGGCCGCCTCGATCACCGGGTTGGCGCCGGTGCCGTAGGCGCCGTAGACGATCGGCTTGTCGGAGGTGCCGGAGGTGGAGGCCAGCAGGCTGTCGTGCCAGGTCTCGCCACGCTCGAACAGGACCAGCGAGCCGGCGGCGAAGTTGGTCGAGTTCACCTTGTCCAGCGACTTCCAGGCCTGGTTCGCGTCATGGCCTGAGTTGCTGTCGCTGCCGTTGGTCGCATCGACGTAGTAGATCTGCGAGGCCGGGGTGGACGGGTAGTCCGACGTGCCGGAGGTCGGCGCCGTGGGGGCGGCCGGGGCCGCCGCGGCGGTCGTCGCGAAGAACTCCTTCGGCGCGGCGACGGCCAGCGTGCCGTTCCACCACATGTTGGCCTGACCCGGCACGACGTCCTGGCCGTCCAGCGCGCCCTTGTCATAGGTGACGGACGGATCGGTCGGGGCGACCTTGTGGCCGTTGATGGTGATGGCGTTGACCGTCAGGTTGCGGTCCTGCCCATCGACGGCGCCGTCGTTGTCGTACTGGATCTGAACCTTGTGCGCCTGATCGGCGGCCACGCTGGCGTCGAAGGAGAAATCCTTGGCGTCGCTGCCCGCGGTGCCTTCGCCGACCACGGCGCCGTCCACCAGCAGCTTGAAATGGGGCGAGACGCCGCCCGCGGCCGTGCCGGCGGCGTTGACGACGATCTTGGCGGTGGCGGCCAGCGCCGTGGCGTCGGCCAGCGCCAGAGGCTGCGCGGTGGTCTGGAGTGCCTGGAGATGGAGAATTGAGTCCGGCGTCGCGGCGCTGTCGGCGGTCACCGGGGTGATGCTGTCGACAACAGCCTGAAACGGATCGGCACCAGAATCGCTGACAAAACCGGTCGTGTCGGCGTGGTTCTGATGATCAAGCTCAATGGCCATATGTTCCATGATCTTTCACTCTTTCCTTTTTTACAGCGCCACGTTTGTGGCGGTGGGCGGGAATGTGCGCGGATCGCGCCGTCCCGCTTGCTGTGTGCTCAATCGTTTTCGACAGGACCGGAGCCTAGCCAGCTCCGTGTGGCCTTAAATGGTTCGATTTTAGGATAATTAGTTTTTGAAATGCGCCAAATCCGTCACAGGAAGTCACCTAACGAAAGGGGTAGTTCCCTGAATTTAAGTGCTAGAGCAAAAGGGCTAACTCTTTCGGTAATTTCTTGAATTTTCTGCGAAGTACAAGAATTTAGCCGCCGATCCCCGGCGGATTCCTGCGCCGCACCCAATGATTGGGCCCGGTCGTCTTGTGACATTCCTGTTGAAGAAAGCTGGGATGCCACATACCATACGCCACACGGACAGTTTGCATAACAAACAATCCGTCTCGCCAGACAATCCAAAAATGATGAGCCGTGCCGACGGAAGCCCGGCCACCCATAAAGGGAAGGAATGAGGCATGAAGGACGTACAGCGCCCGCGCTGCGCGCGGAAGACCCCTTTTGACTCCTTCGCTTTTAAAAGACCCTGCAGAAGAACGCTCGCCGGCGGAACGGCCCTGGCCGGCGCGCTCGGCCTTCTGCTGATCCCGGCCGCGGCCCAGGCCGCCTGGGAACCGACCAAGTCGGTCGAATTCGTCGTCCCGGCGGGAACCGGCGGCGGCGCCGACCAGATGGCGCGGATGATCCAGGGCATCATTCAGAAGAACAACCTGATGGGCCAGCCCATCGTCGTCATCAACAAGTCGGGCGGCGCCGGTGCGGAAGGCTTCCTCGACGTCAAATCGTCGAACCGCAACCCGCACAAGATCATCATCACGCTGTCCAACCTGTTCACCACGCCGTTGGCGACCGGCGTGCCCTTCTCCTGGAAGGACATGACCCCGGTGGCCATGCTGGCGCTGGACAACTTCGTCCTGTGGGTGAACAGCGAGGCCCCGCAGAAATCGCCCAAGGAGTTCGTCGAGGCCGCGAAGGAAGGCGGCGCCAACCGCTTCAAGATGGGCGGAACCGGGTCCAAGCAGGAGGACCAGATCATCACCGCCGCCATCGAGCAGACGGCGGGCGTCACCTTCACCTACGTCCCCTACAAGGGCGGCGGCGACGTGGCGGCGCAGCTCGTCGGCAACCACATCAACGCCAGCGTCAACAACCCGATCGAGGCGGTGTCGCAATGGCGCGCCGGCGCGCTGCGGCCGCTGTGCGTCTTCGACAGCGAACGCATCCCGCTGAAGGAGCCGGTGGCCGACAACAAGTCGTGGAACAGCATCCCGACCTGCAAGGAATCCGGGCTGGACGTGGAATACACCATGCTGCGCGGCATCTTCATGGGGCCGGGCGTCACGCCGGACCAGATCGCCTATTACGTGGACCTGTTCAAGAAGGTCCGCGAGACGGAGGAATGGAAGGACTTCATGGCGAAGGGGGCGTTCAACGTCAGCTTCAAGACCGGCGACGAGTTCAAGACCTGGCTGACCGCGGCGGAAACCCAGCACAAGACGCTGATGGACAAGGCGGGCTTCACCAAGCAATAGCCCCTCTCGTCCGACGCGCGGCCCCCGGGGCATCGCGCCCCGGGCGCCCTCCCCCGCCCTTCGGGTTTCTCGTGGGAGTGAGCCATGGAGCATGGAACGCAGAACAGTGATCCGGTCGTCTCGAACCGGACCATGGAAATCGTCGTCGCCGGGCTGTTCGCCCTCGTCGCCCTCGTGGTGATGGCCGACAGCATCCGCGTCGGCAACGGCTGGGGGTCCGACGGGCCGAAGGCCGGTTACTTCCCCTTCTATGTCGGGCTGATCATGCTGGTCAGCAGTCTGGCCACGCTGGTCGTCAATCTCCGGCGCCACAGCGGCGAACGCACCGCCTTCGTCGAGAAGCACCAGCTCGCCCTGGTTCTCCAGGTGCTGGTCCCCAGCGCCGTCTTCGTGGCCCTGACCGCCTTCCTGGGCATCTATCTGTCGGCGGTGCTGTTCATCGCCTTCTTCATGCATTGGGTCGGCAAGTATCCGCTCAAGACGATCCTGCCCGTCGCCATCCTCGTGCCCGCGGGCCTCTTCGTGATGTTCGAGATCTGGTTCCTGGTTCCGCTTCCCAAGGGACCGGTGGAGACGATGTTCGGGTTCTGACGAAGCCAGTTCTTACCAGTCCAGTTTTTTGAAAGCCGGGGCGGCCGCGGGAACGGCCGCGCACACCGAAGCAGCGGCAGGCATCCGCGACGAACCAGCCCATGCGGCGGGGACGAACCCCGCTCTGCGCGCTCAAGACGCGACCTTTCCAAGCGGAACGGGCGCGGATGCCGGAAAGGGAGGGAAACTTGGAAGCGCTCGGGTCACTCATACACGGGTTCGGCGTGCTCGCCGATCCCATGAACATCGCCTACATGTTCATCGGCATCACGCTGGGCGTCCTGATCGGCGTGCTGCCGGGTCTGGGCGGGGCGAACGGGGTGGCGATCCTGCTGCCCCTGACCTTCAGCATGTCGCCGACCTCCGCCATCATCATGCTCTCCTGCATCTATTGGGGGGCGTTGTTCGGCGGGGCCATCACCTCGGTCCTGTTCAACATACCGGGCGAGCCATGGTCGGTGGCGACCACCTTCGACGGCCACCCCATGGCGCAGAAGGGCCACGCGGGCGAGGCGCTGACGGCGGCCTTCACCTCGTCCTTCTTCGGGGCGTTCGTGGCGGTCCTGCTCATCACCTTCCTGGCCCCGGTGATCGCCGGCTTCGCCCTGCGCTTCGGCCCGGCGGAGTTCTTCGCGGTCCAGCTATTGACCTTCTGCAGTTTCGTCGGCATGGGCAGCGAATCCCCCTTCAAGGTGCTGTCCGCCATGATGCTGGGCTTCGCGCTGGCCGCGGTCGGGCTCGACAGCGTGACCGGCGAGCTGCGCATGACCTTCGGCTCGGTGGAGCTGCTGCGCGGCTTCGACTTCCTGATCGCGGTCATCGGCCTGTTCGGCATCGGCGAAATCCTCCTGACCATGGAGGAGGGGCTGGCCTTCAAGGGCAAGAGTGCCAAGATCAACGCCAAGGTCGTGTGGGAGACCTGGAAGAGCCTGCCCCGCTACTGGGTGACCGCCATCCGCGGCTCCATCGTCGGCTGCTGGATGGGCATCACGCCCGGCGGCGCCACCCCCGCCTCCTTCATGAGCTACGGCCTCGCCAAGCGCTTCTCGAAGAACCGCCAGAATTTCGGCAACGGCGAGGTGGAGGGCGTGGTCGCCCCGGAAACCGCGGCCCACGCGGCCGGCACCAGCGCGCTGCTGCCCATGCTGACTCTGGGCATCCCCGGCTCGCCCACCGCGGCGGTGCTGCTGGGCGGCCTGCTGATCTGGGGGCTTCAGCCCGGCCCGCTGCTGTTCGTCGAGCAGAAGGAGTTCGTCTGGGGCCTGATCGCCAGCATGTATCTGGGCAACATCGCCGGGCTGATCGTCGTGCTGACCACGGTTCCCGTCTTCGCCTCGATCCTGCGCATCCCCTTCAGCATCATAGCACCCGTCATCGTGGTGATCTGCGCGGTCGGCGCCTACACGGTGCACAACGCCTTCCTCGACATCGTCATGATGCTGGTGTTCGGCGTCGTCGGCTACGTCTTCAAGAAGCTGTCCTACCCGCTGGCCCCGCTGGTTCTGGCGCTGGTGCTGGGCGACATGGCGGAAAGCTCCTTCCGGCAGGCCATGCTGGTGTCGCAGGGCGATCTGGCGATCTTCTGGTCCAACCCGCTGGTCGGCAGCATCGTCACCCTGGCGCTGGTCATGCTGTTCTGGCCGGTGATCTCCGCCCTGCTGCGCAAGCGGCAGTCCCGGCAGGACGGCGGGACCGAGGTCATCCCGGTCAAGTAAGTCATCCCGGTGAACCAGTTCCACCCACTCCCCCGCCGGCCTCCGGGACGGGACGACCGGCGGGGGGAATTCTTCTCACATCGGGGGGTTCGGGACGATGGACACGTCCGATTTCATGATCGCTCTGCTCCAGATCATCTGGATCGACATCCTGCTGAGCGGCGACAACGCGCTCGTCATCGCGCTGGCCTGCCGCTCGCTGCCGCCGAAACAACAGAAGATCGGCGTCTTCCTCGGCACCGGGGCGGCCATCGTGCTGCGCGTGCTGTTCGCCGTCATCATCGCCTATCTGCTGGCCATCCCGTACCTGAAGATCATCGGCGGGGCGCTGCTGTTCTGGATCGCCGTCAAGCTGATGCTGCCCACCGAGGAGGAGGAGCAGGCGGAGCATGCCGGCACCTCCGCCGGGCTGTGGGGGGTGGTCCGCACCATCGTGATCGCCGACGCGGTGATGAGCCTGGACAACGTCATCGCCATCGCCGCCGCCTCGCACGGCAACACGGTCCTGCTGATCCTCGGGCTGGCCATCAGCATTCCGCTGATCGTCTTCGGCAGCACCCTGATCCTGAAGGCCATCGAACGGCTGCCGGCCCTGGTCTATGCCGGCGCCGGGCTGCTCGGCTACATCGCGGCGGAGGTCATCCTCACCGACCCGAGCATCCATTCCCACGTGACGGAAAGCCTGCCGGTGCTGACCGGGACGGCGCCCTTCGTCGCGGCGCTGGGGGTGATGACCGCCGGTTACCTGATGGCCCGCAGCATCAACCGCCGCCGCGCCGTGGTGGAGACCGATCCGGCCTGAGAAGCCGTCAGAAGGAGGACGGGCGACGGGGCTCGCGGCAGCGGTTGCCCCGCACCGCCCGGAACCGGCCCGGCAGGGCCATAGCGCGCACGTCGCTGGTGATCTCGGAGATGAGGCCCGGATCGTTCCGCAAAATCTCCGTCACCACGGCGGCCAACCCGGCCAGGGCGAACACGATGGCAAGACTCTCCAACATCGGGAACTCCGGACTCTGACCACACTCATGCTGCGTTGCAGCAGAGATGGCGCAAAGTCCGTTGGGGAGCAAGGGATAAGAAACGTAGCATTTCGTATACCAGACACGCAGCAGGAGCCGGACACAGGCTCCGCACCGCCAGTTCAGGGAGGAACGTCGAGATGCAAGCGAAGGACGTCATGACATCGCCGGTCATCACGGTGGCGCTGGACACCCCCGTGCCGGACATCGCGGAACTGCTTTTGACCCATCGGATCAGTGGCTTGCCGGTGGTGGACCAGGACGGCCGCGCGGTCGGAATCATCAGCGAGGGGGACCTGCTGCGCCGGGTCGAGACGGGGACCGACCGTCCGCGCGCCCGCTGGCTGGAGATGCTGGTGGGCCGCAACGTGCAGGCCGCCGACTTCCTGAAGACCCATGGGCGCTGCGCGCGCGACGTCATGTCGCGCCCGGTCCACGCCGTCGCGCCCGACGCGGAAATCGCCGAGATCGCGGACCTGATGGAGGACAAGCGGATCAAGCGCGCCCCCGTCCTGGTCGACGGGCGCCCGGTCGGCATCATCAGCCGCGCCAACCTGCTGCACGGGCTGCTCCGCAACCGGCGCGGCGCCGCCGGCTTCGGCGCGTCCGGCGACGAGGCGATCCGCGCCGCCCTGCTGGAGTCGTTGGAGGGGCAGTCCTGGGTGGACCTCGATCGGATCAACATCGTCGTCAACGACGGGGTCGTGCAGCTCTGGGGCATGGTCGACAGCGAGGAGCAGCGCCGCGCCCTGCACACCGCGGCGAGCGGCGTGAGCGGGGTGAAGCGCGTGGAGGAGCATCTCAACCGGAACCGCTTCGTCGGGTGACCCCCGGCCATCCGCCCCATCGAAGGAGCAGCCCGATGCCGCCACCCGAACTGACCGTCCAGCCCCTGGATTCCGGCGCCACCTTCCGCAACCAGGTTTATCGACGATTGAAGCAGGCCATCATCCAGATGGACATCTACGACCATCCCGGCGACGTCCGGCTGGACGAACGCCAGCTCAGCGGCCTGCTGGGCGTCAGCCGGACCCCGATCCGCGAGGCCCTGACCCTGCTGGAGCAGGAGGGGCTGGTCCGGCTGGAGCCGCGGCGGGGGATCTACATCGTCCGCAAGACCAAGACCGAGATCATCGAGATGATCATCGCCTGGGCGGCGCTGGAAAGCATGGCGACCCGCCTCGCCGCCGAACGCGCCACCGAGGAGGACATCGGCACGCTGTGGGACATCTTCCGCAGCTTCGAGGAGCAGGCCCCCTCCGACAACATCCAGGAATATTCCGACGCCAACATCGAGTTCCACAAGGCGATCATCCGCCTCAGCCGGGCGCGCATCCTGGAGACGCTGACCGACAACCTGTTCATCCACATGCGGGCCATCCGCAAGCTGTCGATCCGCCAGGACAACCGGGCCGAACAGTCGATGCACGAGCACCGCGACATCATCCGGGCGCTGGAGCGGCGCGACGGCGACCTGGCGGAGCGCCTGGCGCGCGAACACACGCTGGGTCTGGCCGCCCATGTCGAGCGGCACGGCGATTTCCTCGACTGGCTGCGGTTGGCCGAGGTCCGGGGCGCCGAAAACCGGGGCGCGGACGTCAAAGCCGCGCTCAAGGAGGGCCTGCCGCTGATGTAGAGCGCCGGGGGGGGCGATGGCCCCGGTGGTGGCGCGCGATCGCCGCGTCCTCCGGAAACTTTCCCGGACCGGGAGGGTTGGACGGGGGCGGCGCCACCGCCGGGCGCCCGAGGATCGGAGGAGAGGACGGATGAAGCTCGACGGGTCCTGCCACTGCGGCGCGGTGCGTTTCTCGGTGGACGCCTACGCGCCGGTTCCGTACCTGCGCTGCTACTGCTCGATCTGCCGCAAGACGGCGGGCGGGGG
>NZ_WHOR01000164.1:0-12785 GCF_013340925.1 Azospirillum formosense
CGCTGCTCATCATCCGCGGCTCCAAGACGGAAACGCTCGAACGCTGAACCGGCGCGCCGACCCAGGGGGGACGAATCCATGACGATGACCATCACAACCACCAGGGGCCGGGCCGCAGCCATCAAAACCGCGGCCTTCAAGATCATGGGGGCGGCCCTCCTGGCCGGGCTGTTCGCGGCGTCGGTCGCATCGCCCGCCCAATCCCAGCAATCCCAGGCGCAGCAACGCCCCCGCGAGATCACGCTTGAGGTCGGCGGCGGGCAGCCGGTCAACCTGCCGGCCCCGGCGGCCAGCGTCTTCACCTCCGCCCCGGAGATCGCCGACGTCCAGGCGTCCGGCCCGCAGGCCTTCTTCATCGTCGCCAAGACGCCGGGGCGGGCCAGCGTCTACGCCCTGTCGGCGGACAACAAGCCGCTGGCCTCCTTCAGCGTCGTCGTCACCATGCCCATCGGCGACCTGCGGTCCAAACTGGTCGCCCAAGTGCCCAACGCCGCCATCGATGTGCAGAGCACCGGCAACGGCATCACGCTGACCGGCACGGTCTCCTCCCCAGCCACGGCGCGGCAGATGGTCGAGCTGGCCGAGCGCTACGTCGGGCAGGGGCAGACCGTCACCAACCGTCTGACCGTCGCCTCCCCCGCCCAGGTCAATCTGCGGGTCCGCGTCGCCGAGGTCTCGCGTCAGGTGACCAAGGAGCTGGGCGTCAATTTCGAGAGCATGTTCAACATCGGCTCCTTCGCCTTCGGGATCGCCACCGGACGGCCCATCCTGGACGCCGCCGGCAACCTGATCCGCGCCATCCCCCCAACCAACTCGATTGGCGGCAGCTACCGCTCCAGCAACGGGCGGGTGGACATCAACACGGTGGTGGACGCGCTGGCCGAGGACGGGCTGATCACCGTGCTGGCCGAGCCGAACCTGACCGCCCTGTCCGGCGAGACCGCCAGCTTCCTGGCCGGCGGCGAGTTCCCCATCCCGGTCGCCCAGTACGACCGCACCACCACCATCCAGTTCAAGAAGTACGGCGTCAGCCTGGACTTCACCCCGACCGTTCTGGGCGGCGGCCAGATCAGCATGCGCGTGCGCCCGGAGGTCAGCGAACTGACCAACAACGGCGCCGTCGTGGTCGACTCCATCCGCATCCCCGGCCTGTCGGTGCGCCGCGCCGAGACCACCATCGAGCTGGCCAGCGGACAGAGCTTCGCCATCGCCGGTCTGCTTCAGAACAACACCACGGCGACGCTGGACGCCGTGCCGGGGCTGGGCGACGTGCCGGTGCTGGGGGCGCTGTTCCATTCCAGCAAGTTCCGCCGCAACGAGACGGAGCTTGTCATCGTCGTGACCCCCTACCTCGTGCGCCCGGTGTCCGCCGCCAACGCGCTGTCCGCCCCGACCGACGGCTTCGTCGCGGCCACCGATGTGGAGCGCATCTTCCTGAACCGCGCCCAGAGCCTCCAGCCTCCGGCGGGCGGCGGCAGCGGCTCCGGCGCCGCCCCCCTCGCCGCTCCGATGGCGATCGGGCCGGGCGCCGCCCGCCTGCACGGCGACGCCGGCTTCACCCTGCAATGACCCCTTTCGCGGAGCACAGCGCCATGTCCAGAGCCATGCTGCCCAGAGCCATGTTGCCCAGAGCCATGCGAACGCCGATGCTGCTTCTGCCGCTCCTCACCGGCCTGCTGGGCGGCTGCGCCGTACCACAGACGCCCCCGCCGATGCCCAACGCCCAGACACCCGCTGTCAAGGCGCTGAGCAACGCCGTCCCCTTCGCCATCGACCCGCGCAGCGGCGCCATCGCGGCGGAAGAGCGCGCCCGCGTGGTCCGCACGGTGGCCGGGCTCGGCCGCGACACCACCCCCCACGTGACGGTCACCGGCCCGCTGCTCGCCGCCCCGGCGCAGGCCGCCACCGTCTCCCTGCTGGGCGGGGCCGGTGTGCCGGCGGAGAACGTCACCTTCGCCCCCGACCAGTCCGGCGCCCCGGCGCTCCAGGTGACCAGCTACATCGCGCTGGCCCCGGACTGCCAAGCGTGGAGCGACATCTACAGCGGCTGGTACCAGAACAGCCCCACCGCGGCGCTGGGCTGCAGCAACCAGCGCAACCTCGCCTTGATGCTGGCCGACCCGCGAGACCTCGTGCAGGGGCGCGAGACCGTGCCCGCCGACGGCCAGCGCATGGCCGGCGCCGTCCAGCGCTACCGCGCCGACAAGGTGAAGCCCTTCGTGAAGGGGAACACGTCCAGCGCCTTCCTGCTGGCCCCCGCCCTGAACGGAAGCCAGGAGGACCAATGAGCCTGCTCGCCACCCTGCTCGGCGAGGCGCCCTCGCCGGCCGACGCCGCCCGCGGCGCCGGTCCCCGCCTGCTCGCCTACGTCGCCGACGCGGCCAGCGCCGCCCTGCTGACCCGCACCGCCCCGTCCCTGCTGCCCTGCGAGGTGCGGACCGGCGACATCCGCAGCGCCGCCCGCGACCTGGCGCGCCAGCGCTCGCCCGACCTGCTGCTGGTCGACCTGTCCGGCGTCGCCGAGCCGCTCGCCGCCATGGAGGCGCTGGCCGGGGTCTGCGACCCGTCGGTGCGGGTGATCGCGGTCGGCGACAGCAACGACATCGGCCTCTACCGCGAGCTGCGGCGGATCGGGGTCACCGACTACCTGTTCAAACCGCTGTCCCGCGACCTGCTGGAAGGCGCGCTGCGCGCCGCCGGCGCCGGCGCCGGCACCGCGGCGGACGAGGCGGCGGGGCGGCTGGGCAAGCTGGTGGCGGTGGTCGGCGCGCGCGGCGGCGTGGGCACGACCACCGTCGCGGTGCATCTGGGCTGCTGGCTGGCCGACGGGGCGCGCGGGCGCACGGCGCTGGTCGACCTCGACCTGCAGAACGGCTCGGTGGCGCTGGCCCTCAATCTGCGGCCCGAGCCGGCGCTGCGCGAGGCGGTGGAGGCGCCCGACCGGGTGGACGACGTGTTCATGGAGCGCGCGATGGTCGCCGCCTCCGACCGGCTGTCCGTCCTGGCGGCGGAGGAGCCGGTGGAGGATGTGATCGACATCGCGCCGGCCGCCGCCCTGTCGGTGCTGAACCGGCTCCAGGCCCGTCACAACTACGTGGTCGTGGACGCCGGCCGCGCCCAGGGCGGGGCGGCCCGCGCTGCGTTGGAGGCGGCTTCCATCGTGGTCCTGGTCGGCGACGCCAGCGTCGCGGGGCTGCGCGATCTGGTGCGGCTGCGCGCCGCCATCGCGCGCCGGTCCGGCGGCGGGCGGCTGGTCACCGTGCTGAACCGGCGCGGCGCCCCCGGCGAGCTTCCCGCGGCGGACCTGATGCGCACGCTGGGCGAGCCGCCGGAACACGCCTTGCCCTATCGCCCGGTGCCGCTGGCCGTCGCCGCGGGCGTCGGCGAGCCGGCCTTCCGCCACTGCCGTCGCTTCCGCGAGGCGATGGAGCGGCTGGGCGCCGACGTCGCCGGTCAACCCGCCGCCCAGGACGGCCTGTTCCGCCGCTGGGTGCGGCGATGAGCACGCTGTTCGGCCGCAAGTCGGCATCCGCCTCCCTGGCGGTCGCCAGCCCCTCGCCCGAGGAGCCGAAGCCCGCCCCGGCGCCGGCTTCGGTCGCAGCACCGGCAGCAGCCCCCGCTCCGCCGCCGCCGGCCGCGCTGCGCCCGGTCAACCGCTCGCTGAACGACATCCGGTCCCAGGTGCTGGCCCGCATCGACCCGGCGACCATCGCCGACATGCCGGCGGAAACGCTGCGCCCGCTGGTCGAGCGGCTGATCGACGACATCGCCACCACCAGCCGCAGCCAGTTGAACGGGCGCGAGCAGGCGACGCTGGCGACGGAACTGGTCCACGACATGATCGGGCTGGGGCCGCTGGAGCCGCTGCTGGCCGACGACGCGATCACCGACATCATGGTCAACGGCCCGTCGCGCACCTTCGCCGAGCAGCGCGGCAAGCTGGTCGAGATGCCGGTGCGCTTCCGCGACTCCGGGCACCTGCTGAACATCGCGCAGCGCATCGCCTCGGCGGTCGGGCGGCGGGTGGACGAATCCAGCCCGATGGTCGACGCCCGGCTGGCCGACGGCAGCCGCGTCAACATCGTGGTGCCGCCGCTGGCGCTCGACGGCGCCTGCATCTCCATCCGCAAATTCGCCCGCCGCACCATCGGCTTCCGCGAGCTGGTGGAGTTCCGCAGCCTGTCGGAACCGATGGCCCGCGCGCTGGAGATCATCGGGCGCTGCCGGCTGAACGTCATCATCTCCGGCGGCACCGGCTCGGGCAAGACGACGCTGCTCAACGCCATGTCCCGCCCCATCGAGGCGACCGAGCGCGTCATCACCATCGAGGACGCGGCCGAACTCCAGCTCCAGCAGCCCCACGTCGTCCGGCTGGAAACGCGCCCGCCCAACCTGGAGGGCCAGGGGCAGGTGACGCAGCGCGACCTCGTGCGCAACGCGCTGCGCATGCGGCCCGACCGCATCATCATCGGCGAGGTGCGCGGGGCGGAGGCCTTCGACATGCTCCAGGCCATGAACACCGGCCATGACGGGTCGATGTCCACCATCCACGCCAACAACCCGCGCGACGCGCTGAGCCGCGTCGAGAACATGGTGCTGATGGCCGGCATGAACCTGCCCAGCCGGGCCATCCGCCAGCAGATCGCCGGGGCGGTCAACGTCATCGTCCAGGTCCAGCGCATGCGCGACGGCGTGCGCCGCATCACCCACGTCACCGAGCTGGTCGGCATGGAGGGCGACGTGATCCTGACCCAGGACCTCTTCACCTTCGAGTTCCGCGGCGAGAACCGCGACGGGATCCTGGAGGGACGCTACGCCGCCACCGGCCTGCGCCCGCGCTTCGCGGAGCGGCTGGCCTATTTCGGGCAGGAGGCGGCCTGGAACGCCGCCACCACCGGCCTGTAGCGGGAGGGGACACGCGATGGACCGCATCCAGGCCCTGCAGGTCGCCACCCTCCTCCTCGGCGTCGGGACGCTGCTGTTCGCCCTGTCCACCCTGCGCGCGCTGCGCCGCCGCAAGGCGCTGCGCCGCCGGCTGGCCGCCCTGTCGGCCGAGGCGCGGACGGTGACGGAGGACGGCAGCCCCGACATCACCGGCGCCGGCGCCCTGACCCTCGCGGACCGGGTGAAGCGGCGCATGTCGCGCTTCTACGCGCGGCGCCAGACCGTCTATCTGCCGCCGGGCGTCCGGCTGTGGCGGGCGCTGTTGGCCGCCGTGGTCGCCGCCGGCCTGTGCTGGTGGCTGGGCGGCCCGGTGATGGGCGACGCGGGCGCCATGACCGCCGCCGCCGTGGCCCTGCTGGTCACCCCGCGCCTCGTCTTCGCCGCCAGCCGCCGCAAGACGCTGGAAGCACTGATGAACCAGCTTCCCGACGCGATCAGCCTCGTCGTCCGCGCCACCCGCGCCGGCATCCCGGTGTCGGAAAGCCTGCGCATGGTCGGCACAGAGCTGTCCGAGCCGATCGCCCCGCTGTTCCGCCGCATCGTCGACGAGACGGCCATGGGCATCGACCTGGAAACCGTGCTGGGCCGCGCCGCCGCCAACGTCCGCCTGCCGGAGTTCCGCTTCTTCGTCGTCACCCTGCTGCTGCAGCGGGAAACCGGCGGCAACCTGACGGAGCCGCTGGAGAATCTGGCCGACATGATCCGCCAGCGCCGCCGCGTCCAGATGCGCACCCGCGCCCTGACTTCGGAGGCGCGCAGCTCCGCCGCCGTGCTGGCCGCCCTGCCCTTCCTGGCCGGCGGCGGCATGGCGATGCTGAACCCCGACTACGCCATGCGGCTGATCGACGAGCCGAGCGGCCAGACGATGCTGGCGGTGGCGGGCGGTCTGCTGCTGGTCGGTGTCGGCTCCATGCAGCTTCTCATCCGAAGGACCCTGTCATGAGCGGCGGCGTGATGGGCGGCCTGATCCCCCAGCCGGTCCTTCTCGGCTTCGGCGTTCTGATGATCCTCACCGGGGTGGCCGGGCTGCGCTCCTGCGTGCTGCGCGAGCGGCTGCTGGCCCGGCTGGAGCGGCTGCGCGCCGGAACCGCGCCGTCCGCCGAGCCGGACACCGAGCGCCGGAGCCTGCTGAGCCGGGTCGGCGCCTGGCTGGCCCGCACGCCGCTGATCGGGTCCGCAGATCGCGAGCGGATGCGCCGAAGCCTGATCGCCGCCGGCTATAACCAGCCCGGCCACCTCTATTCCCTGCTCGGCATCAAGCTGCTGTCCATCGGCGCCGGGATGGCGCTGGTCCCGGCGGCGGCGGGCGACCTTCTGCCGTCGCTGATCGGCGCGCCAGGCGCCGCCGCGCAGGTGGTGGCCGGCGCGCTGCTCGGCTGGCGGCTGCCCGATCTGGCGCTGGGCCGGATGCGCGACCGCCGGCTGGAGGAGGTGCGCAACGGCCTGCCCGACGCGCTCGACCTGCTGGTGATCTGCGGCGAGGCCGGCCTCGGCCTGGAAGCGGCGGTGGACCGCGTGGCCCGCGAGGTGGCGACCGCCTACCCGGCGCTGAGCGCCGAGCTGTCGGCCACCGCGGCGGAGATGCGCGTGCTGTCCGACCGCGGCGGCGCGCTCAACAATCTGGCCGCCCGGCTGGACATGGAGGGCGTGCGCGGCATGGCGACGACGCTGATCCAGGCCATGCGCTACGGCACGCCGCTGGCCCAGGCGCTGCGCGTCCTGGCCGGGGAGATGCGCGCCCAGCGCCTCGCCCGGTTCGAGGAGAAGGCGGCCCGCCTGCCGGTGCTGCTCACCCTGCCCATGGTGGTCTTCATCCTGCCCTGCGTCTTCATCGTCGTCGGCGGCCCCGCCATGCTCGACGTCTCGCGCAGTTTCGACAGCGCCGGCACCAGCCAGCAAGCCCATTCCAGCCAGACCCATTCGAACCCGCCCCACAGCCAGACCAAGGGAGGTCAGCCATGATCGCCACCCCGACCCAGAAGCGCCCGTCCAGCAAGCGTTTGTCCCTGGGCCGCGCCGCGGCGGCCGCCCTCCTGCTGCTGTCGGTCAGCGCTTGTGCCAGCCCGCCGGGCGGCGGGCCGGTGGGGTCGAAGAGCGGCCCGACCGCCAACGCCACGCTGGACGACAAGGCGCGCGTGCAGCTCCGCCTCGCCCGCGCCGCGCAGGAGGCGGGCAACACCGGCTCCGCGGTACGCTTCTACCGGGCGGTGCTGGATCAGGCGCCCGGCCATGTCGGCGCCCTGCTCGGGCTGGGCGAGACCCTGTCGGAGAGCGGATCCGCCGCCGACGCGGTGGTCGAACTCCAGAAGGCCGCCGCCGCGGTGCCCGACAATGTGGAGGTGCAGACGGCGCTGGGCCGCGCGCTGGTCCGCGCCAACCGGCCCGCCGACGCGCTGAATCGCTTCGACGCCCTGCTGCGCCGCAACGACGACGACCTGCGCGCCCGCCTGAACCGCGGCGTTGCCCTCGATCTCGCCGGGCGGCACGCGGAGGCCCAGGGCGAATACCGCCACGTCCTGAAGGCGGAGCCGAACAACGCGACGGCCATGGCCAACCTCGGCCTGTCGCTGGCGCTGAACGGCAGCGCGGAGGGGGTGACGATCCTCGAAGGCCTCGTGCAAGGCGGGGTCGACTCTCCCCGCGTGCGCCAGAACCTCGCGCTGGCCTACGGGCTTAAGGGCGATCTGGAGTCGGCGGCCCGCATCGCCCGGCTCGACCTCGACGACGCCAACGTGCGCTCCAACCTGGCCTTCTACGAGACGGCGCGCCAGTTCGTCGCCTTCAAACCGTGAGGCGGCCCCATGCGCAGCAACCGCCGCAGCCGCCCCCGTCCCTTCCCTCGCCCCCTGGGTGACCGCCGGGGGCTGACCACGCTGGAGCTGGCGATCGTCTCCCCGGCGCTGATCGCCGGCATGATCGCGCTGGCCGAGGTGTCCTACTCGCTGACCGTGGACGGTCTGCTCAACCATGCCGCCCGCGCCGCCGCCCGCAGCGGCTTCACCGGGGAGCTGGCGAGCGGCTTCACCGACCGCCGCGCCCAGGTCTGCGACACGGTGCGCCGGCTGACCAGCCGGGTGCTCGACCAGAGCCGCCTGTCGGTGCGCAGCCACAGCTACGCCTCCTTCACCACGCTGGGACAGGTCAACGGCGGGGTTCCGCTCTCCACCGCGCTGACCGACCTGAATTGCGGCTCCACCAACTGGGACGCCAGGCAGACCGGGGCGGCGTTGGGCGGCAGCGGGCAGGTCGTGGTCTACGCGCTGCGCTACACCCAGCCGGTGCTGACCGGGCTCGGCGCCACCGTGCTGGGACGGGCGGAGCTGGTCCACGAAGCCCGGCTGGCCGTGCGCAACGAGCCCTTCATGGTGGGGGAGTGACCGGCATGACGGGACATCGTCCATTCCACCGGAATCCCTTGCGCGACCGCGGCGGCGTCGCCGCGCTGGAGATGGCGCTGCTGGCGCCGGTCCTTCTGGTTCTGGTCACCGCCACGGTGGACGTTGTGCGCTACGTCAGCATCAGCCTGACCCTGAACCGCACCGCCGCCAACGTCAGCGACATCGCCACCCAGTTCGACAAGCTGCGCGCCGGCATGACCGTGGTGAAGGGAAACGAGGTCGGCGTGCTGTTCCTCGCCGCGACGGAGGTCGCCCAGCCGCTCGACCTGATGGCCGGCGGGCAGGTGATCGTCAGCTCGGTCGCCAACATGGGCCAGGGGTCGCGGGTGATGTGGCAGCAGCGGGCCGGCACCGGCTCCGCCGCCAGCCACCTCGGCGCCGCGGGCGGGGTCGCCACGCTGCCGCCCGGCTTCACCCAGCAGCCCGGCGACAACGCCATCTTCACCGAGTTGTTCTACCGCTTCACCCCCTATCTGCTGAGCGGACCCTGGCTCGGCAACGCCGGGACCTCCACGACGCTCTACGCCAGCGCCGTCTACCAGCCCCGGCTCGGCACGCTCACCACGCTGGAGACCGGGCCATGAGGACAGTGCTCACCTCCGCGGGCCGCTTGCTCACCTCCTTGGGCGCGGTGCGGCGGGACCGCCGGGGCGCCACCGCGCTGATGTTCGCCGCCGCCGCGGTGCCGCTTCTGGGCATGGTCGGGCTGGCGGTGGATTACGGGCGGGCCTTCCTGGTGCAGTCGCGGCTCCAGACCGCCATCGACGCCGGGGCGCTGGCCGCCGGCAAGATGCTGAACTCCTCGGCGGACGCCCAGAAGGACATCGCCATGTTCGTCGCGGCCAACCTGCCGCCGGGCTTCCTCGGGGCGGCCATCGGCACCCCGGCGGTGACGCTGGACCAGACGAACCAGCGCGTCGGCGTCTCCGTCACCGCCACCCTGCCGACGACCTTCCTGCGCGTCCTGCGGGTCGACCAGCTCACCATCTCCGTCACCAACCAGGTGCAGCGCGCCAACGCCGGGCTGGAGCTGGCGCTGGTGCTCGACGTCACCGGCTCGATGGCCACCAACAACCGCATCGGGGAGCTGCGCAGCGCCGCCACCGACCTCGTCAACATCCTGTTCGGGCCGGGCAGCACGCCGCCGAAGAATCTGTGGGTCTCCATCGCCCCCTACGCGGCGGAGGTCAACATCGGCAAGGCGCGCACCAACTGGCTGGCGGCGGGCAGCTACGACGCCACCAAATGGGCCTCCCAGGGCTGGCGCGGCTGCGTCCTGGCGCGCACCCAGCCGCAGGACCAGACGGACACCCCACCGGCCTCAGCGCCCTTCAAGCCCTTCTGGTACCCGAACAACCAGTACAACGGGAACAACAACGACAACCCCTGGACCCCGAACAACATCACCGACGACGGCACCTACCGCCAGACCAACGACATGGCCGGGCCGAATCTCGGCTGCCCGCCACCGGTCATGCCGCTGACCAACGACCGCGCGGCCCTGCTGTCCAAGATCGCCGGGCTGAAGCCGGTGAACCGCGGCGGCACCATGGCGAACCAGGGGCTTCAGGCGGGATGGTTCACCCTGTCGCCGAAATGGCGCGGCCTGTGGGGCGGCACGACGCCGAACACGCTGCCGCTCGATTACGGAACGCCGGACATGTCCAAGGCGGTCGTCCTGCTGACCGACGGCAACAACGAGTGGTACAAGTACAAGCCGCAGGGCGACTACACCAGCTACCAGCGCCTCAGCGACGGGCTGCTCGGCACCACCAACACCAATCAGGTGACCACGGCGATCGACAACCGCATGCTGACGCTGTGCACCAACATGAAGGCGGCGGGGATCACCCTCTTCACCATCACCGTCGGCGACAGCGCCAGCAGCAGCACCCGCACGCTTTACCAAAGCTGCGCCTCGCCCGGCCCGAACCATTATTTCGACAGCCCCACCCCGGCGGACCTGCAGACGGTGTTCCGCACCATCGCAGGCCAGCTCAGCAACCTGCGGATCATCCGCTGAACGGGAGGGCGCTGAACGGGAGGGCGCTGAATGGGGGCCGCTGAACGGCCGACACCTTGGCCGGGGGCGGTATGGCGGAGACGGCGGTTTATGACCTATTGCGCATTGGTCCGCCGCCGCCCGATGGGCTACAGGATTCAGGACCGTGCAGACAAGAGGCCCGCCCGTCATGTCCCAGACCTTTCATGTGATCGTTGCCGAGGACGACCCCGTCGTCGCGGTCACCATTGCCGAAACCCTGGAGGAGCGCGGCTTCCGCGTGACCATCGGGCGCAACGGGTTCGATGCCTTCAAGATCGACCAGAACGATCCCGCCGACATCCTGATCACCGATCTGCGCATGCCGCATTTCGACGGCACCAGCCTGATCGCCCGCATGCAGGAGCAGCGCCCCGAGCTGCCCATCCTGGTGACCACCGGCTACAGCGACAACCTGCCCAAGGAGGAACCGGGCCAGCTCTCCGTCGTCCAGAAGCCCTTCTCCGAGGACAGCATCGTCCGGGCGGTGCAGAGCCTGCTCGGGGTCGCCTGACCAGAGGGTTGGAAAAAATCGCAGCCCGGTGAAGTTCCTGCTTGCGCTCCACCGCTGGGACCCGTATAAGCCGGCCTCCGTTCCGGATTAGCTCAGTCGGTAGAGCAGCGGACTGTTAATCCGCGTGTCGCTGGTTCGAGTCCAGCATCCGGAGCCATATTGCGGGTGTAGCTCAGTTGGTTAGAGCGCCGGCCTGTCACGCCGGAGGCCGCGGGTTCAAGTCCCGTCACTCGCGCCACATTGCGGGCGTAGCTCAGGGGTAGAGCACAACCTTGCCAAGGTTGGGGTCGAGGGTTCGAATCCCTTCGCCCGCTCCAGTTTCGGGGCACGACAGTGTCTACGGGGGCCGCTTGTCCATCAAGCGGCCCCTCGTCGTTTCCGCCCCATCCCGCTCAGCCGAAATAGGCCGACGGCGTCACGCCCAGCGTCCGCTTGAACACGGCGATGAAGGCGCTGACGCTGTCGTAGCCGAGGTCGATGGCCACGGTCGTCACCGGCGCGCCCTCGGCCAGCATCTCCAGCGCGCGCATCAGACGCGCCCGCTGCCGCCATGCGGTGTAGCTGTAGCCGGTCTCCGCAACGAAGCGGCGGCTCAGCGTGCGCTCGGAGACGCCCGCCCAGGACGCCCAGGCGTCCATGCCGCGCCGATCCCCGGGATCGTCGAGCAAGGCCCGCGCGATCCGGAGCAGGCGCGAATCACGCGGCATCGGCAAGGTGAAAGGGTCGATGGGCGAGGCCCTGAGTTCGTCGAGGAGGACCATGGCAAGGCGCCATTGCGCCTCGTCCATCTCCCACCCCCGCCATCCGGAGGCGCGGATCACCGCCTCGCGCAACAGGCCGGACACCTTGATGATGCAGGGCCGCTCCGGCAGCGTCGCGCAGGCGGTCTCCGCGATGTAGCAACTCCACCCCTCGACGGCCCCATGGGTGTAGCCGTGGTGCGGCTGGTGGGGCGGTAGCCAGACCGCGTGGTCGGCGGGAACCACCCAGGTGTCCGTCTCCGTGCCGATGGTGAGCAGGCCGCGGCGCAGGCCGGAGAGCTGGCCGCGCGGATGGCTGTGCAGCCCCAGCGCACAATGTTCGGCCTGCGTCTCGTAGATGGCGACGATGATCGGTTCGCACGCATCACTCGCGGCGAAAGCGAACCGTTCCTCGGTCATGGCGTCAACCCGCTATCGAATGGCCGCCATAGCTTAGCGCCGCCTCCCGTCTCCCGGCTACACTGCTCGCGACAGGAGAAAGCCATGATCCCGCGGAATCCCCCCTCCCCCACGCCCGACCTCGACCGGCTTTACGACCCGCCCATGGAGCATGTCCAAAAGGCGGTCATGACGGAGTTGATCTCCTTCCACGCCGATTACCTCGCCAAGGCCAGCTTCTTCTGCCTCGCCACCGGTCGCGCCGCCGGCCTGGACGCTTCGCCGCGCGGCGGCCCGCCAGGATTCGTCAGGATGCTCGATGCCAAGACCGTCGCCTTCGCCGACTGGCCGGGCAACAACCGGATCGAGTCCATGCGCAACCTGCTGGAGGACGACCGGCTGGGGATGCTCTTCCTGTTCCCTGGCCTGGACGTCTTCATGCGGATCAATGGGCACGGCCGCGTCTCGGACGACGCGGCTCTCCGCGCCAGCCTCGCCGAGGGGACGAAAATTCCCAAGACGGCCATCGTCGTGAGCGTGGACGAGGTGCTGTTCCACTGCGGCAAGGCGGTGAACCGGGCCAAGCTGTGGGCGCCGGAATCCCGGATCGGGCGTGGCGTGCTCCCGACCCCCGGCCAGATGCTGGCAGCCATGACCAAGCAGGACGCCTCCGCCGCCGAAGCCATCGATGCGCACTACGACCATGCGATGCGAAACGACCTCTACGGCTGAACCGTGATCCCCTCCCC
>NZ_WHOR01000165.1:0-12734 GCF_013340925.1 Azospirillum formosense
GGTGCGGTGTGGGGGTGGCGGCGGGGGTGTGGGTGGGTGGGTGGGGGGGGGGGGGGGGGGGTGGGGTGGGGGGGGGTGGGGTGGGAGGGTGGCGGGGGGCGCGGGGGGGTGCGCGGGGTGGGTCGTGGGGGGCGTCAGGTGTGGATAAGAGACAGGTCGGTGAACAGCGCCGCGCTGATCCAGTAGAGGCCGAGCAGATGATGACCGAAGCCGAAGAACCAGCCCACCGCGAAGGCCTGCCGCTTGGTCCGCGCCCCGTCGAGCAGCCAGAGCAGCCCCGGAAAGGCGATCAGCAGCAGCGGCACCGCGCCGGCCGGCGGCAGCGCCAGCGTCGCCAGCCCGCCGAATCCCGCCGCCGCCAGCAGCCGGCGCCAGCCGGTCAGCCCGGCCAGACCCGCGGACACACGGCCCAGCCGGGCCGGGGTGGTCGTCATGTCGGTGACTGTCAAAGGGTGGCACTCCGGATGCGGATGGGCTGGTGAGGCGATTGTGCCGGGCTGGAAACGACATCGCCACGAAGGCGCGAAGACACGAAGAGGGGCACAGAGAAGCTCCCGCTTTGCCGGTGAGTCCGGGGATGCGGTGGAGCCTCTTTGTGCCGTCCTTGTGTCCTTCGCTTCTTCGTGGTGAAAAACCCTGTGGGGCTCAGCCGACCTCGGCCAGGGCGGAATTCTCGGCGGGGGCGGTGCGGACGCGCAGCCGCCTGATGCGGCGGGGGTCGGCCTCGACGATCTCGAATTCCAGGCCGGAGGGATGGGTCAGCATTTCCCCGCGACCGGGCACGCGTCCGGCCAGCGAGACAACGAGACCGCCGAGCGTGTCGACCTCCTCCCGCTCCTCCTCGGTCAGGAAGGCGCCGACGCGGTCCTCGAAATCCTCGATGGAAACACGGGCGTCGGCGAGGATCGTGCCGTCGGGACGTTCGACGAAATGGGGGGTCGCCTCCTCGTCGTGCTCGTCCTCGATCTCGCCGACGATCTCCTCGACCAGATCCTCGATGGTGACGAGGCCGTCGATGCCGCCGAACTCGTCCACCACCAGGGCCATGTGCTGGCGCTTCTGGCGCATCTGCACCAGCAGGTCGACCACCGGCATGCTGGGCGCGACGATGCTGAGATCGCGCACGATGTCCTTCAGCTCGACCGGCGTCCGGCTGGCCATCGCCACCAGAACGTCCTTGATGTGGACCATGCCCACGACGTCGTCGAGCGTTTCACGGAACACCGGCAGGCGGGAATGGGCTTCCTCCGCCATGCGCTGGACCAGGGCGGGGAACGGCGTGTCCACCTCCACGGCCACGATGTCCGCGCGGGGCACCATCACGTCGTCGACGGCGCGGTCGCGCAGTTTCAGGATGTTGGCGAGCAGGGCGCGCTCGCCCGCCCCCAGCGATCCCTCGCCGCTGTCCTGATCCTCGATCAGGTCCTCGATCGTGGCGCGCAGGGTGGCGTCGTCGCGCCCCCCCAAAACGGTCCTCATCCACCCGCGAAACAGGTGGCCCAAGGATTGTTGATCTTCGGCCCCGTCTTCACGGGGCGTTCGACTGTCGGAAATCTCGCTCATCGGTCCGGTGGTTGTTCGTCCAGGTTCGGCTCTCCGGGCGGAGAACGCGTGGCGGCGTACGGATCGGCGATGCCGAGGGTCGCGAGCACGTCGGTTTCGAGCTGCTCCATCTCCTCGGCCTCGTCATCCGTCTCGTGATCATACCCGAGCAAATGAAGAACGCCATGCACCACAAGGTGGGTCATATGGTCCGAAGGTGTTTTACCCTGCTCGGCGGATTCACGGGCGACGGTCTCCCAGGCCAGGATCACGTCGCCCAGCATGACCGGCGCGTCCTCGCCCAGTTCGGGCTCCTCCGCCTCGGTCAGGGCGAAGGACAGCACGTTGGTCGGCTTGTCCTTGCCGCGGTATTCGCGGTTCAACCGGTGCACCAGCGCGTCGTCGGCCAGCACGACGGACAGCTCCGCCGGGCCTTCCTCCTCGTCGTAGGTGACGGAGAGCGCGGCGAGTGCCGCTCGCTCGCACAGCCATTCGGCGTTGTCCGCCCAATCGCCCGCTTCACGTGAAACGACGACGTCGACGGCCATCACGGTGTTCCCTCCGCGTCCGGCTCGTCGTCCGCGATGGCGGGCCGCCGGGGGGCAGGCTTGCGCCGGCCGTCGCTGCGGTCGCTTTCGGCGCGGGCGCCCTCGGCATGGTCATAGGCGCGGATGATGCGGGCGACCAGCGGGTGGCGCACCACGTCGGCGGCGGTGAAATGGACGAAACGGATGCCTTCCACCCCCTCCAGGATGTCCAGCGCCTCGCGCAGGCCGGACTTGGTGCCGGCCGGCAGGTCGGTCTGGGAGATGTCGCCGGTGACCGCCATGCGGCCCCCCTCGCCCAGGCGGGTGAGGAACATCTTCATCTGCATGGGCGTGGTGTTCTGCGCCTCGTCCAGGATGACGAAGGCGTTGGCGAGCGTGCGACCGCGCATGAAGGCGAGCGGCGCGATCTCGATCTCGCCGGACTCCAGCCGCTTCTTCACCTGCTCCGCGGGCAGCATGTCGTGCAGCGCGTCGTAGAGCGGGCGCAGATAGGGGTCCACCTTCTCCTTGAGGTCGCCGGGCAGGAAGCCCAACCGCTCTCCCGCCTCGACGGCGGGGCGCGACAGGATGATGCGGTCCACCTGGCCGGTGGTCAGCAGCGCCACCGCCTGGGCCACCGCAAGGTAGGTCTTGCCGGTGCCGGCGGGGCCGAGCCCAAAGACCATCTCGCTTTCCGCCAGCGCCTGCAGATAGGCCGCCTGCATCGGGGAACGCGGGGTGATGGCGCCCTTGCGGCGGGTGCGCACCGCGACCTCGCCCCGGCTGAGCGTCGCCAGATTCTGGTCGCGCACGGCACCGCCGACGCCGGTCGCCATGCGGACGGCGGCGTCCACCTCGCCGGTGCCGACGGTCATGCCGCGCTTGAGGCGCTCGTAAAGGGCGTCGATGGCCGAACGGGCGGCTTCCGAGGATTCCGCCGGACCGGCGATGGTCAGCGTGTTGCCGCGGGAGATCAGGGAAACGCCGAGCTGGTTCTCGATGCGGGCGAGGTGGCGGTCATGCTCCCCGTACAGCATCGGCAGCAGCCGGTTGTCGTCGAAGTTCAGATCAATGCGTTGATCGGGGCGTTGATCGGGGCGCTGGTCAGGGCGCTGATCGGGCAAGCCGTTCAAACGGTCGCCTCCACGGGTTGCGTGCCGGTGGCGGAGCTGCGGTATTCACCGGTCGCCACGCTGCCGGCAAGGCTGTTCGGATGGGCGGCGTCGACGCGCACCTCGACGATGCGGCCAAGCAGCCGCTCGTTGGCGTCAGCGTGCACCGACTGCAGATAGGGGCTCTTGCCCAGGAGCTGGCCGGAGCGCTTGCCGACGCGGTCGAACAGGACCGGCACGGTGCGCCCGACAAAGCTCTGGTTGAAGGCCTGCTGTTGCGCGTTCAGCAACTGCTGGAGCGCGGCGAGACGGGCGTCCTTGACGTCCTCCGGCAGCTGGCCGTGCTCCAGCGCCGCCGGGGTGCCGGGACGCGCGCTGTACTTGAACGAATAGGCCTGGGCGTAGCCGACGTCGGTGACGAGGCGCAGGGTCGCCGCGAAATCGGCGTCGCTCTCGCCGGGGAAGCCGACGATGAAATCGCCCGACAGCGCCAAGTCCGGCTTGGCGGCGCGCAGCCGCTCGACGATGCGGCGGTAGTCGTCCGCCGTGTGCTTGCGGTTCATCGCCGCCAGCACGCGGTCCGACCCGGCCTGCACCGGAAGATGCAGGTAGGGCATGAGCTGCGGCACCTCGGCGTGGGCGCGGATGAGGTCGTCCTCCATGTCGCGCGGGTGCGAGGTGGTGTAGCGGATGCGCTCCAGCCCGTCGATGTCCGCCAGTTCGCGGACCAGCCGCCCGAGGCCCCAGCTGGTGCCGTCCGGCCCCTCCCCGTGCCAGGCGTTGACGTTCTGGCCGAGCAGGTTGATCTCGCGCGTGCCGCCGGCGACGAGGCGCCGGGCCTCCGCCAGGATCTGGGCGCCGGGGCGTGAAAACTCGGCGCCGCGGGTGTAGGGCACCACGCAGAAGGTGCAGAACTTGTCGCAGCCCTCCTGCACCGCCAGGAAGGCGGAGACGCCCTGCCCGGCGCTCTCGTCCGGCAGGAAGTCGAACTTGGACTCCACGGGGAAGTCGGTGTTCAGCACGCTGCCCGCCTTGCGGCTGGCCTTGGCCACCATTTCCGGCAGGGTGTGATAGGTCTGCGGCCCGAACACCATGTCCACGAAGGGGGCGCGGGCGACGATCTCCTCGCCCTCGGCCTGGGCGACGCAGCCGGCCACGGCGACGATCATCCGGCCGTCGCCGACCTCGGCCTTGACGTCCTTGAGCTGGCGCAGGCGGCCCAGTTCCGAGAACACCTTCTCGGAGGCCTTTTCGCGGATGTGGCAGGTGTTGAGGATCACCATGTCGGCGCCGTCCGGCTCGTCCACCGGCCGGTAGCCCAGGGGTGCCAGGACATCCGCCATGCGGGCGGAGTCGTAGACGTTCATCTGGCAACCCCAGGTCTTGATGAAGAGCTTCTTACTCAACGATCCCTTCCACAGCGCTGAACGATCCGGACCAAACGCGAATTCGGCCAATTGTGTCTTGGCCAGCCGCGATCGCAACCAATGCAAAAACGCGCGCCAGGACGGCACCGGCCAAGCGGCGCAATCCGGCGCGCGACCCGCCGCGTCGCGGCATCGCACCCTGCCGATATGGTAGCACGAGTGCGGGAAAACGAGTCAATCGTGCCCGCAGGCCGACCATTCATTTCGCGGCCCATTCCGCGCTGTGGAAAGTTTCCATCACGGGACGACGGTGGGCGGCGGCTTTCCGGACACCGCGCGCTCGACGCCCCGGGCGACGGCGCGCTGGCAATGGTCGGCCAGGGCCTTGCGGCTGGAGAAGCCGTCGATGGTCACGGGGGGGTGGAACTCCACCTCCACCGTCATGCGGCCCAGCGTGAAGACCGTCCAAAGGTGCGGGGCGAGATCCATGTCGCCGTACCACGCGTAACAGGGACGGAAGGCGATTCCCATGGGGATGCCGTCCAGCCGCGTCGGCGCGATGCTGACCGGCTGCACGGTCAGCGGCCGGTCCCCGATGCGCCGGGCGGCCACCGCGAACAGCGCCGTCTTGAAGGGGAGCGTGCGGTTGCCGTCGCTGGAGGTGCCCTCGGGGAACAGGATCAGGCTGTCGCCGGCGTCCAGCCGGGCGCCCAGATCGTCCCGCTGCTTCTCCACCCCGGCGCGGGCCCTGCGCTCCACGAAGACGGTCTGCTGCAGCTTCGCCAGCGCCCCGAAGAAGGGCCAGCCGGCAACCTCGCTCTTCGCCACGAAGGAGCCCGGAATGACCGACCCCAGCACCGTGATGTCGAGGTAGGAGGAATGGTTGGAAACGAACAGCACCGGCCCGTCGGTGGCGCGCTCGCCGCGCACCACGACGCCGATGCCCAGGATGCCGGCGCAGACCCGGTGGTAGAACCGCGGTATCCGGAAGCGCAGCGGCGAGCGCACAGCGACGGCCAGCGCCTGCACCGGGATCAGAAGGAGCGTCCACAGCAGATAGGCGGCCAGACGAAGCCCGCCCCGCACCGGCGATCCCAGGGCACGCGCACCGGTTGCATCCACCGCCGTCATGCCACCCGTCTCCTGATGCAATCGCGGATCACGCGATTTGGGCGTCGCGGCTGCGCCGCTCGTAATGCTTGGAGTATTTGTTGGTGATCAGGTCGGTCTTCACCACGATCGACACGTCGGTGGTGTTGAACTGGTGATCGATCACCGCACCGTCGCCGATGAAGCCGCCCAGCCGCAGATAGCCCTTGATCAGCGGCGGCAGAACGGTCAGCGCCCGCTTCGGGTCGATCTGGTCGCGGGGCATCAGATCCATGCCGACGTAGCGTTCCGGCAGCGCCACGGGACGCAGCTCCTCCGGGGCCAGATGGAAGTGATGCAGGTAGGCGAGCGGTTCGGCCATCGCCACCGGGTCGGTGCCCGGCAGGCTGGCGCAGCCGAACATCACCGCGATGTCGTGGTGGAAGACATAGGCCGCGATGCCGCGCCACAGCAACTGCATGCTGCTGCCGCGCGTGCGGTAGGCGGCGTCGACGCAGGACCGCCCCAGCTCCAGGATCTCCCCCGGATAGCTGAGCAGCCGCCCGATGTCGTATTCGTCACTGGAATAGAAGCGCCCGGCCTTGGCCGCCGCCGGGCGGCGGATCAGCCGGTAGGTGCCGACCACGGACTCCGGGCCGTCGCCACGGGCGTGGTCGATGACCAGCAGATGGTCGCAGATGGTGTCGAAATCGTCGAAGTCGCGATGGCGCGCGGCCATGTCCGGCGACGGCACCGCCGACATCTCCTCATAGAAGACGCGGTAGCGCAGCGCCTGCGCCCAGTCGATCTCGGCGGCGCTTTCGGCCAGCCGCACTTCGAGGGAGCCCATGCGCAGATCCGAAGAGCTGCCCTGGTCCGTGCCTGTATCAGCCATACTCGACGCTTCGCTGGCGTTGTTCGGGTCGCGGCAACCGCCGGCTCTCCTTCCGGAGCCCGGTCGGGCACGGAACAGGGATAACACGAATGGCCGGTTGCCGGTCAACCGCGACGTGACGAACCCGTCCCCGGCAAGCCCGGACTCCGGGCAAGCCACAAGGTCCGGCCCCGGCGAACGGGGACGGCGACAAAGCGGGACGGCAATGATCACGCGGGAGGAAAGAAACGGTCACATCCGGGCGATAGGGTTCCGGGGCGGACCGGACCGAACAGCGGCGGTCCGCCGGACACCAACGCACAAGCCCGATGAACCTTAGGCCGCGCCGCGGCGGGCGCGGGTGCCGAGACCGATCTGCTTGGCCAGCGAGCTGCGCTGGCGGGCGTAGTTCGGGGCAACCATCGGATAGTCGGCCGGCAGGCCCCAGCGGTCGCGGTATTCCTCCGGCGACATGTCGTAGGCCGTCTTCAGATGGCGCTTCAGCATCTTCAGCTTCTTGCCGTCCTCCAGACATACAATGTAGTCGGGAGTGACGGACTTCTTGATGGGCACCGCGGGCTGCGGACGCTCCTCAGTCGCAACCGGCTCGGTCCCGACATTCGCGAGTGACTTGTACACCTGCTCAATCAGCGTCGGAAGATCGCCGAGAGCGACTGTATTGTTCGAGACATGCGCCGCCACGATCTCCGTGGTCAGAGACAACAGCGCGTTGGAAGGGGTACCATTGCTCATGTAAGCTTGCTCCGCAGCTTGGCGTTCCTCTCCATATAAAGAGGTTTGTGGCCGCGCGCAATATCCATCCTTTGCTCTTAAAGAGGAAGCAGTGTACGAAAAAAAATCTCCGGATTTGTTTTTGGACATCACCAGCGAGGTGTGCCCGTTAACCTTCGTCAAGACCAAGTTGTCGGTGGAGCGCATGGCGGCCGGGCAGACGCTTGAAGTCCGGCTGAACGCTGGCGAACCCTTGGAGAATGTGCCCCGATCCTTAGCCGAACTGGGCCACTCCATTCTTGCCGTGACGCCCGAAAATCCGGATGAGCCGGAGGGGGTGCACCGCCTGTGGATTCAGAAAGGTTAATGTTTAATTGTCGGTGTACGAATACCGCAACACCAGAGCGGCAACCCTTCCGTCCGCCCGGCGGTAATAGCCGGGACGACGACCCACCGAAAAGAAACCACAGGATTTATACAGGGATTGCGCCATACCATTGTCTTCGGCGACTTCCAGGAACAGCGCCGTGGCGCCCAGCGCCCGTGCCCCGTCCAGCGCCGCCGCGACCAGCCGCCGCCCGAGGCCCTGCCCCCGCGCGTCGGCACGAACACCGACGGCGATGATCTCGCCATCATCGGCGGCGACCCGCGCCAGCAGGAAGCCGACCGGGTCATCGCCCTCCGCGCCGTCCCGTAAGGCCAGCACGGAAAAGAAGCCGGGCTGGCCGATCAGGCTGGCGACGGCCTCGCTTCCCCAGGGATCGTCGGGAAAGCACCCTTGCTGCAAGGCCGCGATCACCGCGGCGTCGGCGAGGCCGGCGGTCTGAAGCCGCACCGCATGGGACGCCGGGAAACGGGACGTCTCGGGCAACGCTGCCGTCATGCCGTTTTCCGCGGCAGCGAGACGTCGGGCGGACGCAGGTAGAAGGGCTGGGCCGGCAGTCCGACCTCCCGCCCGGCACCCAGGGCGGCGACCACGGCGGCGTCGGGCGTGCCGGCACCTTCGGCGAACGCGGTGCCGGCCCGCTCCTCCAGAAGCGGGCGCAGCGCGGCCGCCCCGTCCCCGGCGACCAGCAGCGGCGCGCCGCCATCGGTGGCGAGCAGCCCGTCCAGCCAGCCCGGCACCGCGGCGGGCTCCAGCATCGCCGGGTCGCCGAACGGCGTCAGGTCCGGGTGGAAGAGTTGCAGGAACGGCTCGGTGCGGCGGGAGTCCACGGCGACCAGCACGGCGCGGCCGGCCCGCTCCGCTTCCGGCAAGCCGTGGAGGATCGCGTCGAAGCTGGTCACGCCGATCACCGGCAAACCGGCGGCCAGGGCGAAGCCGCGCGCCGCGGCCAGCGCGATGCGCAGCCCGGTGAAAGCGCCCGGCCCGACGGTCACGGCGATGCGGTCAAGCGCGTCGAAGGCGCAGCCGGCCTCCGCCAGCGCGGCCTGCGCCAAGGGCACCAGCGCTTCCGCCTGCCCGCGGGCCATCGGCTCGCGCCGCCGCACGGTGACGGCGCCGTCGTCCCACAGCGCGGCGGAACAGCCGGAGGTCGCCGTGTCCAGTCCCAGAACTCTCATGACCCCACGCTTTCATCAAATCCGCCATCTTCAAAGCCCCACTTCAGCCCTGGGTCAAGAGCGTGCTAGACAGCCCGGGTCTTCCCTGACGGCATGGATCATGCTTACACCCATCGCACCGCCCGACTTCGACGTCGACATCGACCTGCTCTACGCCACGCCGGACAACCTGACCGGGCTGCCCATCTACCGGAACCCGCATTGCCTGCTGCACCCCGACGCGGCGGCGGCGTTGCGCGCGGCGATCCGGCTGGCGCGCGGCATCGGCTGCCGGTTGCGGTTGTACGATGCCTTCCGCCCGGTCGAGGCGCAATGGGCGTTGTGGCGGGCGCTGCCCGATCCCTCCTACATCGCCGACCCGTCGGGCGGCTCCACCCATTCCCGCGGCATCGCGGTGGACCTGACGCTGGCCGACGGAACCGGTCTCCCGCTGGACATGGGCACCGGCTTCGACGATATGACCGAACAGTCCCATCATGGCCGCACCGACCTGACCGCCGAGCAGCAGCGCAACCGCGCCGCCCTTCTCGGCGTCATGACGGCGGCGGGCTGGCGGCATTACGCCTGCGAGTGGTGGCACTATCAGCTGCCGGACGAGCAGCGCTACCCTCTGCTGACCGACGCCGCCCTGGGCGGTCTGATGATGGGCTGACCCCCACCACCCGGCCCGACGGCTGGTCCACGGCCGGATGTCACAGGGCGTGGCGCAAGGGTTGTTGCAAGGCTGCATCACGAAAGAGCCCGAAGCATACCGTATGTGTTGCGGACTTGTTCCCGGCGGTGTGCCTGTGCCACACCAGCCGTAGCGCGGCCCGCCCCGTCCGGCCGCGCAACCGTTCCGGACCCACGACAGGCCGCCATGCCGTTCCGCCGCGCCGCCACCGTCTTCGCCGTGGCCGCCGCCTGGGCCTTCCAGGCCCTGGCGGGAAGCCCCGGCGTGGCAGCGGACGGGACGGCGAACGCCGCTGTCGTCTTCGCCTACGACCGGTTCGGCGAGGACCAGACCCCGTCCATCAGCATCCGGATCGACCAGTTCGAAGCCCATCTGGACGAGCTTCAGGACGGCGATTATCAGGTCCTGCCCCTGCCCCGCATCCTGGAGGCGCTGCGCAACGGCGCGCCGTTGCCCGAACGGGCGGTGGCGATCACCATCGACGAGGCCAGCCGTTCCGCCTTCCGCGAGGCGTGGCCGCGGCTGAAGGCGGCGGGGCTTCCCTTCACCCTGTTCGTGGCGACCGACGCCATCGACCGCGGGTCGCCCGCCCACATGAGTTGGGCGGAGGTGCGGCAGCTCGCCGCCGGCGGGGTCACCCTCGGTGGGCTCGGCGCCTCCACCCAGTCGCTGGTGTCCCGCCCCGCCGAGGAGGTGAAGGCGGAACTCCGGCGCATGGCCGACCGTCTGCAGGCGGAGACGGGCCAGCGCCCCACCCTGTTCGCCTACCCGCAGGGCGAGGTGTCGGCGGCGATGCGGACCATCGTGACGGAGCAGGGCTTCGCCGCGGCCTTCGGCCAGCAGTCGGGCGTCCTGCACCCGCAAGCCGACCGGGCAACCTTGCCCCGCTTCGTGATGAACGAGAGTTTCGGCAGCGTCGACCGCTTCCGGCTGGCCGCCAACGCGCTGCCGCTGCCGGTCACCGACCTGACGCCCGACGATCCGCTTCTGACCGTCAACCCTCCGTCGATCGGCTTCACCGTGTCGGACGAGATCGGCGACATCGCGCGGCTGGCCTGCTTCGCCGCCGGCCAGGGCCGCACCGCGCTGGAGCGCGTGACGGAGGACCGGGTGGAGGTGCGCATCCGCGACCCCTTTCCGCCGGGCCGCACACGCGTGAACTGCACGCTGCCGGGCCCCGAAGGACGGTGGCGCTGGCTGGGCATGCAGTTCGTCGTTCCGGAATAAGCGGAGAGCGACACCGGCGGGCGCGGCCGTCTGTTCCGACAGCGCCCGTCCGGTGGATGCCGTCAGCGGACGGCGCGGACCTCGACCACCTCGGGGATGTAGTGGCGCAGCATGTTCTCGATGCCGGCCTTCAGCGTGGCGGTGGAGCTGGGGCAGCCGGAGCAGGCCCCCTTCATCTCCAGATACACCACGCCTTCCTCGAAGCCGTAGAAGGTGATGTCGCCGCCGTCCTGGGCCACCGCGGGACGCACGCGGGTGTCCAGCAGCTCCTTGATCTGGGTGACGATCTCGTCGTCGTCCGCGCTGGCGGCGTGGCCGTCGCCGGCCGTCTCTTCCAGCAGCACCGGACGGTTGGCGGTGAAATGCTCCATGATGACGCCGAGGATCGACGGCTTCAGCAGGAACCACTCCTTGTCGCCGGCCTTGGTGATGGTCACGAAGTCGGCGCCCAGGAAGACGCCCTGGACCCCGTCGATCTCGAACAGCCGCTGGGCCAGCGGCGAAGCGGCGGCACCATCGCGGGATGGAAAGTCCGCGGTGCCACGTCCGAGCACGTCACGCCCCGGCAGGAACTTGAGAGTCGCCGGGTTGGGCGTCTGCTCGGTCTGAATGAACATGGTGATATCCTCCATCGGCGCCGAACAACACTGGCGGCGTAGGCGAAACTTGGGCAGAATCCGCCGACAGATCAAGCATCGCATCTTTATGGTTATCGATCCGTGAGCATGGCACCGCCCGCGGCCACCGCACCGGCCGTTCCTGCGGCCATCCCTGGGGGCCCCTCCATCGACGCCGCCGCGCGGGAGGTCGTCGAATGGCTGCTGCTGGAAGGCCGGCACGCGCCCGGCTTCGAGCCGATGATGGACCGCTTCTGCCGGCGCCTGATGGCGTCCGGCGTCCCGCTGCTGCGCGCCGTCTGCGCCCTGCCCCTGCTGCACCCGCAGATCCGCACCATCGCCTTCTTCTGGCGCCGCAACGCCGAGCAGGTGGAGATCGCCACCCGCGCCCACGGCACGGAAACCAGCACCGAATACCTGACCAGCCCCTTCGCCACCCTGATCGAGGACGGCGCCGACGGCCTGCGCTACCGGCTGGAGCAGATGGAGCCGCCCTACCCATACCCGGTCTTCGCCGAGCTGAAGGCGCAGGGGGCGACGGACTATGTCGCCATGACGGTGCTGTTCGCCGGGGGACGGCGCAACGTGCTGAGCTTCACCACCGACCGGCCCGGCGGCTTCTCCACCGCCGATCTGGCGCTGGTCGACGCGGTGCTGCCGGCGCTGGGCGCGGTGCTGGAGACGCTGGCGCTGCGGCGGCTGGCGACGACGGTGCTGGACACCTATGTCGGCCACCGCACCGGCGCGCGCATCCTGTCCGGCGACATCCGCCGCGGAACCGGCGCCAACGTCCGCGCGGTGCTGTGGTACTGCGACCTGCGCGGCTTCACCTCGCTGGCCGACCGGCTGCCGCGCGAGGAGCTGATCGCCCTGCTGAACGGCTATTTCGAGATCATGGGCGGCGCCGTGGAAAGCCGCGGCGGCGAGATCATGAAGTTCATCGGCGACGCCATGCTGGCCATCTTCCCGCTGGAGGAGAGCGACCCGACCGGGGCCGTCGCCTGCACCAAGGCGCTGGACGCCGCGCAGGAGGCCCTGACCGACATGGCCGCCCGCAACGCCGAACGCTCGGCCTGGGGCCAGCCGACCCTGCGCTGCGGCATCGCGCTCCACATGGGCGAGGTCATGTACGGCAACATCGGCTCCGCCAACCGGCTAGACTTCACCGTCATCGGCCCGGCGGTCAATCTGGTCAGCCGGATCGAGGGGCTGTGCAGCCGCTTGGACCGCAACGTCCTGACCTCCGCCGAGGTGGCCGAGGCCTGCGCCAGCCGCCTCGTCTCGGTCGGCTGGCACCCGGTGAAAGGGCTGAACGACCCCATCGAGGTTTATGGGCTGAAGGAGACGGCAGGGACCGATGAATAGGGCGCCGCAACGAACCCCCGGTCGCCGACCTTGATCGGCTCTGATC
>NZ_WHOR01000166.1:0-12651 GCF_013340925.1 Azospirillum formosense
CCCACCAGCGAGGCCGAAGCCTACGCCATCCAGGACGCCGTGGCCCGCCGCCTCGGCCCGGTCGTCGCCTGGAAGGTCGGCGCCCGCACCCCGGAGTCGGAGCCGTTCCGCGCCCCCATTCACGCCGACACGCTGTTCTTCGACACCACGGTGCTTCCCGCCGCGGACTATCAGGTGATCGGCATGGAGGCGGAGATCGCCTACACGTTCGCCAAGGACCTGCCGCCCCGCGCCGAGCCCTACAGCCGCGAGGAAGTCCTCGACGCCGTCGGGTCGGTCCACCCCGCCTTCGAGATCGTCGACACGCGCTTCGCCGGATTCGGCTCGCAGGAGTGGTTCAGCCACATGGCCGACCAGTTCAACCACGGCGCCCTGGTCGTCGGCCCGGCCATCGCCGACTGGCGCTCGCTGGAGCCGCTGAAGGAGCGGGTGGCCCTGGTCGTCGACGGCGAGACGAAGGCCGACACGGTCGCCGGCAACTCCGCTGGCGAGCCGGTGCGGCTTCTGGTGTGGATGGCCAACACCGGCGCGGTCAGCCTGGGCGGCCTGAAGGCCGGCGACGTGGTGACCACCGGGTCACACGTCGGCACCGTCATGGTCCCGGCGGGCAGCACGTCGGTGGCCGTGTACGGGACGATGGGCACCTACGAGCTGACGGTGAAGTGATTGCACTTCCCTGGCGCCGACCAGGGCCGTCACCTCTGGCCTTTATAGCCCTCTCCCCCCCTGGGGAGAGGGTGGCCCGGAGGGCCGGTGAGGGGGGATGCGCTTGTGCCGGACGTGGCGCCACGCACAACCCCCTCACCCTAACCCTCTCCCCGCTTTCGGCGGACCAGAGGTCCGCCTGTCGCGTCAGCGCAAACTTCGTTTGCGCGTGAGCGGAGGGGAGAGGGAACCCGCAAAGGGACTGCCCTCACCCGAACACCGACGCTCCGGCCTCGGCGCTGCCGACCACCCGGCGGAACACACCGAACAACTCCCGCCCGCAGCCGACACCGGCATCCGCCGGTGCGTCCGCCAGCGGGCGAGCGGTCCACTCCGCGTCGTCCACCAGCACCTCCAGCGTGCCGCGCTCGGCGTCCAGCCGCAGAATGTCGCCGTCCCGCACACGCCCCAGCGGCCCGCCCGCCGCGGCTTCCGGCGTGACGTGGATCGCCGCCGGGACCTTGCCCGATGCGCCTGACATCCGCCCGTCCGTCACCAGCGCCACCCGGTGGCCGAGATCCTGAAGCACGCCCAGCGGCGGCGTCAGCTTGTGCAGTTCCGGCATGCCGTTGGCCTTCGGACCCTGGAAGCGCACCACCACCACCACGTCGCGGTGCAACTCGCCACGGCGGAACGCCGCCTGCACCGACTCCTGGTCGGTAAAGACGCAGGCCGGCGCTTCGATGACGCGATGGTCCGGCTTCACGGCGGAGACCTTCACCACAGCGCGCCCCAGCGGCCCGCTCAGCACGCGCAAGCCCCCCTCCGCCGCCATCGGCGACGCGACCGGAGCCAGCACAGCGGGGTCGAGGCTTTCCCGCACCGCCGCGCCACGCACCAGTTCGCCCCCTTCCAGCCGCAGCGGGCGGCGGTAGGCCGCGATGCCGTCGTCCTCCCACACCGTGGCGGCGTCGCCGTGAAGGAGCCCGGCGTCGGCCAGTTCCCCGATCAGGAAGGCCATGCCGCCCGCCGCCTCGAAGTGGTTCACGTCGGCGCTGCCGTTCGGGTAGACGCGGGCGAGCAGCGGCACCACCGCCGACAGCTCGGCGAAGTCCTCCCAGGTCAGGGCGATCCCCGCCGCCGCCGCGATGGCCGGCAGGTGCAGCGTGTGGTTGGTCGAGCCGCCGGTCGCCAGCAGCCCGACCACCGCGTTGACGATGGCGCGCTCGTCCACGATCTCGCCGATGGGCGCGCGCAGGGCGACCACCCGCCGCGCCGCCGCGTCGGTCAGCGCGTCGCGCAGCGCCGTGCCGGGGTTGGCGAAGCTTGATCCCGGAAGGTGCAGCCCCATCATCTCGACCAGCATCTGGTTGGAGTTGGCGGTGCCGTAGAAAGTGCAGGTGCCCGGCGCGTGGTAGGACGCGGCCTCGGCCTCCAGCAGCGCGTCCTTGTCCAGCTTGCCCTCCGCGTACTGCTGGCGGATGCGCCCCTTCTCCTTGTTGGGCAGGCCGGAGGGCATCGGCCCGGCGGGCACGAAGACGGTGGGCAGATGGCCGAAGGACAGCGCGCCGATCAGCAGACCCGGAACGATCTTGTCGCAGACGCCGAGGCACAGCACGCCGTCGAAGGTGCCGTGCGACAGGGCGACCGCCGTCCCCATGGCGATCACCTCGCGGGAGAACAGCGACAGCTCCATCCCCGGCTCACCCTGGGTGACGCCGTCGCACATGGCCGGCACGCCGCCCGCCACCTGGGCCACGCCGCCCGCCGCGCGCACCGCCGCCTTGAGCCGCTCCGGGTAATCGCCGTAGGGCTGATGGGCGGACAGCATGTCGTTGTAGGAGGTGACGATGCCGATGGCCGGGGTCGAGCCGCCACGCAGCGCCGCCTTGTCCTCCGCCGCGGTGCAACCGGCGAAGCCGTGCGCCCGGTTGGCGCAGCCCAGCGCCAGGCGGCGCGGCCCCTGCGCCGCGGCGGCGCGCAGCCGTTCCAGATAGGCGGCTCGGGTAGGCTGGCTGCGCTCCCGGATGCGGCGGGTGACGGCGTCGAGGACGGGATGAAGACTCGTCATGGCGCGATCCTTCCAGACGGCGGACTGTTCAGGCGGCGGGAGCGATCCGGGAGGAGACGCGGGCGGCGATCTCCGCCGGGCTGGCGTCGATGTCGCAGACGATGCCGAGTTCCCCCGACTCCAGCGGCTCCAGCGCCGCGAACTGGCTGTCGAGCAGGGTGGTCGGCATGAAATGGCCGGCGCGCAGCGCCATGCGGGCGTGGATGGTGTCCCGGCTGCCGTCGAGATGAACGAAAAGGACGCGCGTCCCGCCGGCGCTCAGCCGGTCGCGGTAGCGCCGCTTCAGCGCGGAGCAGGACACGACGATCGGCGCCCTGGCCTCCTTCGCGAGGACGATGTGGGCGGCAAGGGTGTCCAGCCAGCCCCAGCGGTCCTCGTCCTGGAGCGGGATGCCGGCGGACATCTTCGCGATGTTCTCCGGCGGATGGAAGGCGTCGCCCTCCAGGAACTGCCAGCCGAGCCGCCGGGCCAGTTCCTCCCCCACAGAGGTCTTGCCGCAGCCCGCCACGCCCATCACCACGATCGCGTCCACGGCACCGCTCATGTTAGCGGTAACATCGGGAGACGGAAGAGCGCTCATGCCGGTCGGTCCTCGAAACAAAGTGGGTGGGGAGGTGTACGGATGTTACCGCTAACAAACGAGGCTTGTAAAGCCCAATCCGGCGCGGGATAATGGCCGCTGGACAACTGGAACGCTGATGACCGCCACACCCCGCAAACCCCGATCCTCGCGCAGCGGGCGCGCCACCATGGCCGACGTGGCCGCCGCCGCCGGGGTCAGCGCCATGACCGTGTCCCGCGCCCTGCGCCGGCCCGACACGGTCAGCGAGGAGGTGCGCGCCCGCGTCGATGAGGCGAGCCGCCGCCTGGGTTTCGTGCCCAGCCGCGTGGCCTCGGCGCTGGCCTCGGCGCGGACGATGACGGTGGCGGTGCTGATCCCCTCCCTGACCAACGCCGTCTTCATCGATCTGCTGGCGGGCGTGCAGGAGACGCTGAGCCCGCAAGGCTACCAGCCGCTGGTCGGCATCACCGGCTACGGTCCGGAAGCGGAGGAGCGCGTCCTGCGCACCCAGCTCGCCCACGATCCGGACGGGGTGATCCTGAGCGGGCTCGACCACACGCCGGGCACCTGGGACCTGCTGCGCGGCCTGACGATCCCGGTCATTCACACCATGGATCTGACCGCGGAGGGTGAACACAGCGATTGCCCGGTGCAGACGGTCGGCTTCTCGCAGTTCGACGCCGGCTACGCCGTCGGCGCGCATCTGGCCGCGCGGGGGCGGCGGCGGATCGGGCTGATCGCCGGGCAGCTCGACCCGCGGACGCGCCAGCGCTGCGACGGCTGGCGGCAGGCGCTGCGCGACGCCGGGCGGCACGACCCCGCCTTGGAACTGATGGTGCCGGATGCCACCTCCGTCGCGCTGGGCGCGGAACTGCTGGAGCGCACGCTGGCCACCCACCCGGACACCGACGCGCTGTTCCTGTGCAACGACGATCTGGCACAGGGCGCGCTGTTCCAATGCGCGCGCCTCGGCATTCCGGTTCCGGAGCGGCTGGCCGTCGCCGGCTTCAACGATCTGGCGGGAGCGGCCTGGACCGTCCCGCCGCTGACCACCGTCGCTACCCCCCGCCGCGCGATCGGCGTGGAGGCGGCCCGCCTGCTGATCGCGGGCATGACGGAACGGACGCCGAAAAGCCGGGAAAATCCGCGCCGCGTGGATCTGGGCTTTCGCCTGATGGTCCGCGAGACCACTTGAGAGACCGCAACCGACCCCCGCGCCGCGGGGCGTCATCGAAGTGCATGTACGGGAGTTCGTTGTGATGGTGCAGGGCAACGCGACCAGGGCCGGAGCGGAAACCACCGCCGTCGGCTCGGCCGACATCGCCGTCCTCGGCCTGGGCGTGATGGGGCGCAACCTCGCCGCCAATCTGGCCGACCACGGGGCCGTGGTGGCGGGCTACGACCTGGACGAGGGGCGCCGCGGCGCCTTCGCCGCCCAGGTGGGCAACGCCGTCCCCTGCGCGTCGGTGGAGGACCTGCTGGGCGCGCTCAAGGCGCCGCGGACGATCCTGATGATGGTGCCCGCCGGCGCCCCGGTGGACGAGCTGACGGCCGCCCTGCTGCCCCGCCTGTCGCCGGGCGACGTGCTGATCGACGGCGGCAACTCCCACTTCCGCGACACCAACCGCCGCGCGGCACTCGCCGCCGCGGCGGGCGTGCGCTTCGTCGGGCTGGGCGTGTCGGGCGGCGAGGAGGGCGCGCGGCGCGGCCCCGCCCTGATGGCCGGTGGCGATGCCGAGGCGCTGGCCCCCGTCGCCCCGCTGCTGGCCGCCATCGCCGCCCGCGCGCCGGACGGCGAGTCCTGCTTTGCCCGCGTCGGGCCGGAGGGGGCGGGCCACTTCGTGAAGATGATCCACAACGGGATCGAATACGCCGACATGCAGCTGATCGCCGAGGCGTATCATCTTCTGCGCGAGATCGGCGGCTGCTCCTACGAGCGACTGGCGGACATCTTCGCCGAATGGAACGGCGGGGAGTTGGCCTCCTACCTGATGGAGATCACCACCGACATCCTGCGCACGAAGGACGGCGAGACCGGCGTCCCGATCCTGGAGGTGATCCGCGACGCCGCCGGCCAGAAGGGCACCGGCCATTGGGCGGCGACCACCGCGCTGGAACTGGGCATGCCCGCCCCGACCATCGCCGAGGCGGTGCACGCCCGCTGCCTGTCCGCCCTGAAGGACGAGCGCGTGCGCGCCGCCGAGGCGCTGGCCATCCCGCATGTTCCCTCCACAGAGGATCTGGTCGCGTCGGTCGGCGACGCGCTGCTCAGCGGGCGTATCGCGGTCTACGCCCAGGGCTTCGCGGTGATCGCCGCGGGCAGCCGGCAGTTCGGCTGGGACGTCGATCTGGCGGCGGTGGCGCGCATCTGGCGCGGCGGCTGCATCATCCGCGCCCGCCTGCTCGACCGCATCCTGACCGCGCTGAACCGCGCGCCGGAACTGCCGAACCTGATGCTTGACCCCGACATCGCCGGCCTGATGACCCGCGGCGACGCCGGCTTCCGCCGCGTGGTGGCCGCCGCGACGCTGACCGCGGTCCCCGTGCCGGCGATGGCCTCGGCCCTGTCCTACTGGGACGGCTACCGCAGCGGCCGGCTGTGGGCCAACATGATCCAGGCCCAGCGCGACTATTTTGGCGCCCACGGCTATGAGCGCACCGACCGGCCGGGCATGGTGCACACGGAGTGGAAGGGGGCCTGAAGCCGCGGCACGGGCCCACTCCCCGGCCCTCCCCCGCTCCGCGGGAGAGGGAGATCAGTCCCCTCCCCTGCGAAGCGGGGGAGGGTCAGGGAGGGGGCACCAGCGCGACCGCTCACCCCTTTGGAAACACCGGCGCCCGCTTCTCGAAGAAGGCGGACACGCCCTCCCCGGCCTCGTCGTTGAACAGCGACTCCACGAAGGCGTCGCGCTCGCGGTCGAGCTGGTCCGCCAGCCCACCGTAAGCGACCTCCAGCAGCCCCTTGGCGCGGCCCAGCGCGGCGGTCGGGCCGGCGGCCAGCCGCTCCGCCCAGGCCGTCGCCTCGGCCAGCGCACCGCCCGGGGCGGTCAGCCGGTTGATCATGCCGAGCTGCGCCAGACGCGGCGCCCCGACGCGCCCGCCCTCGAACAGGATCTCCGCGGCGAGCTGCGGCGGCAGCGCGCGGGCCAGCGACGCCGTGCCGCCGCCGTCGGAGGTCAGCGCGACCTTGATGTAGGACAGGGTGAAGACGGCGTCCTCCGCCGCGACGATCAGGTCGCAGGCCAGGGCCAGCGGGAAGCCCGCACCGCCCGCCGGCCCCTCGACCGCGGCGATCACCGGCTTCGGGCAGGCGCGCAGGCTGCGGATCATGGCGTGGAAGCTCTCCACCCCCGCCCGCACCGACTCGCGGTCGCCGCCGCGCGCCTCCTTCAGCCATTTCAGGTTGCCGCCGGAGCAGAAGGCCCCCTCGGCGCCGGTCAGCACCACCGCGCCGACGCCCGGGTCCGCCGCCGCCGCGTCGAAGGCGGCGCGGGCCGCCTCCATCAACGCCGGGCCGATCGAGTTGCGGGTGGCCGGGTCGTTGATGGTCAGGCGCAGGACACGGCCGTCCTGCGCGATGTCCAAACCCGTCTTCTTATCGTTCGTGTTGGTCATCGGGGCGTTCCCTCCGGATTTTCACTTCCCGGAGCATATTTGAACATTCCCTCGGCGGACGCCAGAAGCGCGCCGTCGTCCTTGCGCCGCACCTCGCCGCGGCAGCCGACGATCTTGCGCCCGCCGCCCAGCAGCGTGCCGCGCGCCACCACCGTGCCCTCAGCCACCGCGCCCAGGAAGCTGGAGGACAGCGACAGCGTGACCACGCGCCGCGAATGGCCGGGCACGGTGCAATGGGTCGCCGCGAATCCCATGACGGTGTCGAGCAGAGTCATCAGCGCGCCGCCGTGCAGGACGCCGCCCCGGTTGCGGTGCTGCGGCGCGATGGTCAGTTCCACCTCCGCCACGCCGTCCTCCCAGCGCACCAGCGTGTAGCCGAGCAGGGTCTGAAAGCCGGAGGCCGGTTCCCCCTTCATCAAGTCGTCCATAAAAGCGCTCTCCAACCCGTCTTCTTGGTTCTGGAGCGCCAGTGTCGCACACATCCGCCTGTCAATGCCGCCGCGCCGCCTTCAAAAAACGCTCTCGGTCGCTGGAGCCGACTCGCATGTCGAAGACGTCGCCCTCCCGCTCCACGGTCAGCGGCACGTCCACCCCCGCCGGGCCGAGATTCCACAGGGCGCGGTAGAAGTCGGCCAGCGAGCCCACCGGCTGCCCGGCAACGGCGCGCACCACGTCGCCGGCCCGCAGTTCCGCCCGCTGCGCCGGCCCGTCGCCGGCCAGCCCGACCAGCACCACCCGTTCCCGCTCGTCCTGCGTGGCGTAGAGGCCGAGCCAGGGGCGCGGCGGGTCACTGACCTTCCCGCGGGTCATCAGATCGTCCAGGATCGGCTTCAGCAGGTCGATCGGCACGTTCATGTTCAGCGGCAGGACGCGCTCTTCCTCGGCCCGGTACTGAAGCTGAAGGGAGCCGATGCCCAGCAGTTCGCCCCCCGCCCCCAGCATCGCCGTGCCGCCCCAGTTGGGATGGGCCGGCAGGGTGAACAGGGCGTCGTCGATCATGTACTCCCAGTAACCGGCGAACTCCTGCCGGGCGACCACCCGCGCGGTGATGGACCGTTCGCGCCCGCCGGCCCCGGCCACCACCACCGGGTCGCCCAGTTGCACATGGCGCGACGAGCCGAGCATCAGCGCCGGCACGCCCAGCGGCGACAGTGCCTGCACCAGCCCGAACCCGCTGGTGTGGTCGTAGGCGACGACATGGGCCTGCACCGCCCGCCCGTCGTTGGTGGTCAGCCAGACCTCCTCGGCCTCCGCGATCAGATAGCCGATGGTCAGGACCAGCCCGTCCTCGCGGATGACGGCGCCCTGCCCGGCGCGCTCCGTGCCCAGAACGCCGGCGGTGTAGGCGTCTTCGGGAACGCTGGCCCGCAGCCCGACCACGGCGGACAGCGCCCGGTCCAGATCATAGGCCAGATCATCCGGGTCAGGCTGGAATTGCGGCGGAATCCGCCAGTCGTCGGACGGGTTCATCGGCGGCTCCTTTGCGCAGGGGGCGGTATGATCCTCTCCCCTTTCGGCGTGATTCTCTATGACGTTATCTGGGCTCCATGGCCTTATTTGGGAAGTCGAACGCGCCTGCTAAGCCCGGCGTTCCTACCCCCCTCCTCCGCGCGTGAAACCAGCGAGCCGCAGCGATGTTGTCCGGGATCGCTTCACCATTGGCGAGCAACCGAGGGAGGACATGATGGGCCTGTTCGATTTCTTCCGCCGCGATCATGGCGAAAAGGTCGGTGCCGCGGACACCCCGACCGCCGACGAGCTGAAATCCCACCTGACGCAGGTCGGCCTGCCGACCAGCGGGCTGGACATCCAGGTCGCCGACGACACGGTGACCGTGCGCGGCAGCGCCGCCTCGCAGGAGGAGAAGGAGAAGATCGCGGTGGCGCTCGGCAATGTGAAGGGCGTGTCGCGGGTCGACGACCAGACCGCCGTCATCGCCAAGGACCAGGGTGCGGGCGGCCCGGACCAGCCGACCGTGCCACCAACCGAGCAGCCGGCCAGCCAGACCCGGTTCCACACGGTGGAGAAGGGCGACACGCTGTCCGCCATCGCCAAGAAGGTCTACGGCGACCCCAACCGTTACAACGCCATCTTCGAGGCGAACAAGCCGATGCTGAAGGACCCGAACAAGATCTATCCCGGGCAGGTTCTGCGCATCCCGCCGCAGTAAGGCCACCCATTCCGCGGCGGGAGGCTCCCGCCGCGGGATCGGTCCGCAAAGGTGCAGATCGCGCCGGAGTCTCCCGCCATTCCGACCGATCTCGAATTGCTCCGCCCAAGCCGCTTCGTCAGGCTCTCCCCACAACCGGCAGGGAGGAGCAGGCCATGAAGATCATCGGATACCCGGACGACCTCATTCCGCGCGTGGCGTCGGCCAGCCTGGGCACCTGCCAGGACCGCCCGGCCTGCGCGCAGTTCCTGGAGGGAGTTGCCGCCGCGGAAAAGGCGTTCGAGTCGATCACCTGGAACCGGGTGATGCTGCACGCCCTCGCCAAGCCGGAGCCGCTGGACGACGACGTTATCAGCACCTACGAAGCTGAGGTGGCCAAGGTCATCACCCCCATGCTCCGGAAGCTGAAGACCGTTGGCACTCTGGCCGCGGAGGCCGCAAAGGATCTGGGCGTTCTGACGAAAGCTCACCCGAAGGCCACGGTGGCGAAGAAGGCCTTGGCCTTCGCCAAATCGGTGCCGGGCGTCACAGCCAAACTCATCAAGGCCTTCGAAGAGGCCATCGCCAAGGACCGCAAGGACATCAGCGCCCGATTGGCGAAGGACGAGGCGGCCTATGAAAAGAAACGGAAGGCGGACCAGAAGGCGCAGGCCAAGGACAGTCCCTTCGTGAATCCCTTCGAAAAGAAAGGGATTGAGGAAATCCTTAAAAGCAACAAGCTGACGCTGCTGTTGCACGCCGTCGCCGAGCAGGGGAAGACCGGCGAGAACATCGAGTTCCTCTCACTCACCCGCAAGGGCGTCGATCAGAAGAACGCTCCCAAGCTCTACAAGGTGTTCATCAACCAGAACAGCGCCAAGGGCCTGAACATCGACGACCATCTGCGAAATGATTTTCTCAACGGAATCGACAGCGGCGCCTACACGGACGCCCTGAAGAGCATCCGGACGCATGTACTGAAAGTTGTGAACGAGGACACGCTGCCGCGCGCCAGGAAGCTCGACGAGACGGCCTTGCGCAAGCTCGGCTACAAGTGACCGTCACACAGCACCGGGCCGCCAGCGGGTCAGGCGCGCCGCCAGCCGGTCGAATCCGGCGTCCAGCACCACGGCCAGGGCGGCCACGATCACCGCGCCCTGGATGACGTAGGCGGGGTTGGAGCCGTTCAGCCCGACGATGATCGGCAGGCCGAGCGTCTTCGCCCCGACCGTGGAGGCGATGGCGGCGGTGCCGAGATTGACGACCGCCGCCGTCCGCACCCCGGCCAGGATCACCGGGGCGGCCCGCGGCAGCTCCACCCGCCACAGCAGCGCGCCCGGCCCCATGCCCATGCCGCGCGCCGCCTCGCGCACCGGCTCCGGCACCGATTCCAGGCCGGCCACGGTGTTCTCCACGATGGGCAGCAGCCCGTAGAGCGTCAGCGCGATCAGCGCCGGAGCGGGGCCGAAGCCGAGGACGGGGACCGAGACGGCCAGCACCGCCACCGGCGGGAAGGTCTGGCCCATCGCCGCCACCGCGTCGAGGACGCCGCGGAACTCCCGGCCGAAGGGCCGGGTCACCGCGATGCCCGCCGCCCCGCCGAGCAGAACCGCGATCAGGCTCGCCCCGCCGGCCAGGGCCAGATGGTCCAGTGTCAGGGCCAGGAAGCCGTCCGCCTCGTACAAGGGCCGGTCGAGCGCCGGGAAGGCGGCGGCGAACAGCGGCTTCAGCGCCGGCATCCCCAGCACCAGCGCCGCCAGGACGAGCAGCCCCAGCACCAGCCGGTCGGTCAGCAGGCTTCGCAGGCGGTTCACGGCCGGCCCGGCGCGCGCAGCAGGTCGGTGAGATGGAGCGTGCCCGCCAAGCGTCCCTGCCCGTCCGCCACGGGAAGCCGGTCGGTGCCGCGCGCCACCATCGCGGCCAGCGCCTGACGCAGCGACGCCCCCGCCGCTATGGGATCGCCCGGCGCCGTTTCGCCGGGGCGCAGCCGCTCCGCCACCGTCTCCACGGCCAGACGCTTCAGCCCCCAATCCTCGCGCCCCACCAGATCGCGCACCCGGTCGTCGGCGGGATCGGTCAGGATGTCGAGCGGCGTGCCGGTCTGCACCAGCCGCCCGCGGTCCAGAATGGCGATCCGGCTGGCCAGCGCCAGCGCCTCGTCCATGTCGTGGGTGACGAAGACGATGGTGGTCCCGGTCGCCTTGTGGATCGCCGCCATCTCCGCCTGCAAGGCGCCCCGGGTGATCGGGTCGAGCGCGCTGAACGGCTCGTCCATCAGCAGGATGTGCGGCTCCGCCGCCAGCGCACGGGCGACGCCGACGCGCTGCTGCTGCCCGCCGGACAGCTCGTGCGGGTAGGCGCCGCGGTAGCGCTCCGGGTCAAGGTTCAGCAGGGCGAGCAGCTCCGTCACCCGGTCGCGCACCCGCGCCCTGGGCCAGCCGAGCAGGTCCGGCACGGCGGCGATGTTGCGCTCCACCGTCCAGTGCGGAAACAGCCCGACGCTCTGGATCACGTAACCCATGCGGCGGCGCAGCGTTTCCGGCTTCAGGCGGGCGATGTCCTCCCCCTCCACCCGGATGGTCCCGGCGTCGGGGGCGATCAGCCGGTTCATCATCCGCAGAACCGTGGACTTGCCGGAGCCGGACGGGCCGATCAGCACGCGGAACTCACCGGCCGCCACGGTCAGCGACAGGTCGTCCACGGCGGTCCAGGCGCCGAACCGCTTGGTCACTCCCTCGAAGGCGATCACGCGGCCACCCTCCCGAGCCTCGACAGCGCCAGCGCCGAGGCCAGCTTCAGCGCCGCGTCGGCGGCGACGGCCAGCAGGATCACCGGCACCGCCCCCAGCAGCACGAGGTCCAGCGCGTTGGCGAACAGCCCCTGGAACATGATGGCTCCCAGCCCTCCGGCTCCGATCAGCGCCGCCACCGCGGCCAGCCCGACCGCCTGGACCAGGGTGATCCGCAGCCCGGCCAGGAAGACCGGCAGGGCCAGCGGCGCCTCGACCCGCCAGAAGATCTGGCGCGGCGTCATGCCGATGCCGCGCGCCGCCTCCCGCACCGGCTCCGGCACGCCGGCCAGTCCCGCGGCGGTGTTGCGGGCGATGGGCAGCAGCGAATAGAGCGTCAGCGCGATCACCGCCGGCACCGGCCCAACCCCGCCGATTCCCAGCCCCGGAAAGGCCGCCGCCAGAGCCGACAGCGGGGCCAGCAGCAACCCGAACAGAGCGATGGACGGAATCGTCTGCACCACGTTCAGCACCGGGAAGACCAGCCGCCCCACGGCGGTGGAGCGCTGCGCGGCGATGCCCAGCGGCACGCCGATCAGCAGCGTCGGCACCAGGGCCGCCGCGACCAGCGCGGCGTGGCGCAGCACGGCCCCGGCGAAGACGTCCCGCTGGTTGGCGTATTCCTTCATGATCGAGAGCTGGTCGAGATGCCCGCTTAGACACATCTGACGCTGCCGACGAGCCACTCTGTGGTGATATCGGTGGCGGCCGTCTCCATGACAAACAAATCCACATCTGGCCGCAAGATAAAAGACCAGCAACGGACCACGCCCACCAAGCGATAATCGTACAGCCAGAAAAGAGCCTGAGCGGCACACGAT
>NZ_WHOR01000167.1:0-12640 GCF_013340925.1 Azospirillum formosense
GGGTAGGGCGCGCCGAATGACCGGAGGGGCGTGGGCCGAAATGGGGGTATCAGGGTTACCCCATAAGGCTGGGGGTGCCGCACGGCCGGGGAAGGTCAGGGAGTGCGGCGCCCCGAAGCGCATTGGTGGGAACAGGCTTTTTGGAATTAACCCATTTGCGCTCAAGAATGAGGATTAGACGTCTAATCGCGCTGCGGTCAGCGCCGCGGCCAGTTCGCGGGCAGCGTGGCGCAGGGCGCCCGGTTCGTGGCCGGTGAAGCCCAGCATCAGCGCCTGCAACGGCGGGGCGGCGATGTGCATCGGGCTGACCGGGCGGACGGCGATGCCGCGCCGGGCCGCCACCGCCTCAAACTCGCGGTCCGACAGGCCGGGGCGCAGCCGGGCGATCAGCTTCATGCCCTGCTCCGGGACCTCCGCCTCCATCCAGGGGGAGAGATGGGCGCCGATGGCGTCGGCCAGCGCGTCCCGTGCGGCCGTGTAGCGGCGACGCATGCGGCGCAGGTGCGGGCCGAAATGACCGTCGTTCAGGAAATCCGTCACCACGCCCGTGTAAAGCGTCGCCGGGTGCCAGTCGGTGAGGCGGCGCATCGTGAGCACCGGCTCCAACAGTTCGGGCGGCAGGACGGCGTAGCCGAGCCGCAGGCCGGGAAACAGGACCTTGCTGAAGGTGCCGACATAGATGACCCGCCCGCCGCCGTCGATCCCCTGGAGCGAGGCGAGCGGACGGCCGGCGTAGCGGAACTCGCTGTCGTAATCGTCCTCCAGCACCCAGGCGCCGGCCGTGCGCGCCCAGGCCAGAAGCTCCATCCGCCGCGCCATCGACAGCACGACCCCCAGCGGGTAGTGAGAGGACGGGGTGACATAGGCCAGCCGGGCGCCCGGCGCCGCGGCGACTCCGGCCGCCACGTCCATGCCCTGTCCATCGACGGGCACCGGCACGACGCGCGCCCGCGCCGCCTCGAGCGCGGCGCGCACCGCCGGGTAGCAGGGGTCCTCCAGCCACACCGGGTCGCCGGGCCGCAGCAGCACCCGCAGCACGAGGTCGATGGCCTGCTGGGCGCCGGCGGTGATCACCACCTGCTCCGGCTCGCAGCGCACCGCCCGCGCGCTTTGGAGATAGCGGGCGATGGCCTCCCGCAGCGCCGCCGGTCCGCCGGGCTCGCCATAGCCGAGCATGTCCGGGTCGGGCCGCTGCAGGTGCCGCAGGGTCAGGCTCCGCCAGATCCGCAAACTGCGATCGTCCAGGGCGCAGCGCCCCGTGCTGAACGGGAGGGTGCCGAAGGGAGTGGACGATTGCGGCGGCGAGGGCGTGCGGCGGGGCGGCTCCGGCGGTGGGATCTCCAGCCCGTCCGGCAGGTCGCGGGACACGAAGCTGCCCGCTCCGACGCGCCCCTCGATGAAACCTTCGGCGAGAAGCTGCTCATAGGCGGCGACCACCGTGTTGCGGGCGACGCCGAGCCGTTCGGCCAGCGCGCGCGTCGGCGGCAGCTTCCCGCCGGGCGGCAGGGCGCCGGACAGGATGGCCCGGCGCAACGCGCCGTAGACCTGCCGCAGCAGCGGCTCCCCGCCCGTCCGGTCGATGGGGAGGAGCATCAGATCGGAGAGATCGGCGGGCATCGGATTGGTCCAGTCGACAAGGTCGGAATTGGCTCTTACGCCGGACCATTGGCTAGGCTCTAATGGCGCCGTTGTCCACCGCCGCGAAGAGAGTTCCGCGATGCCCGAGGCCGTTCCGTCCGACCGCTATCCCGTCACCGACCGCAACCGCGTCAAGCGCCTGCACGAGCGGGCCCGCTACGACCGGGATTCCGTCCACGCCATCCTCGACGGCGCGATGATCGCGCACATCGCCTACGTGATCGACGGGCAGCCCTACTGCACCCCCACGGCCTTCTGGCGGGAGGGGGAGCATCTCTACTGGCACGGGTCCGCGGCCAGCCGGATGCTGCGGGCGCAGCGCGACGGCCTGCCGGTCTGCCTGACCGTGACGCATCTCGACAGCCTCGTGCTCGCCCGCTGCGGGTTCAACCATTCGGCGGATTACCGGTCCGCCATGTGCTTCGGCACCGCCCGCATCGTCGAGGAGCCGGATGCCAAGGCCCGCGCGCTCGACGCCATGGTCGACCGCTTCTATCCGGGGCGCAGCGCCGAGCTGCGGGCCAGCACGGCGCAGGAGATCAAGGCGACCATGGTCGTCGGCATGGAGATCGAGGAGGCGAGCGCCAAGGTCCGGGGCAAGGGCCTGTCCGACGAGGGGGAGGATATGGCCCTGCCCATCTATACCGCCCGCTACCCGGTGGTTCAGGTGATCGGCGGCGCCGAACCCTGCCCGCAGCTTCCCGCCGATACACCGGTCCCGCCGGGGCTGGCGGGCTTCACCGCCGGCCGCCGGCTGGACGAGCTGATGCTGGAAAACCACCGCATCCGGTTCGGCGGGGCGTGACGCCCTCCCTCACCGCGTCCGGCTTCACCGCGTCCGGCGCCACTCGCCGTCGATGGTGTAGGGCGCCGAATGGCGGCGACGGTGGGTCCGGTCGCCCCGCGGGGGAGAACCGTCCAGATGCTCGGCCAGGATCGCCATGTTCTTGCGGTTGGCCTTCCAGAACACGTCGGCGATGTTGCCGGCGACCGGGACGGCGCTGATCAGGCTGTCCATCGCCACGTTGCCGACCATGCGCAGCAGCTTGCCGCGCGGCACGCCGAGCCTCCAGGCCTCGCGGATCAGATAGCCGGACACCGCCGTCGTGGCGAGGTTGCCGAAGCCGGGCACCAGGCCCAGCACCGCGTCGGCGCCGAAGGTGATGTTGGTGCCGGGCACACGGACGGCGCTGTCCATCGTTCGCGCCAGCCATTCCAACCGCCGGCGCGCCGCGACATGCGCCGTCTCATCGTAGGCGGAACCGTAACGGAAAGAAGAAAAAGAGGTAGCGGTCATACGGACCCTCCAGAAGGGGACGGCTGCACCGTCCGCTCAAGTGAAGGGCTCCGACATCGCGGTCCGTACCAAGTGGACCGCCAGAGGGGCCCGGAGCCAGTCCCGCACAGATGGCCCGGTCGTCCCGCCCACGCAAGACCCACCCGACACATTTTCGTATGAGTACGGTGGATTCATCCCCGATTTTTGGGGACCGGTCACAAAAGCATCAGGAACGCCGGCAGGCCGCCAAGAACCGCCCCCTGGGCCCCGCCCCACAGGAGATCACCCTGTTCCACCGACCGGCGCAGCGCCGGGTTGGTGCCGCGCAACTGGCACAGGGCGAAGATGGCCGCGTTCATGGGACCGGCCAGGGCGAACCACAGGATCCAGGACGGCATGCCGCCGAGCCACACGGCGGGGGCGAGCATCAGGGCGGTGCGCCCGGTCCAGGACAGGCCGCGGAACAGCAGCGCCTCCCATGACCAGGAGCCGGCTTGGCCCACCGGGCCGAAGGGCAGGAGATGCTGCCCGATGAGCGTCGCCCCGGCGGTGGCCACGCCGACGACAAGTGCTTGGTCCGCGGGCATGGCCAGCGACCACAGGGCGGTGCTGAGCAGGGTCGCCGGAACCCCCCAGAGTAGCAGACGCGGAAGGGCGCCCGTCTGGCGGGTGAGCGCGCTGAGAAAGAAGCTGCCAAGCAGGGAGCAGGTGACGGTGAGGAGGACGGCGGCGAACAGCAGATAGTCGATGACGAACTGTTCGGTCAGCATCACCATGGCCGCTCTCCCCCACCGGTTCTTTGTTCGTATTCCCCTCAATTACGGTGGGGCGTGAGGGGGGCGGCGTCAATGGAAATCACCCCGATTTTTGGGGGCCGCCTTCCCCCTCCAGCCCTGTTCGTCGCAGCAGGTCGAGAAACCGCTCCAGCACCAGATTGGCCTGCGTGCCCGTCTTGGTGACCGCCTGGAATTCCTGGGCGTAGTGGAAGCGCTTCGGCAGAAGGGCGCGCATCGCCCCACGCTCAACCCATCGTCGCGCGTAATGGGTGGGCAGGAAGCCGACGTAGCAGCCGGTCAGGATCAGGAAGGCCACGCCCTCGCGGTCGGTCGCGGTGGCGGTCGTTGTCAGCGCCCGCTGCACCCCCGCCGCCTCCGGCACCTGCTGCGCCTCGGTCGGAGCGATGGCGTCGGCGGCCTCCACCGCCGCGTCGGGCACGGCCTCGGCGTCGAACAGCGGATGGCCGCGCCCGCAATAGAGGAGCGACTCCTCCTGGTACAGCGGCAGACGGTCCAGGCCGGGCAGGGCACGCCGCGCCGGCACGACGCCGACATGAAGGCGCCCGTCCAGAACGCCGCGCTCGATCTCGTTGGGCGGGATCATGCGGATGTTCACCCGCACCTCCGGCCCCTGTTGCTTGAGGCCGCGGAGCGCGTCGGTCACCCGCATCTTCGGCATGGTGACGAGGTTGTCGGTGATGCCGATGTTCAGTTCGCCGCGCAGCCGCCCGTGCGCGGCGTTGATCTCGCTGCGGAAGCTCTCCAGGCCGGCGAACAGGCGCAGCGCCGCCTCGTAGGCCATGCGCCCCTCGTCGGTCAGCAGGAAGCCCGCCCGCCCGCGCCGGCACAGCCGCAGCCCCAGCCGCCGCTCCAGATCGGCCATGTGCAGGCTGATGGCGGCGCGGCTGATGTTCAGTTCCACCTCCGCGGCGGAAAAGCCGCCGCACTCCACCACCGTCGTGAAGACGCGCAGCAGGCGCAGGTCGGCGTCGTTGAGGCCGCTCAGGGGGCGGGCGGGCTTGGTCATGGATAGGTAAGCGGATGCTTGCGTAAGGTTTGAATGGTTTGGATTTAACCGCAACCAAGCCTCCGCGCACACTGTTTTCCGGCGTGGCCCGTCACGCCCACACGAACCAGCAGGAGTGCCGCCCGATGCCGCCGTTGGACGAGAGCCAGAAAGCCGGAACCGCCCCGACCGCCGGGCTGACGCGCGAGGAGCTGGACGCCCACTGGATGCCCTTCACGGCGAACCGCGAGTTCAAGGCGAACCCGCGCCTGATCGCCCGCGCCGAGGGCGCCTGGTACTGGGACGCCGAGGGGCGGAAGATCTACGACAGCCTGTCCGGCCTGTGGTGCTGCGGCGCCGGTCACAGCCGCCGCGAGATCAGCGAGGCGGTGGCCCGCCAGATCGGGGAGCTGGACTACAGCCCGGCCTTCCAGTTCGGCCACCCCGCCGCCTTCAAGCTGGCGCACAAGCTGGCCTCGATGACGCCGGCCGGGCTGGACCATGTGTTCTTCGTCAATTCCGGGTCGGAGGCGACCGACACCTCGCTGAAGATGGCGCGCGCCTATTGGCGGCTGAAGGGCCAGCCGGCGAAGACCAAGCTGATCGGCCGGTCCAAGGGCTACCATGGCGTCAATTTCGGCGGCATCAGCCTGGGCGGCATCGGCGGCAACCGCAAGCTGTTCGGCGCCGGCGTCGAGGCCGACCATCTGCCGCACACGCTGCTGCCGCAGAACGCCTTCACCAAGGGCCTGCCGGAGCAGGGCGCCGAACTGGCCGACGCGCTGGAGGAGCTGGTCGCCCTGCACGACGCCTCCAACATCGCCGCGGTGATCGTGGAGCCGCTGGCCGGCTCCGCCGGCGTGCTGCCGCCGCCCAAGGGCTACCTGCAGCGGTTGCGCGCGCTGTGCGACAAGCACAACATCCTGCTGATCTTCGATGAGGTCATCACCGGCTTCGGCCGCATGGGGGCCGCCTTCGGCGCCGACGCCTTCGGCGTGGTCCCCGACATCATGAACGTCGCCAAGGGCCTGACCAACGGCGCGGTGCCAATGGGTGCGGTGGTTGCCAGCCACGAGATCTACCAGACCTTCATGGACAACGGCGGCGCCGACTACATGGTCGAGTTCCCGCACGGCTACACCTACTCCGCCCACCCCGTCGCCTGCGCCGCCGGCCTCGCCGCGCTGGAACTGTTCGAGCGGGACAAGCTGGCCGAGAAGGCGGCGGCGCTCGCCCCGCATTTCGAGACGGTGCTGCACGGGCTGAAGGGGCTTCGCCACGTCACCGACATCCGCAACTACGGCCTCGCCGGCGCGGTGCAGATCGCGGCCCTGCCGGGCGAGCCGGCCCGCCGCCCCTACGAGATCGCCATGCAGTGCTGGAAGGCGGGCTTCTACGTCCGCTTCGGCGGCGACACGCTGCAGTTCGGCCCGCATTTCATCAGCGAGCGCGAGGACCTCGACCGGCTGATGAACGCCGTCGCCGACGCCATCCAGGCGACCAGCTGAGGAGGATGAGAACGCCATGACCCTCGTTCCGCACCTTATCGGCGGAGTCGCCGACGCCCCCGCCGAGACCCGCAGCGCCGACATCGTGAATCCGGCCACCGGCGAGACCGTCGGCCGCGTCCCGCTGGCCGGCCGCGCCACCGTGGAGTCGGCCATCGCGGCCGCCGAGGCCGCCTTCCCGGCGTGGCGGGCGACGCCGCCGGCCAAGCGGGCGCGGGTGATGTTCCGCTTCCGCCAATTGCTGGAGGACAACGCCGACCGCATCTGTGCGGCGATCACGCGGGAGCACGGCAAGACGCTGGAGGACGCCCGCGGCGAGCTGACCCGCGGCATCGAGAACGTCGAATACGCCTGCGGCATCGCCGACCTGCTGAAGGGCGAGCATTCCAAGAATGTCGGGCCGGGCATCGACAGCTGGTCGGAGTTCCAGCCGCTGGGCGTCGTGGCGGGGATCACGCCCTTCAACTTCCCGGCCATGGTGCCGCTGTGGATGTTCCCGGTCGCCGTGGCCTGCGGCAACTGCTTCATCCTGAAGCCGTCGGAGCGCGATCCCAGCGCCTCCCTGCTCGTCGCGCAGCTGGCCCAGGAGGCTGGTCTGCCGCCGGGCGTGCTGAACGTCGTCCACGGCGACAAGGAGGCGGTCGACACGCTGCTGACCGACCCGCGGGTCCAGGCGGTCAGCTTCGTCGGTTCCACGCCGGTCGCCGAGTATGTCTACGCCACCGGCACCGCCCATGGGAAACGGGTGCAGGCGCTGGGCGGCGCCAAGAACCACGCCATCGTCATGCCTGACGCCGACCTCGACAACGCGGTCAGCGCGATCATGGGGGCGGCCTACGGTTCCTGCGGGGAACGCTGCATGGCGATCTCCGTGGTCGTCGCGGTGGGCGACGCGACCGCCGACCGCGTGGTGGCGATGCTGGCCGAGCAGGTGCGCGGCCTGAGGGTCGGGGCGGGGACCGGCGCCGGCTGCGACATGGGTCCGCTGGTCACCCGCGCCCATTTCGAGAAGGTGAAGGGGTACGTGGACCAGGGCGTCGCCGAAGGGGCGGAGCTGGTCGTCGACGGCCGCGGGCTGGTGGTGCCGGGGCACGAGGGCGGCTTCTTCCTCGGCGGCTGCTTGTTCGACCGGGTGACGCCGGACATGAGCGTCTACCGGGAGGAGATCTTCGGCCCGGTCCTTTGCGTCGTGCGCGTGACGACGATGCAGGAGGGGATGGACCTGATCGACGCCCACGAGTACGGCAACGGCACCTGCCTGTTCACCCGCGACGGCGAGGCCGCGCGCTACTTCACCGACGCGATCAAGGTCGGCATGGTCGGGGTGAACGTGCCGCTGCCGGTGCCGGTGTCCTATCACAGCTTCGGCGGCTGGAAGCGGTCGCTGTTCGGCGATCTGGCGGCCTACGGGCCGGACGGCGTGCGCTTCTACACCCGGCGCAAGACGATCACCCAGCGCTGGCCGGCCGGCGGCGTGCGCGAAGGCGCGCAGTTCTCCTTCCCATCGATGAAGTGAGCGGCGCAAACGTCGCTCACTTCCCCCGGAGTTGGGGCGAGCGTTTCCGTCGCCCCTCTCCACCGGCATATATGCTTTCTATACGAAAGCCCCTCTTCCGCCCCCCTCGAATCTATACGCGCATCGGGCGCAGCCTGATCGTGCCGGACACAGCCGTGCCGGCATCCGATCCACGCTGACGCGCGCCCGGCTCCTTCCGGACGCGCCCCGGAGAGCACCCATGCTGGACATCATCGCTTTGGCAATCACCGCGGCCTTTTTCGCCGCAGCCATCGCCTATGTGCATGCCTGCGACCGCTTGTGAGGGGGGCCGGACCATGATCGTCGATTACGCGCTCGGCGGCCTCGTCGCCGCCGGGCTGCTGGGCTACCTCGTGTACGCCCTGATCCGCCCCGAACGGTTCTGAGGAGACTCCCATGACCGTCAGCGGCTGGATACACATCCTGCTCTTCGCCGCCCTCGTGGCCGCCGTGGCGCGCCCGCTCGGCGGCTACATGACGCGGCTGTTCAACGGGGAGCGCACGTTGCTCTCGCCGCTGCTCGGCCCCGTCGAGCGCGGTCTCTACCGGCTGGCCGGGGTGGACGCCAGGACGGAACAGCATTGGGTGACCTACGCCGTCGCCATGCTGCTGTTCAACGTCGCGGGCCTGCTGCTGCTCTACGCGCTGCAGCGCCTGCAGGGCGTCCTGCCCCTGAACCCCAACGGCATGGCGGCGGTGCCCGCCGACCTCGCCTTCAACACCGCCGCCAGCTTCGTCACCAACACCAACTGGCAGAATTACGGCGGCGAAAGCACGATGAGCCACCTCGTGCAGATGGCCGGGCTGACCGTGCAGAACTTCGTGTCGGCGGCGACCGGCATCGCGCTGGCGGTGGCTCTGGTCCGCGGTTTCACCCGCACCGGGGCGCGGACGATCGGCAATTTCTGGACCGACCTGACCCGAGCCACGCTCTACCTGCTGCTGCCGCTCAGCCTGCTCTACGCGCTGTTCCTGGTGTGGCAGGGCGTGCCGCAGACGCTGGCCGGGACGGTGGACGCCACCACGCTGGAGGGCGCCCGGCAGACCATCGCGCTCGGCCCCGTCGCCTCGCAGGAGGCGATCAAGATGCTGGGCACCAACGGCGGCGGCTTCTTCAACGCCAACTCCTCCCACCCCTTCGAGAATCCCAACGCCCTGACCAACCTCGTGCAGATGCTGTCGATCTTCGCCATCGGCGCCGGGCTGACCAACCTGTTCGGGCGCATGGCCGGCGACGAGCGGCAGGGCTGGGCCATCCTGGCCGCCATGGGCCTGCTGTTCTTCATCGGCGTCGCCGCCGTCTATTGGGCGGAGGCCCAGGGCAACCCGGCCTTCGCCGCCTTCGGGCTGGACGGGAGCGCCGGCAACATGGCCGGCAACATGGAAGGCAAGGAGACCCGTTTCGGCATCGCCATGAGCGCCCTGTTCGCGGCGGTGACCACGGCGGCCTCCTGCGGGGCGGTCAACGCCATGCACGACAGCTTCATGCCGCTGGGCGGCATGGTGCCGATGGTCAACATGCTGCTGGGCGAGGTCATCGTCGGCGGGGTCGGGGCCGGCCTCTACGGCATGCTGCTGTTCGCCATCGTCACCATGTTCGTCGCCGGGCTGATGGTCGGGCGCACGCCGGAGTATCTGGGCAAGAAGCTGGAGGCGAAGGAGGTCAAGATGACCATGCTCGCCGTGCTCTGCCTGCCCTTGATGATGCTGGGCGGCACCGCCTTCGCCGTCGTGCTGGACACCGGCCTCGCCTCGCTCGCCAACGCCGGCCCGCACGGCTTTTCGGAGGCGCTCTACGCCTACGTCTCGGCGGCGGCCAACAACGGCAGCGCCTTCGGCGGGCTGTCGGGCAACACGCTCTGGTACAACCTGACGCTCGCCGCCGGAATGCTGGTGGGCCGCTTCCTGGTCATCGTGCCGATGCTGGCGGTCGCCGGCTCGCTCGCCGCCAAGACGCGCAGCGCGGCCTCGGCCGGCACCTTCCCGACCCATGGCGGCCTGTTCGTCGGGCTGCTGGCCGGCGTCATCCTGATCGTCGGCGGCCTGACCTTCTTCCCGGCGCTCGCCCTCGGCCCGGTGGCCGAGCATCTGGCGATGCGCGCCGGCCTCCTCTTCTGACCGGGGACCCTCCATGGACACCCATTCGAAAACCGCCACCCGGACTCCGGCCTCCACCCTGCTGGACCCGGCCATCCTCCTGCCCGCCATCGCCGGATCCTTCCGCAAGCTCGATCCGCGGCTGATGGCCCGCAACCCGGTGATGTTCTGCGTGGAGGTGGTGGCGGCGCTGACCACGCTGCTGTTCCTGCGCGACGTCCTAGCCGGGGCCGGGGGCATCGGCTTCTCCCTGCAGATCGTGCTGTGGCTGTGGTTCACCCTGCTCTTCGCCAATTTCGCGGAGGCGGTGGCGGAGGGCCGCGGCAAGGCCCAGGCGGCCAGCCTGCGCCGCACCCGCACGGAGACCACCGCCAAGCGGCTGGCGGGCGAGGGCTGGGAGAACGTTCCGGCCACCGCGCTGAAGCCCGGCGACCTCGTCCTGGTGGAGGCCGGCGACCTCATCCCCTCCGACGGCGAGGTGGTGGAGGGCGTGGCGTCCGTCAACGAGGCGGCGATCACCGGCGAATCCGCCCCGGTCGTCCGCGAATCCGGCGGCGACCGCTCCGCCGTGACCGGCGGCACGCAGGTGATTTCCGACTGGATCAGGGTGCGGATCACCGCGGCCCAGGGCAACACCTTCCTCGACCGCATGATCGGGCTGGTCGAGGGCGCGCAGCGCCAGAAGACGCCCAACGAGATCGCCCTGAACATCCTGCTGGCCGGCATGACGGTCATCTTCGTCATCGCCGTGGCGACCATCCCCAGCTTCGCCGCCTACGCCGGCGGCTCGGTCGGGGTGCTGGTGCTGGCGGCGCTGTTCGTCACGCTGATCCCCACCACCATCGGCGCGCTGCTGTCGGCCATCGGCATCGCCGGCATGGACCGTCTGGTCCGCTTCAACGTGCTGGCCATGTCGGGCCGGGCGGTGGAGGCGGCGGGCGACGTGGACACGCTGCTGCTCGACAAGACCGGCACGATCACGCTGGGCAACCGGCAGGCGGCGGAATTCCTGCCGATCTCCGGCGTGGCCGACCGCGATCTCGCCGACGCCGCCCAACTCGCCTCGCTGGCCGACGAGACGCCGGAGGGCCGCTCCATCGTCGTTCTGGCGAAGGAGAAATACGGCATCCGCGCCCGCGACATGGCCGGGCTGCACGCCCGCTTCGTGCCCTTCACCGCCCAGACGCGGCTGAGCGGCATCGACAGCGACGGCGTGACGATCCGCAAGGGTGCGGTGGACGCCGTGCTGGCCCATGTGCGGACCCTCGGGCGCGACACCGCCGCCCAAGGCAACACGGTCACCGCACTGCGCCCCGATCCCGCCCTGGAGGCGGCGGTGCGCGAGGTGCAGGCCATTGCGGAGCGCGTCGCCAAGTCCGGCGGCACGCCGCTGGCCGTCGCCCGCGACGGCAGGCTGCTCGGCGTCATCCACCTGAAGGACATCGTCAAGGGCGGCATCCGGGAGCGCTTCGCCGCCCTGCGCAAGATGGGCATCAAGACGGTGATGATCACCGGCGACAACGCCATGACCGCCGCCGCCATCGCGGCGGAAGCCGGGGTGGACGACTTCCTGGCCCAGGCGACGCCGGAGATGAAGCTTCAGCTGATCCGCGACGAGCAGGCGCGGGGCAAGCTGGTCGCCATGTGCGGCGACGGCACCAACGACGCCCCGGCGCTGGCCCAGGCCGACGTCGGCGTGGCGATGAACACCGGCACGGTCGCCGCCCGCGAGGCCGGCAACATGGTCGACCTGGACAGCGACCCGACCAAGCTGATCGAGATCGTGGAGATCGGCAAGCAGCTGCTGATGACCCGCGGCGCCCTGACCACCTTCTCCATCGCCAACGACGTGGCGAAGTATTTCGCCATCATCCCCGCCATGTTCCTGGCTTTCTACCCGCAGCTGGGCGCCCTGAACGTGATGGGGCTGGCCAGCCCGGAGAGCGCCATCCTGTCGGCGATCATCTTCAACGCTCTGATCATCGTGGCGCTGATCCCGCTGGCGCTGCGCGGCGTCGCCTACCGGGCGGTGGGCGCGGCCCGGCTGCTGCGCCGGAACCTGCTGATCTACGGGCTGGGCGGCCTGATCGTGCCCTTCGTCGGGATCAAGCTGATCGACCTGCTCGTCACCGCCATCGGACTCGTGTGAGGACCCTGCCATGCTGAAGGAACTGCGTCCCGCCCTCGTCATGATCGCCGCACTGACCGTGGTGACCGGGCTGATCTACCCGCTGGCCGTCACCGGCATCGCCCAGGCCGTCTTCCCGCATCAGGCCAACGGCAGCCTGATCGAGCGGAACGGGACGGTCGTCGGCTCCGCCCTGATCGGCCAGAGCGTGACGGGGGAGGGCTATTTCCACGGCCGGCCCTCGGCCACGCTGGGGCCGGACCCGGCCGACCCGTCGAAGAGCGTGCCGGCGCCCTACAACGCCGCGGCCTCGGGCGGCTCCAACCTCGGCCCGACGTCCCAGGCGCTGGCCGACCGGGTGCGCGCGGAGACGGAGCGGCTGAAGGCCGAGAACCCCGGCGTCCCAGTGCCGGTCGAGCTGGTGACCAGTTCGGCCAGCGGCCTCGACCCGCACCTGTCGCCGGCCGCCGCCGACTTCCAGGTGCCCCGCATCGCCCGCGCCCGCGGCCTGTCGGAGGCCCAGGTCCGCGCCCTGGTCACCCTGAACACCGAGCCGTCGCCGCTGGGACCGCTGGGGGAGCCGGTGGTCAACGTGCTGCGGCTCAATCTCGCTCTCGACGCCGCCAAGGCGACGCATTAGCTGAAGGTCAACAGGCGGCCCCGTCCGTTCC
>NZ_WHOR01000168.1:0-12473 GCF_013340925.1 Azospirillum formosense
CCCCGGCCCGCCCAGCACCGCGCTGGCCCCGGTCGCCGCGGAGCCGGCGGAAGAGCCCGCCCCCTCGCACGATCTGGTGGTGCCGGACCCCGATCCGGTCCCCGCCGCCGCCAAGATGCCCGCTCCCGCCGCGGAGGCCGCGTCCGGCGCCGGTGCGGGCGGCGAGGCCGCCACCAAGGAATCGGCGGTCGCCGCGCAGACCATCCGCGTCAACGTGGACCTGCTCGAAAACCTGATGACCATGGTGTCGGAGCTGGTGCTGACCCGCAACCAGCTCCTCCAGATCCTGCGGTCGCAGAAGGAGAGCGAGTTCGCTGCCCCGCTGCAGCGCCTGAACCACGTGACGTCGGAGCTGCAGGAAGGCGTCATGAAGACGCGCATGCAGCCCATCGGCAACGCCTGGGCCAAGCTGCCGCGTCTGGTGCGCGACCTGTCGCACGAACTGGGCAAGAAGATCGACCTCCAGATGCTCGGCGCCGACACCGAGCTGGACCGCCAGGTGCTGGAGCTGATCAAGGACCCGCTGACGCACATGGTGCGCAACTCCGCCGACCACGGCCTGGAGGTGCCCGCCGACCGTCTGCGCGCGGGCAAGTCGGAGACGGGCCGCATCACGCTGAACGCCTATCACGAAGGCGGCCACATCATCATCGAGATCCAGGACGACGGTAAGGGCCTGGCGATCGACCGGATCAAGCAGAAGGCGATCCAGAACGGGATGGCCTCGGAAGGCGAGCTGGCGGCGATGTCCGACCAGCAGATCATCCAGTTCATCATGAAGCCCGGCTTCTCGACCGCGGCGAAGGTCACCAACGTGTCGGGCCGCGGCGTCGGCATGGACGTGGTCAAGACCAACATCGAGAAGATCGGCGGCACGATCGAGATCAAGTCCCAGCAGGGCAAGGGCTCGACCTTCGTCATCAAGATCCCGCTGACGCTGGCCATCGTCTCCGCCCTGATCGTGGAGTGCGCCGGCGAGCGCTTCGCCATCCCGCAGATCAGCGTGGTCGAGCTGGTGCGCGCCGCCGCCGACAGCGAGCACACCATCGAGCGGCTGAAGGGCACGCCGGTCCTGCGCCTGCGCAACCGCCTGCTGCCGCTCGTCTCGCTGCAGGAGCTGCTGCGGCTGGACGACCAGGAGGGCGGCGAGAAGAAGACCGACGAGACCTTCATCGTGGTCACGCAGGTCGGCACCTACACCTTCGGCATCATGGTCGACCGCGTGTTCGACACCGAGGAAATCGTGGTGAAGCCGGTGGCGCCGATCCTGCGCCACATCGAGATGTTCTCGGGCAACACCATCCTCGGCGACGGGTCGGTCATCATGATCCTCGACCCGAACGGCATCGCGTCGGCGACCGGCGAGATGGCCATGGGCGAGACCGCCTCGAAGGAGACGACCTCCGTCCAGGCGACCCGCCAGGAGGACAAGATGGCGCTCCTGCTGTTCCGCGCCGGGGCCGGCGCGCCGAAGGCGGTGCCGCTGTCGCTGGTCGCCCGCCTGGAGGATGTCGACCTCGCCAGTGTCGAATCGTCCAACGGCATGCCGGTGGTCCAGTACCGCGGCAAGCTGATGCCGCTGGTGCCGATCGACCCGGGCTTCATGATCGGCCAGGAAGGCCGCCAGCCGGTGCTGGTCTTCGCCGACGGCGACCGCTCGATGGGCCTGATCGTCGACGAGATCGTCGACATCGTGGAGGAGCGTCTGGTGGTGCAGCTCACCGCCGACCGTCCGGGCCTGATGGGTTCGGCGATCATCGCCGGCAAGGCGACGGACGTGATCGACGCGGGCTTCTTCCTGACCCAGGCCTACAAGGATTGGTTCGGCTCGTCCTCGACCGATGCGTACGAGGAGGAGAGGGCGCTCCAGCGCGTGCTGCTGGTCGACGACAGCCCCTTCTTCCGCAACCTGCTGACTCCGCTGCTCTCGGTCGCCGGCTACGACGTCACCGCGGTGGAGAACGCCAACGAGGCGTTGGCGCTGTGCGAGGCGGGCGAGGACTTCGACGTCATCGTCTCCGACATCGAGATGCCGGGGATGAGCGGCTTCGACTTCGCCGAGGCGGTCCGCCAGGGCGGCACCCGCTGGAGCGGCACGCCGATGGTCGCCCTGTCCAGCCACGCTTCCCCGCGCGACCTCGACCGCGGCCGTCAGGCCGGGTTCACCGACTATGTCGCCAAGTTCGACCGTGACGCTCTGCTGTACGCGCTGCAGCAGACCCTGTCCGAGCAGAAAGGTGCCGCATGAGCAACGCCAAGCTGCCCGCCACCACCAAGAAGTCCAAGGGCGACGAGATCACCTCCGGTGGCAGCCAGGACTATGTGACCATGACGATCGCCGACCAGCTGTTCGGCATCCCGGTCCTGCAGGTCCAGGACGTGCTGGGACACCAGCGGATCACCCGCATCCCGCTGGCCCCGCCGGAGGTCGCCGGCTCGCTGAACCTGCGCGGCCGCATCGTCACCGCCATCGACGTGCGCCTGCGGCTCGGCCTGACGTCGCGCCCGAAGGACAAGCCGGGCATGTCCATCGTGGTGGACCTGCGCGGCGAACTCTACAGCCTGATGGTCGATTCGGTGGGGGAGGTGCTGAGCCTCTCCAACGATGACTTCGAGCGCAACCCGGCCACCCTCGACCCGCGCTGGCGCGAGGTGTCCACGGGCATCTATCGCCTGAACGGTCAGCTCATGGTGGTCCTGGACGTGCCGCGTCTGCTGAACTTCACCACGATGGAAGCGGCCTGAGGCGAACCCCCGGTCGGTGTGCAAAGCGAAGCCTGAGGCCCGTTCACCATGAAAGTTTGTCTGGTCGTCGACGACAGCCGCGTGGTCCGCAAGGTCGCGCGGAAGATCCTGGAAGAGCTGCACTTCGCCTGCACCGAGGCGGAGGACGGCAAGCAGGCCATGGAGTCCTGCGCGCACAAGATGCCGGACGCCATCCTGCTGGACTGGAACATGCCGGTGATGAACGGCATCGAGTTTCTGCGCCGTCTGCGCAAGATGAGCGGTGGGGACCTTCCCAAGGTCGTGTTCTGCACGACGGAGAACGACCTCGCCCACATCCAGGAGGCGCTGTCCGCCGGGGCGAACGAGTACATCATGAAGCCGTTCGACAGCGACATCATCCAGACCAAGTTCCAGCAGGTCGGGCTGCTGTGACGGGCGGGACCACCGCACCGCGCACCGTTCCGACCCTGAAAGGCTGATTGCGTTATGTCCGATCGTTTCGGCAGACCTCCTCCCCCCGCGCCGGCGGGGCATCCGACCGGCGCGGCCGGCGGCGATCCCGTCCGGGTGATGGTGGTCGACGACTCCGCCGTTATCCGTGGCCTTCTGACCCGCGCGCTGGAAGGCGACTCTGAAATCCGCGTGGTCGCGTCGGTCGGCGACGGCCAGATGGCGGTCAACGCCTTGCAGCGCAATTCGCTCGACGTCATCGTCCTCGACATCGAGATGCCGGTGATGGACGGTCTGACCGCCATCCCGAAGCTGTTGGCTGTGGCGCCGCAGGTGAAGATCATCATGGCCTCCACGCTGACGCTGCGCGGGGCCGACATCTCCATGCGCTGCCTGTCCGCGGGTGCCGCCGACTACATCCCCAAGCCGACCTCCACCCGCGAGATCGGCGGGGCCGACGCCTTCAAGCGCGAGCTGGTGTCCAAGGTCAAGGCGCTGGGCGCCGCCGCGCGCCGCGCCGGATCCCGCAGCCGCGGCGAACTGCGCCCGCTCTCCCCGGTGCCCGCCGCCTTCCTGAAACGTGAGCCGCCGCCCGTCACGCTGCGCCCGGCCCCGGCCGTCGGCACCGCCGGGCAGGTCAAGCCGGACGTGATCGCCATCGGCAGTTCCACCGGCGGTCCGCAGGCCCTGTTCGAGGTGCTGGCCCATCTGAAGACCGGCGTCACCCAGCCGATCCTGATCACCCAGCACATGCCGGCGACCTTCACCACCATCCTGGCCGAACACATCACCCGCCAGTGCGGGCTGAACGCCCAGGAGGCGAAGGACGGCGAGCCGGTCGTGTCGGGACGCTGCTACATCGCGCCGGGCGACTTCCACATGCTGGTGACCCAGCGTGCGGGCGCCAACGTGATTTCGCTGACCAAGGACCCGCCCGAGAATTTCTGCCGCCCGGCGGTCGACCCGATGATGCGGTCCATTCTCCGCGCCTTCGGCGGGCGCAAGGTCCTGGCCTGCATCCTGACCGGCATGGGGCAGGACGGGCTGAAGGGCTGCACCGAGGTGGTGAACGCCGGCGGCACCCTGATCGCGCAGGACGAGGCGTCCAGCGTCGTGTGGGGCATGCCGGGCGCCGTCGCCCAGGCGGGCATCTGTTCGGCGGTGCTGCCGCTCAAGGAAATCGGTCCCTACATCCGCAAGTTCGCATCGAGGGCAGCATGAGAGTCGAAGATTTCGACATGTTCTCCACGCTGCTCAAGCAGCGTTCCGGTCTGGTCCTGACCCGCGACAAGGCCTACCTGCTCGAATCCCGGCTGATGCCGGTGGCGCGCAAGTGGAACATGAAGGGGTTGGAAGAGCTGGCCGTTACCGTGCGGACGCGCAAGGACGAAGCGCTGCTGCGCGACATCACGGAGGCGATGACGACCAACGAGTCGTCCTTCTTCCGCGACCAGAAGCCCTTCGACCAGTTCAAGCAGATCGTCCTGCCGAAGATGATGGAGGCGCGCGCGGCGAAGCGGTCGATCCGCATCTGGTCGGCAGCCTGCTCGTCCGGGCAGGAGGCCTACTCGCTGGCCATGATGCTGAGCGAGGATGCGGCGAAGCTGGCCGGCTGGCGGATCGAGATCGTCGGCACCGACATCTCCGCGGAGATGGTGGAGCGCTCAAAGTCGGGCATCTACACCCAGTTCGAGGTGCAGCGCGGCCTGCCGATTCAAATGCTGGTGAAGCATTTCAAGCAGCAGGGCGACAAGTGGCAGATCAGCCAGCAGCTTCGCCAGATGGCCTCGTTCCGCGAGTTCAACCTGCTGGGCGACCTGTCGGGGCTGGGGCAGTTCGACATCGTGTTCTGCCGCAACGTGCTGATCTATTTCGACCAGCCGACCAAGACCAAGGTGCTGGAGGCGATCGCCCGCCAGATGCCGCAGGACGGCGTTCTCTATCTGGGCGGCGCGGAAACCGTGCTGGGCATCACCGACCGCTTCAAGCCGGTCGAAGGCCAGCGCGGCCTTTACAGCCTGGGCGGCTTCCAGGTGCCGAGCGGGCTCAAGGCGGCGGTGTGACTCACCTCGGTGTGATTGAAGGCGGTGTGATTGAAGGCGGCGTGACGGTGAGGCGGTCGGAGGCGCCTTCCTCCATGATCCAACGGCGGAAGGCGGCGATCTTGGGCCGGTCAGCGGTCACCTCCGGGCAGACGAGGTAGTAACCGAAGTCCCCCGGCAGGGCGAGGTCGAACAGCCGGGTCAGCCGCCCGCTCGTCAACTCCTCCAACACCAGAGTGCCGCGCGCCATGGCGATGCCCTGGCCGTTCTCCGCGGCTTCGATGGCGATGCCGATCTCGTCGAAGACCATTTCGGAGCTCGGCTTCAGGTCACCCAGCCCGGCCATGGCCAGCCAGGTCGCCCAATAGCTGTGGCCGGTTTCCTCGACCAGGACATGATGGCGCAGGTCGGCGGGCTGTCGCAGCGGCGTCGGCCCTTGCAACAGGGCTGGGCTGCACACCGGGAAGACCGCGTCGTCGAGGAAGCGGTCTGCCCGCAACCCCTCCCACTGGCCGAGGCCATGGCGAAGCCCGATGTCGATGTCGGCCTCGCGCTCGAAGTCGATTTCGTGCTGGCTGACGCTGATGCGCAGGTGGATTTCCGGGTGGCGGGCGCGGAAACGCCCGATCCGGCTCATCAGCCAGCGGCTGGCGAAGGAGGGCGAGACGCTCATCGTCAGCACGCCGGAGCGCTCATGCTCCATCACCCGCTCCAGGCCGGTGGCCAGCCGCGCGAAGGCGTCGCGCACGCTGGGCAGCAGGAGTTGGCCGGCGTCGGTCAGGACCAGCGCCTGATTCAGCCGGCGAAACAGCCGGATGCCCAGCCGATCCTCCAGCGTGCGGATCTGGTGGCTGATCGCGCTCTGGGTGACGTTCAGTTCCTCGGCCGCCCGGGTGAAGCTGAGATGGCGCGCCGCCGCTTCGAAGGCGCGCAGGCCGTTGAGGGGTGGGATCTGCATGGTTCCGCATCCGCCGGATTGTTGTCCGGCCGCATGAAATTCTCTCATGCAGGTTAGAGAAAGCATCCTTTGCGGACAAGCCGCTTCCGGGTGCATTCATGGGGAACGGAGATCATCAAGCGGAGTGTCGGATCATGAGCAGGAGAGCGCTTGGCGCCGTTTCCGCAGACCGGACCATGGTGTCCACCGGACAGGCTGGTGACGGCGCGCAGGGGTTTGTGAAGCGGGCGCTCGGGGAGGTGCTGGGCATGATCGCGCGCCATCGGCAGCGTCGCTCCCTGGCGGCGCTGGACGACCACCTGCTGCGCGATGTCGGGTTGAGCCGCACCGAAGCCCGCCGCGAAGCCGACAAGGCGTTCTGGCAGGAATGACTGCGTATGGCAGCGGGCTTCCGAGCCTGCCGCTTGCCACCATGAACTCTTAATATTGAGCGGCGGCCGGCGGTCAGCCGGCCGCCTGGGCCTGTTGGTGCGGGACGCGCGGCATCGGGGACGCGTCCTCATGCGGGTCGCGCAGCACATAACCGCGGCCCCAAACCGTCTCGATGTAGTTGTCGCCCTGGGTCGCCGCGGCCAGCTTCTTGCGCAGTTTGCAGACGAAGACGTCGATGATCTTCAGCTCCGGCTCGTCCATGCCGCCATAGAGATGGTTCAGGAACATCTCCTTGGTGAGGGTCGTGCCCTTGCGCAGCGACAGCAACTCCAGGATGCCATATTCCTTGCCGGTCAGGTGGAGCGGCTGGTTGTCCACCTCCACCGTGCGGGTGTCCAGGTTCACGGTCAGGCGGCCGGTGCGGATGATGCTGTCCGAATGGCCCTTGGAGCGGCGGACGATGGCCTGGATGCGGGCGATCAGCTCGCGCTTGTCGAAGGGCTTGGTCAGATAGTCGTCGGCGCCGAATCCCAATCCCTTGATCTTGTGGTCCAGTTCCGACAGACCGGAAAGAATGAGGATCGGCGTGGTCACTCGAGCGGCGCGCAGACGGCGCAGCACCTCGTAGCCGTCGATGTCCGGCAGCATCAGATCGAGGATGATGATGTCGTAATCGTACAGCTTGCCGATTTCGAGTCCATCCTCACCGAGGTCGGTAGAGTCGACGATGTAGCCTTCCGACTGGAGCATCAGTTCGATGCTCTTGGCCGTGGAGGAATCGTCTTCGACCAGCAGAACCCTCATGGCGATATCCTGATGTTTGATGGCGCGTTTCTGGCTTCCGAAGCGGCGTTGCTGTCCCGCAGTTCCTTAACCAATTCCCTTAACAGATCCGCTCGTCTGTTTACACAGGTTAACAGACGATTCAGCTTAACGCCAGAGGCATAGCACTTCATTTAACGTTAATGTTTTTGGACGAGCATGACGCGGGCGGCATGGCGGCGGACTCCGAGCCCACTGCAAATTGCGCCGCCCGAGCCCGGCTCACCCGTCCCAATCCCGTCCGCTGATCCGCAAGACCGTGCCCGCCGACGTCGCCCGCATCCTTCAGGAAATCGAGTCCGTCTCCGGCTGCAGCCGGTTCGGGCGGGTCACCGCCGTGCTCGGCCTGCTGGTCGAGGTCGGGGGGATCGAGAAGGAGCTGTCGGTGGGTGGCCGCTGCATCGTCGAATCCCGCGACGGCCGCCAGGTTCCCTGCGAGGTGGTCGGCTTCCGCCAGGGCCGCGCGCTGCTGATGCCCTTCGGCTCCATCGACGGGGTCGGGCTGGGCTGCCGCGCGCTGGTGTCGGACAGCCAGCCCATGGTCTTCCCGACGGAGGCATGGCTCGGCCGCGTCATCAACGCGCTGGGCGAGCCGGTGGACGGCAAGGGGCCGCTGCCCAAGGGAACGCACGGCGTTCCCATCCGCAACAACCCGCCGCCCGCCCATTCCCGCGCCCGCGTGGGCGAGAAGCTGGACCTGGGCATCCGCGCCATCAACGCCTTCCTCACCTGCTGCCGCGGCCAGCGCATGGGCATCTTCGCCGGTTCCGGCGTCGGCAAGTCGTCGGTGATGTCGATGCTCGCCCGCTTCTCCGGGGCGGAGGTCGCGGTGATCGGTCTGATCGGCGAACGTGGGCGCGAGCTTCAGGAATTCATCACCGAGGATCTCGGGGAGGAGGGTCTGGCGCGCAGCGTCGTGGTCTGCGCCACCTCCGACGAGGCGCCGCTGATGCGCCGCCAGGCCGCCTACATGACGCTCGCCGTGGCGGAGGCCTTCCGCGACGCCGGTTGCAACGTGCTGTGCATGATGGACAGCGTGACCCGCTTCGCCATGGCCCAGCGCGAGATCGGCCTGTCGGCCGGCGAGCCGCCGACGACCAAGGGCTATCCCCCGACCGTCTTCGCCGAGCTGCCGCGCCTGCTGGAACGCGCCGGGCCGGGCCTCAGCGGGTCGGGCTCCATCACCGGCCTGTTCACCGTGCTGGTAGAAGGCGACGACCACAACGAGCCCATCGCCGACGCCGTGCGCGGCATCCTGGACGGCCACATCGTCCTGGAGCGCCAGATCGGCGAGCGCGGGCGCTACCCGGCCATCAACATCCTGCGCAGCGTGTCGCGCACCATGCCCGGCTGCAACTCCCCCATGGAGAACGAGCTGGTGAACCACGCGCGGCGCCTGATGTCGTCCTACGACAACATGGCGGAGATGATCCGCCTGGGCGCCTACCGCAAGGGCACCGACCCGCAGGTCGACGAGGCCATCCATTTCCAGCCGGCCTTGGAAGCCTTCCTGAAGCAGGGCAAGCGCGAGGCGACCGACCTCGACAACAGCTACGCCCAGCTTGCCGCCATCTTCGGCATTGAACAGTGGCCGCCGCAAGAATGAGCAGTCTGAAGACCATCATCCGGCTCCAGAAATGGAAGCTCGACGAGAAGCGCCGGGCGCTGGCGGAGCTGCAGAACCTCGCCGACCGTCTCCAGGCCGAGATCGAACGGCTGAAGGAGGAGATCGCGGCGGAGCGCGACACCGCCCGCGGCAACGTCGAATACGCGTTCACCTACAGCAACTACATCCAGGCGGCGATGGACCGCGGCAAGCGGCTGACCCAGTCGATGGGGCAGGTGGAGGCCCAGATCGCCGTCGCCACCGACGAGATGGCTGAGGCTTTCCAGGAGCTGAAGCGCTACGAGCTGGCCGAAGAGGAGCGGCTGAAGCGCGAGAAGGAAAAGCTCAAGCGCAAGGAAGCCAACATGCTGGACGAAACCGCCCTGGTCGGCTTCCGCCGCCGCCAGCAGGAGGAGAGCAGCGTCGAATCCTGACGGGCCGGCCTGTTCCGGTCAGCCGGTTCAGGTCGCCATGGCGTTGCCGGTGGGAAGATTCGAAGTGGGAAGATCCGAATAGGACACCACGCGCGCGCGGCCGGCGCGTTTGGCGGCGTACAGCGCACGGTCGGCGTGCTGGAGCGCCACGGACAGGTCCGCGGCATCCGCCGGCCAGAGCGCGACACCAATGCTGCACCCGATCCGGACGTCGAGCCCGTCGGCTGTGATCGGAGCGGAGACGCTGTTGATGATCCGTCGGGCCACCTCCATGGCGTAGTGCGCCTGATGGCCGTCGGCCAGGGAGAGCAGCACCGCGAATTCGTCGCCGCCGAGGCGCGCGGCGAAATCCCCCTGGCGCACGCAACGGGCCAGCCGGTCGCCGATCTCCTTCAGCACCAGATCGCCGGTGTGGTGGCCGTGCTGGTCGTTGATCGGCTTGAACCCGTCGAGATCGATGTAGAGGATGGCGATCGCCGTCTGATCCTGCGCCGGCTGGTCCCGAAGGCGCTCCACATGGGCTTCGAAGAAGCGCCGGTTGGCGAGCCCGGTCAGGCGATCCTCGAAAGCGATGGCGCTCAGCGTCCGTCCCATCGTCCGCATCGCCTGGGCGACCTGGCTGAATTCGGACGGGTGGACCGGCGCGGGCGTGCAGGGGGCATGGGGGTCGAAGAGGTCCGACGACAGGAACGCCGCCGACGCCTTGAGATCCCGCAGGCGGCGCAGGACCATCACCTCCATCAGAACCCACACCCCGACGACGATGAGGAGCACCACGCCGGCCATGACGCCGGTCCCCAGAAGCAGGTTCCGGTCGGCCGCGGCCAGAATGTCGTCGCGCGCGACGGCGACGACGATCTTGGCGCCGGTTTCCTCCAGGGTCGCGAAGCCGCTGATCCGGGGGATGCCGTCCAGACCGTCGTCTTCGATGATCCCGGCCTCCTCCTCCATGATTTTTCGAACCATCGGGTGATCGGCCATCGATCGCCCGACAAGCCCCTGCGGGTCCGGCACGCGGGCGAGGATCGTCCCTTCGGAATCGAACAGCGATACGGTTCCACCGGACTCATGCGCGATTTCGACGGACAGTTCCGCAAGCCAGCTCAGGTCCACCCCGGCCAGCAGGACGCGGATGACCGACCCATCGTCACCGACAATCGGCAGGGCCGCGACCACGCGGGGTTGCTTGCTGTTCTGCCCGATCAGGAAGTTGCTGACCGTGAAGCCGCGCGTCGCCAGGGCTTCACGGAAATAGTCACGATCAGCCACGTTCATGGGCCGGCTCCTGTTGCTGCTGCACAACAGGTTGCCATCGGGGTTGAACACCCCAAAGCCGGTGCTCCAAGGATAAAGATCGGTCGCCTGTTTCAACATCGTCGCGCAGCCTTCGGGGCTCGCCTCCCGGATGTCGGGGACCAGGGTAAGAAGCTGAAGGACGCCGTGGGCCTGCTGCACGATCTGCGCCTGCTGCAGCGCTCCCCGGTCGGCCAGCAGGCGGGTGGCCTCCCGCGCCCGCCCGATGTCCTGGCTGCGCTCTTGAAGCAGAAGGACGACGACCAGACCCACCATCGGAAGAAGGGCGAGCAGGATGAAGGCTTCGAGGCGTGCGCGGAGCCCGACGCGCGCCCACAGGGTTTGGACGCGCCTTAATATTCGTGTACGTTTCAACAGACTCATCCACGCACCGGCCGACCCGCTTTATTCTCATGCGGGTTGAGGAAATCAAGCGGCGAAAGCTGTGACTTGGCGCGGTGCAGCCATGCTGGACGACGGGTGAGGCGGGGATCGGAAGATCAGACGCGCCGCATCCGGGCGAAAAGATGCGGGTTGTCCCAACCGGGCTGGCGGTCCTCGATGACCACGCGCTGGGGGACGGGCAGGGTCCGCTCCACCGTGACCTCCACCCAGCGGGGGATCAGCTCGTTGTTCAGGTCGTCGAGCACGGCGATTGCCAGCGCCTCCGGCCCGGCTGCTGCCGCGGTGCCGGACAGGGCGCCGAGATAGGCGGCGATGCCCTCAGGCGTGGCGACCGCGCGGTCGGGGACGTAGCGCAGGGTGAGGCGGGTGCCGGGCGCCGGTTCGCCGTGCAACTCCACCAGATAGTCGTGGCGGGCGTCCGGGTTGGCGGCGGTGGTCAGAAGTTCGCGGCGGTGCATGGCGTCCAGGCTCGTCAGGCGGTGTAGCTGCTGCCGCCGGCCCCGGTCCGGGTCAGCTTGACCCAGCATTTGGCGCCGGACTGGAAGGACAGGCCGCCGATGTAGCCCACGGCGCGGATGCTGTCCGCGAAAATCTGGATGAGGTCCAGGCGGATTTCCGGCGTCAGCGGGGTGTGGCTGCGCAGGATCAGGTCGAACCGGTTGGGCTGCACCAGCCCGTCGAGCTGCATCGGACCGAGACGGCTGAGATCCAGGTCGAGCAGGAAGCGGCTGCCCTTGTCGCCGCCCTTGCGGCCCGTCTTGCCGTCCTCTTCCGCATTTATGGGATGGATGTGCAGCTTGATCGGCAGCAGCCCGTTGGCGTCCATCATCGGCAAGGTGTAGGGGCGCCAGTCGCCCGGCAGGGGATCGCCCGCCTGCTGCTGGAGGCTGCGGAACTCGCGCTCCAGCTGGGACAGCAGGCTTCCCTGGCCGGATTTCTCCAGGGCGGAGGCGGCGTCCTCGCCGAGCCAGCCGCGGGCGTCGCCGCCGCGGATCGCCGACAGGAAGAAGCTCATCGCCGCGCCCAGTTTGCGGTTCGGCTGCGGCATCACCGTGCCGATCAGCGCCTGCGCGGCGGAGCGGTCCACCCCGGCCAGGGCGGTGAGGAGCTGGCGCATCGCGGGCCAGTCCCGCTCGCTCAGCGGTCCCGGTTCCGCGGCGAGCGGGGGCGGCGCGGTCTGGAGCGCCTTGGCCGGGTCGGTCAATGCTGCGGTGACGGCGCTGCCCTGCGGCAGGCTCGCCTGGACGTTCAGCGCCAGCATGCCCTGCGGCGTGGCAAGGATCGGCTGCCCCTGCGGCGTGCTTCCGGCCACCATGCCCTTCAGCACCGGCCCGTCGGGCGTCTCCGGCATCGTCGGGAAGATG
>NZ_WHOR01000169.1:0-12441 GCF_013340925.1 Azospirillum formosense
GTGGCGCCGGCGGGGGCTCGCGGTCGCGCGGCAGCGACATCAATTACTCGGTCTCCGTGCCCTTCGTCGAGGCGGCGCAGGGCACCAAACGGCGCATCAGCCTGTCCAACGGCAAGAGCATCGACGTCGCCGTCCCCCCGGGAACGGAGGATCAGGCCAAGCTGCGGCTGAAGGGCCAGGGGCTTCCCGGCGCCGGCGGATTCGGGGCGGGCGACGCCATCGTCGAGGTCCATGTCGAGGCGCACCCCTTCTTCACCCGTCAGGGTTCCGACATCCATGTCGAAGTGCCGATCACCCTGAACGAGGCGGTTCTCGGCGCCACCATCCGCGTGCCCACCGTCAGCGGTCCGGTCGCGCTGAAGATCCAGCCGGGGGCCAACACCGGCTCCACCCTGCGGCTGCGCGGCAAGGGCGTGATGAACCAGGCGACCAAGCAGGCCGGCGACCAGTATGTGAAGCTGAAGGTCGTCCTCCCCGACCCGCCCGACGCGGAGTTGGTCAAGTTCATGGAGGAATGGTCGCGGACGCGCAGTTACGACGTGCGCAAGAAGGCCGGCCTGGAGTGAATCCGGGCCGTTAACCCTCTCCTTACTTTTGGGTCAAAGAAAAGTCCTGGACCGAATGCGGTTGATGCGGGGCGGTGGCGCCTTCATCAATGACGATGATGTGCCGGAAACGGTTTTCACCGCCTTCGTAGGACGCCATGCCGCCGATCCCGAAAAAGTACCTGACCGCCGCCGTCGTTATTGCTGCGCTTCTGCTTGGCTGGTTCGCCTTCGCGGCCTGGACCGACTACGCGCGTGACGGCGCCGAGGAGGTCGCGACCTACAGCGACTTGGTGGCGGCGGCCGAACGGGGGGACATCGCCTCGGTCACCTTCCGCGGCGACGGGGCGCACGCCGTCACGCCGGACGGCCAGCGGCTGCGCGCCGTCGTTCCGGTCACCGACGACCTGCTGAAGGATCTGCGCGGGCGGAAGATCGCCATCGCCTTCGAGGAGGAGGCCGGCGGGCTGGTCTCCGGCACCGTTTCCGTCCTTGAGAAGCTGGCCCCCTTCCTGGTGATCGGCCTGCTGATCGGCGCGCTTCTGCTCAGCGGCGGGCAGTTCCTCGGCGGCAGCCGCGCCACCCGCGTCCGCCCGCGCGACACCGGCACCGTCTTCGCCGACGTCGCCGGGGTGGACGAGGCGAAGGATGAGCTTCGCGAAACCGTGGAATTCCTGCGCGACCCGCGCCGCTTCGCCATGGCCGGCGCCCGCGTGCCCAAGGGCATCCTGCTGGTCGGCCCGCCGGGCACCGGCAAGACGATGCTGGCGAAGGCTGCGGCGGGCGAGGCCGGGGTGCCCTTCTTCACCGTCTCCGGTTCCGACTTCGTCGAGATGTTCGTCGGGCTGGGTGCCGCGCGGGTGCGCAGCGTCTTCAAGACGGCGCGGGCCGCCGCCCCCTGCCTGCTCTTCATCGACGAGGTCGACGCCCTGGCCGGCAAGCGCGGCGAATCCAACTCCCATTCGGAGCGGGAGCAGACCCTGAACCAGCTCCTGGTCGAGATGGACGGCATCGTGAACGGCGGCGTGGGGGGCGGCGAGGTGGTGGTGATCGCCGCGACCAACCGCGCGGAGATGCTGGACCCCGCCGTGACCCGGCCGGGCCGCTTCGACCGCCACATCCACGTCGCTCTGCCCGACGTGGCCGGGCGCGAGGCCATCCTGGGCGTCCACACCGGCCGGTTGCACCTTGCCCCCGACGTCTGCGTCCGCACGGTGGCGCGGGGCACGCCCGGCTTCTCCGGCGCCGAACTGGCCAACCTGACCAACGAGGCGGCCCTGTCCGCCGCGCGCAACGGGCGCGTCATCGTCGGCATGGCCGATTTCGAGGCGGCGAAGGACCGCGTCCTGATGGGCAACGAGCGGCGCAGCCTCGCCCTGTCCAACCATGAGCGGCGCCTGACCGCTTATCACGAGGCGGGTCACGCGCTGGTCTCCATCCGCTGCCCGGAGGCCGACCCCATCCACAAGGCCACGATCATCCCGCGCGGCCGCGCGCTGGGCATGGTGGTGCGGTTGCCGGAGGGCGACCGCGTGTCGGTGTCGCGCGCCAAGCTGCTGGCCGACATCGCCGTCGCCATGGCCGGGCGGGCGGCGGAGGATCTGGTCTTCGGCCCGGACGCCGTCACCACCGGGGCGGAAGCCGATTTCCGTGCCGCCACCGATCTCGCCCGCCGCATGGTCACCTCCTGGGGCATGAGCGACGCCATCGGCTATGTCGCCCACGCCGGCAACGACCCCGCCGTCGTGCGCTCGGAACGCACCGCCTGGCGCATCGACGAGGAAGTCCGCCGCATCACCGACGAGGGGATGGAGCGCGCCCGGCGCATCCTGGCCGCCGACCGCGCCGCGCTGGAGCGGATCACCGCCGCCCTGCTGGAGCGCGAGACGCTGAGCGGCGACGAGATCGGCGCGCTGACGGAAGAAGAACGGGAAACCGAAGCGGCCTGACGGTAAAATTTTTCGTTCACATTCAATGACAAAGATTGCTGCATACGCGCATGCATTGGTAAAATGCCGTGGATTTTTCGCACAACCGTGCGATCAGCATCGGGGCTGAGGATGGCAGAAGCGGTTGCCCGCCGGACGATACTGGCCTTTGCGCTCGCCGGAATGACAGCAGGCGGCCTTCCGTCGTCCGGCCTTGCGGCGACCGCTGACTCCGCGACCGCTCCGGTGACCGTCAAGGTCGGCGGCTACGAGTTTCCTCCCTACGTCACCGAATCCGGCGGCGGCGTCACGCAGGCCCTGCTCGACCTGTTGAACGCGGAACAGGGCGACTTCCGATTCGAGCTGGTCCGCACCTCTCCCCAGCGGCGCTACGAGGACATGGAGCGGGGCCGCTTCGACATGATCGCCTTCGAAAGTCTCGCCTGGGGCTGGAAGGGGCGCCCCGTGGAGGCATCGCGGGTGTATCTTCGCGATGCGGAGGTGTTCGTCGCCAAGGCCGGTCCGGGCATGGACCAGAGCTATTTCGACCGGCTGGACGACAAGACGATCCTCGGGCGGCTCGGCTACCATTACGCCTTCGCCGGCATGACCGCCGACCCGGAGGTTCTGGAAAAGCGCTTCAACACCCGGCTGACCGTCACGCATGAGGGCAACGTGCGCAGCGTCGCCGCCGGGCGCGCCGCGCTGGCCATCGTCACACGCTCCTTCCTGGCGCAGTTCCTGAAGGCCAACCCCGACATGGCGCCGCAACTCCTGGTGTCCGACCGCACCGACCAGATCTACGAGCACACCATCCTGGTCCGCCGCGGCGGCCCGCTCGGCATCGACTGGGTCAACGGGACGCTCGACCGGCTGGAGCGCAGCGGCGCCCTTCCGGCGCTGTGGGCCCGACAGGGAATCGCCCCGTGACCGAACTGCGCTCCCTCGCCGTTGGACGGCGCGACCGGTCGCTGCTCACCCGCATCGGCAGCGTCATCCTGGTCACCGCCGCCGCCGTTGGGGTCGTCGCAGTGGCCGTATCGGCCAATGTGGTGGAGCACCAGCAGTTCTCGGCGCTGACCAAGCGGGCGCAACTGGTCGCCGCCATGCAGACGGACGCGCTGGCCAACCCGATCTGGGAGATCGACGACCGCGCCGTCCGCAACATCATCGATTCGCTGCGCGAGCGCGACCCGGCCATCCTCGCCGTCTCCGTCTTCGAGCCGGGATACAGCGAGCCGATGGCGGTATCCGGCAATCCCAGGACCTCAGCCGACTCCACCACCGTCGAGAAGGTCATCGATCTGCGCGGGCGCGACGGGGTGACCCGGCAGGTGGGAACGCTGCGCCTGCTCTATTCGACGGAGGAGATCCACCGGAACACGCTGGACGCGCTGCTGCCGGTGGTCGGCTTGCTCTTGCTGTCTCTGGTCACCGCCATCGCCATCATCAGCGTCATGCTGAACCGCGTCGTGCTCCGCCCGCTGCGGCGGCTGACCCAGGCAACCCAGGCGGTGTCCCGCGGCGACTACGGCGCCCGACTCGCCACCGAGCGGGAGGACGAGATCGGAGTCCTGACCAAGACCTTCAACCGCATGGCCGAGACGGTCCAGGACTACACCCAGACCCTGGAATCCCGCGTCCAGGAGCGGACGGAGGCCCTGGCCGACATCAATCGCCGCATCATGGACAGCATCAACTACGCCCAGTTGATCCAGTCCTCGATCCTGCCGAAGCCGGAGGTGCTGGAGGGCGGGCTGGCCCAGCATTTCGTCCTGTGGCGGCCGCGCGACGTGGTCAGCGGCGATTTCTATTACTACCGCGAGGTCGAGGACGGCTTCCTGATCGGCGTGGCCGACTGCACGGGCCACGGCGTCCCCGGCGCCTTCATGACGATGACGGCCAGCGCGGTGCTGAACAACGTGGTGGACGGCATGGGCGCCGCCGACCCCGCGGCGCTGCTCGTCACGGTGGACGACAAGGTGCGGGCGGCCCTGCACCAGGATGGCGATGCGGCAAGCTGGGAGGGCGGCTTCGACAATGGGCTTGACCTGGCGCTGTGCTACGTCCAGCCGGCGCGGCGGCGGCTCGTCTATGCCGGCGCCCGCCTGCCCCTGGCGGTCGCCGGCCCCGACGGGTTGACCGAGATCCGCGCCGACCGCCGCAGCCTGGGATACCGCGCGTCCGGCCCCACCCCGGCCTTCACGAACCACAGCCTGGAGCTGCAGCCGGACCAGACCTTCTACATCTGCACCGACGGGCTGACCGACCAATGCGGCGGCGAGCGGGGGCGGAGCTTCGGGAAGCGCCGCCTGCACGGTGTGGTCGAAGAATGCAGCGCCCTGCCGCTCGACCGGCAGAAGGAGCGCATCGAAGCCAGCCTGTCCGGCTTCCAGGGCGACCGACCGCAGCGCGACGACATCACAATGATCGGCTTCCGTGTCCGGTTGGCCGAAGATCCCGCGTCTCCGACGCGGAACACCCTATGGGAAATCGCGTAACTACCCTTGTGAGGATTGCGTAATGGTGCAGCAGGGGATCGTCGCGGGCCGAAGTCGCTCGACCTACCATTCGAATTCATATAGTTTCCGCGCCGGCCCTATGAACAATAAGCACCGGTAACGGGGGAGCAAAAGGGATGGCGGCCGTTACGATCGTTGTCGTCGAGGACGAGGCGTCTCTGCGACGTGACATGATCGAATACCTGCGCAGTTGCGGCTTCGACGCGGTCGGAGCGAAGAGTGGGCGCGAACTGGACGAACAGATCGCCTCACGCCCGGTGTCCTTGGTTGTTCTGGACGTCAACCTTCCGGGTGAGGACGGATTCAAGATCGCCACGCGGCTGCGCGAGAATCCCGCCATCGGAATCATCATGGTGACCGCACGCGGCTCCACCGTGGACCGGGTGGTCGGGCTGGAGTTGGGCGCCGACGCCTATCTGGTGAAGCCCGTCGAGATGCGTGAACTGGAAGCCCAGGCCAAGGCCCTGCTCCGCCGTCTGGAGACGAGCAACGGCGGCGCCCCCCCGCCGACCCCGCAGTCCTCCGGACAGCCCGCGACCGACGAAGGCAACTGGATTTTGGACGCCACGGCCTGGGCGCTGACCAGCCCGACAGGCGTGCGCGTCAGCCTGACGAGCATGGAGATGAAGTTGGTCTCCCTGTTGGCCGGGCAGGCTCGCCAGCCTGCGACTCGCGATCAGATTTCCGTGGCGCTCTACAACCGCCGCTGGAACCCGGACGATCGCTCCATCGACACGGTCGTCGGGCGCTTGCGCCACAAGGTGGAAAACGCGATCGGCGAAACCGCCCCGGTCAAGTCGGTCCACGGCGTGGGCTACGTGTTCTCCGCCCCGGTCCGGGTGATCTGACTCCGGTCAGGCGGATGCGTCGTCCGAAGGCGTGTCCCTCGGGAAGGTCAGGACGAAGCGCGTTCCCTGCCCCGGCGCACTGTCCACGGAAATCGCTCCCTTCAGCGCCCCGACCGCCAGGTTGTGCACGATGTGCAGGCCGAGCCCGCTGCCCCCCTCGCCGCGGCGGGTGGTGAAGAACGGATCGAAGATCCGCGGCAGATGGTCGGGCGGAATGCCCCGGCCGTCGTCGCTGTAGACCAGCCGCACGGTGCCGGGTTCCGGTTCATCCACGGTGATCGACAGAGCCCCGCCCTGCCCGTCCGCGCCTTGCGCGTCGACGAAGGCGTGGGTGACGGAGTTCATCACGAAATTGGTCAGGATCTGCGACAGGGCGCCCGGATAGCTGTCCACCACCAGCCCGTCGGGGCAGGACACGGCGATGGTGTGCTTGCCCTGGCGGAGCTTCGGTTCCAGGCTGACCAGGGTTTCCTGGATGTAGCGGTTGAGATGCACGATCCGCCGCTCTGCGCTGGCGCGGTCAACCGCCACCTGCTTGAAGCTGGCGATCAGCTTGGCCGCCCGCTCGCAGTTGGTGAGGATCAGCGCCGTCGTATCGGTCGCCGTGGCGACGTAGCGGGAAAAATCCGCCTTGCTCAATTCGCCCGACTGGGCACGCCCGCGCAGCCTTGCGGTGGCGTCGGACAGATGCGACGCGCAGGACACGGCAATGCCCACGGGCGTGTTGATCTCGTGGGCCACCCCGGCCACCAGGGCACCCAGGGACGCCAGCTTTTCGGCGCGGACCATCGCCTCCTGCGCCTCGCGCAGGTCGGCCAAGGCGGTTTCCGCCTCCTGCCGGCGGCGCTCCAACTCCTGGTTGGCGGAGCCGAGCTGCGCCTGGAGCCGGTCGCTGACCCTCACCAGCCGGCGCTGTTCGCGCGTGCTGCGCTGGAACGCCTCCACCAGCGCCTCGAAGTCGGCGCGCAGTTCGGGCGCGGCGGCGCCCAGCCTCTCCCCCAGAAGGCGGGCCTGCTCGATGGCCTGCTCCTCGGCGGCGAAGAGGTTGAAGGTCATGACGCCCCGTCTGCGGGAATCTGTTTCAGCGTGAAGGCGACGTGATGCAGATCCTCCGAGAAGTCCTCGCCCAACTCCTGCATGGAATCGTCGTTCTCCTCGTAACACCAGGTGACGGAGATGCTGCGCCCTTCGCTGGCCGCCGTCTCCAGCATCTGGAAGATGTTCATCAGGGCCTTCGCGCTGGAGCTGTTGAAGTACAGCAGCTCCATGTCGAACCGGATGGGATGACCGCCCGCCTCGGCCAGGAAGGCGCGGAGCGCTGCGAAGATCGGCCCGAAGAAGGTCGCCACGTCGTCGGGATAGGACTCGCCGCTGAGGCGGAGCACGCCTTGGGCGAAGTCGAAATCGACCTCGGGCGTCCGGCCTGTCGCCGGCAATTTCAGGGATTCCATGGTCGTCCGGATGTCCACAGCCGCTCTCAGATCCGAGCCTTGAGGCAGAAGAAGCTCTTGCCCTCGTCCATTTCGAGGAAGTCGTACTCGATGGGTTCGCTGGCGCGGCGCGCGATCTCGATCAGCCCGATGTTGGCGCCCCTGGCCCCCTCCTCCGGGGTTTCGCGCAGCTGCTCCCGGTAATAGGTCTTGATCGCGTCCTTGTCCAAGCCCTTCAGATACTCCAGCCGTTCGCGCAGGCGCGGCACATCGTCGTTGTACACGGTGTTGCCGCAGACGATGAAGACCTTCCCGCCTTCCATGCCGATGGTGACCATGCCGGCGCTCAGTTCGACCGGCTTCTCGCGCGCGCCGGTCACCTTTTCGGCGGAGTAACGGATGATGTTCTGCATCTGCTCGACAAAGACGGCGAAGACCCGGCGGACCGTCGGGCCGTCGGTGTCTTCCAACGTCATCTTTTCCCGCAACGCCTCTCCCAGGGAATAGAGTATCCCCTCGGACAGATAGCCACTGAACGAGAAGATGATCCCTTTCTCGTCAAGGTCCCGTTTGATCCCGGCATATTGTTGAGCGAGCATGGTGGAGTCCACGGTTCTTCCGTTGGAGTGCGACGAGGCCGCCTGTTGCGTCCGAACGTTCCGGACCGCATTGTGGAGATCGCATCGGCCTTGTTATGAACACGTTACATTTCCGTCTGCGGCGCTGGAAGGATTATCACGGCGCAGACCGGCAGTCCGGCGTTGCGGATTCAGCTTTTCACGGGAAGGCGGACGCGGAAGACGCTGCCCTGCCCGACCGAGCTTTCCGCGGTGATCGACCCGCCGTGCAGCAGGATGATCTGCCGCACCGTGTGCAGACCGATTCCCGTTCCCGGTACGCCCGCCGAACCGGCTCCCCGATAATGCCGCTCGAACAGCAGGGGCAACTCGTTCTGTGGAATGCCGCGGCCCTGGTCGGCCACCTCCACCACCGCCGCGCAGCCCTCGGCCCATCCGCGCACGGTGACGCGGCAGTCGCCGTCCGAGTATTTGAAGGCGTTGTTCAGCAGGTTGTTGAAGAGCATTCCCAGCAGATGCTCGTCGGCCATCACCATGGCCGGCAGCCGGTCGAGATCGAGGCGGAAATCACACCCTGGGTAGGCGGTGCGGAAGGGTTCGGTCACCGAACGCAGCAGCGCCGGCAGATCGACCTCCGCCCGCTGCACCTTCAGCGTTCCGCCCTGGAGCCTTTCGTCGGTCAGATGCGTGTCGATCAATCCGGTCAGGCGCTGCACGCTGCTGCGGATGACGCGCAGCCGCTCCAGCGATTCCGGGGTTTCCCGCTCCGCCCGCAGGGTCAGCATCTGGGCTGCGCTGTCGATGATGGCCAGCGGGGTGCGGAATTCGTGGCTGACCATGGTGACGAACTGGCGCTGCTGCTCCCGGGCGACCAGCTCCGCCTCCAGCGCCCGCTCCACCCGCTCCTTGGCGGCGACCAGAGCGGCCTGGTTGGCGGCCAGTTCGGCCGTCCGCTCACCGACGCGCCGTTCCAGCGACTGGTTCAGCGCGACCAGATCCTCGTAGAGACACACATTGTCGAAGCCGATGATGACGCGGGCGCAGAACAACTCCAGCAGCCGGTGATCGTCTTCGCGGTAAGGCTCGCTCCGCTCCAGGGCGAAGACCGTCGTCCCATGCTCCCGGGTGCGGAAGGCCAGAATGCAGCGGGCCGATCCGTAATTGCTCTGCTGCGTCTCGAAGGCGGCGATCACCTGGGCGGTCAGGTCGGGCTCCAGCGCGTCGGAGGCGGGCCGCCCGACGAAACGCGCGAAGCGGCTGGAGCCGGCGACCACCGTCGCCCGCGTCTTGCCGTCGCCGCGGTCCACCATGCGGCAGGCCAGAACGGCGCCGCCGCTGTTGTCCACGACCTTGCTGAGCTGGTCCACCAGTTCTTCCACCAGCGTGCGCATGGAGCGGGTTTCGAACAGCGGGGCGGAGGCGGCGAGGATGCGCTCTAGTCCCTGGCGGTGCCGCTCGATGGTCACGATGTCGCGCCACGCCCGCAATCCGCTGACCAGCGTGGTGAACAGGCGCTGGGCGGTGAGTTCGCTCTTGGCCTTGTAGTCGTTGATGTCGTAGGCGACGACCACGTCCCGCTCCGGCGCCTGCCCGGGCTGGCCGGTGCGCAGGATGATGCGCATGCGGTGGTTGTTCAGATCCTCGCGGATGAAGCGGACCAGACGCAGGCCGGCGTCGTCGGTTTCCATCACCACGTCGAGCAGCGCCACCGGAATGTCCGGGCGCGTCAGAAGCAACGATCGGGCGGCCGCGGCGGACAAGGCGCTGACCACCTCGAAGGGACGGCCTTCGAACTCGAAGTCGCGCAGCAGCACCTCGGTCATGGTATGAACCTGGGGATCGTCGTCGACCACCAGCACAGGCCAGGGCTCCGCCGGTCGGGCGTTGGCCGCGGAGTCGTCGGCAAACCCGTCGTCGGGGCCGAACAGCGGCTCGTCGTCCAGACCTTCGTCCATATCCTGGCCCATGGCCTCCTCCACGCACGACCTACCCGAATGGTTCCGCATCACCGGCCAGTAAGGCACCAAAGCGGTACGAGACCTAAGCCCGGCCGTCCAGGGCCGTATCAAATTGTCACAAAACGCGATGTTTTAGAGCCACATAGCGCGAATTGGCGCCGATTCTGCCCTTTGATGAATACCCAAGTATTACTTTAATCTTTTATACTCTCCGAAAACGAGGGAGTCGGCCCCCGCATGGACATGGATCCAAGGGGGAGGACCCTCAATGCTGGGGACTTGGACAGCATGGATACAAACGGTACGAACCCGAACGGCGCGTTTTTCGGCCGGTACGCGGCGTTCCGCCGGTTCCTGTCGTGCTTCGAGCACAGCCCGGGTCCATCCCGCACCACGGAGCGGTCGACCAGCCAGCCCATGCGCGCCATGCTTCTCGGCCTGCTGACCAGCCGGCGCCGGGCGCACACACGCCGACTGTGGGCGCGTTGGCTGGAACCGGTGATGCTGCGCGATCCGGCCCTGCTGTCCATCGCGGACCCGTTGCCCGGCTGCATTCGCGTCGTCGACACGGCCGGCTGGTGGCCGGCCCTGTCGCGGCGCATGGACGATCTGCCGGTCACCGTGCAGAACCGCCTGGACAACCGGCTGGCCGACGGCGCTCTGGAGCGGGTCCTCGCCTCGCCCGAGATGGTCGACTGGGCCGAAACCCTGCGGGAGCGGTCGTTGGCCGTCCTGGACGCGCTGCGCACCGACCCCGGTGCGCTCGCCCAGTTCCTGGAGGAGGCCAACACGCATCGCATGCGTGCCGCCAGCACCCTGGTGATCCCCGGCGGGGTCGCTGCGCTCCGCCCCTTGGACGGCACGGACGTGGACACTCTGGTCGCCGCGCTGCGCCTGTCGGACGGATGGCGGACTCTGGGCGGGCGGGCGCCGGACATGGAGATCGACGAACTGCTGGCCTGCGTGCGCGGCGCGATGGCCGACGGCAGCGTTCCGCCGGAGGCGATGGCCCTCTTCGCGGTGGCCGGACTTTACACACACCGCGACCCCCTGCTGGGTGCGGCGCTTCGGGCGTTGTTGCCCCTGCCGCTGGTCGATGCCGCCGCCGCCTGGCTGACGGCGCACACCGAGGAAACGGGTGACGGCATCACGGAGGCTTCCTCTCCCGGCGGCGGTCCGGCACAGGGATTCGACCGCGGCCTGCGGGACCTGTTCGAGGCCGCGCGACGTTCCGGACATCCCCTGTCCCCAATGGACACCGGGCGGCCGGAACATGCTCCGTCCGTGGGAATGGGCGCGGCCGGCGCATCAGGCGGACGCTGATGGTTCGGATGGTGACGCGATGAACATGGACATCTTCGCCTTAGCCGTGCTGATCTTATGCGTCGGCGCCCTTGGCCTTTCCATCGTCTATGAGGCGTCCCGCCTGACCGCCACCAGCAGCCGCAAGGCGCTGGCGCGCAGGAGGCTGGAGGTCCAGACGGCCGACCTTGCCAACCTCGGCCGGCAAATCGAGGATGCGCAGGCCGAAAGCGCCGTCCGGCAGGAGTCCATCGACCGGCTGACCGCCGAGCGCGGGCGCCTGACCGGCCTGATCGCGTCGGTGAAAGCGTCCAAGATCGCCCTGGTGCATGAGATCGGCGACGCGCAGAGCGGCGCCCGGCGCTACGAGAGCGAGTTGCACACCGTCCCGGAATTTGCCCGCCTCGACCCCCGGCGCATGCTGTTCGCGCGGGCGATCTGGGAGCGACGGAACATCGCCCGCGTCTGGGCCGACACGCCGGACGCCGCGGCGGCAATGCTTCAGCGCGCCTTCAGCACGCGCAACGGCGTCCTGTCCTCACGGCCCGAGACGATTCCGTTGATCCCGTCCGGAAACGGGGCCAACGACGGCGCGCGGCCGGTCTCCCCATGACGGCGATCATCCTCTACGCGGCGCTGCTGCTCCTGGCAGTCAGCGTGCTGGTGAACCGGATGGGCGAACGCCGCGTCCGCGCGGCGCGCAACGAACTGGCCACCGCCGACAAGGACATCCGGACCATGGAGCAGCGCGTCCAGGAGGCCCGGAAGACGCTGGAGACGACCCGCGGAAAGCTGGGTGGTCTGGAAGAGACGCTGACCGACATGAAGCGACAGGCCGAGCTGCTGGAGCGGCAACTCGACGCGGCCCAGCAGGCGCCGATGGAACTTTTCCACGTCTTCGATCGGTTGGAGGCCCGGCCCGGAACGATCTGGGAGGTGTCGGTCCGCCGCGCCCCGGACGCGCTCTACACCAGCGGCGCCATGGCCGCCTCCTGGCGCGACGGGCGGACCTATCTTGTCGTCGCCGCCAACCAGAAGGAGGCGCTGGACCGAGTCACCCAGCGCTTCCCGCGTGTGAACGGTTACGAGATCGGGCCGGTGCTGACCTGCCGCCTGTTTCTGCCCAAGGACGCGGCGGAGCGCAAGCGAGCCTGATACAATCAAGCGCAAAGCCTGACACATCAGGCTTTGCGCTTGCCCTCGGACGGCGGGCGCGGCCGTCCGGCCGCTTGCCTTCGCAGGCATGAGCCTGCGGGGCCGCCGTCGCGGCCCTTACCGTCGCGCGTAAGTCAGGACTTACGCGCGACGGTATGAGGCCCCTCCGCGCTCC
>NZ_WHOR01000016.1:0-40590 GCF_013340925.1 Azospirillum formosense
AGCGGCATAATCACGCCCGCAATCCGCCTGAACGGCGGTTCCGGCAGCCGCGGAGCGCGAAAAGACGCTCCATTCTGATAAAAACGGGCTTCAGAACCCCCATTCTCAAGCCTAAGCGGGGGAAAAAGGCCAGAATATGTTCGTTTTTCCGCGCCCTGCTAGTGCTCGACCCTCATTGCGACACTGGGCTGGATGACGCAACCGTTGCGGCTCTGGCCGAGCACATCGCTGAGCTTCACAACAACACACTTGGTCCAAATGCTGCCCCTGATCCGCTTTGCTGTCCGCGAGGGAGCGATACCGCTGCCCGAACTGCGGCGCTTTGAGCGGTGGCAGAAACTAACCACACGATAATGTTAATAAAAGTATAACTCAAAAAATATAGGAAAATGCTCAAATTTGTGATAGGGATGGCGTTAATTCTTTTCTGTATATCGCAAGATACGACCGTGCGGTATGCTCAATTAGAGGAATAATCTAATGCCCTTCAAGGCCTTTGTGTCTATTTTATTGAGCATAGCGTTTCTCTATGTAATAGATGCAACGGCGGTTTTTATGTTTGGAATTTGGTCAACAGTTGAGAAGAAGGCTGAGCTTGTTTATTACTATGGAAGTGGTGTTGGCGCCATGCTTGTGGGGGGGCTGCCATTTTTGCAATAGTTAGGGGCATGTCGCAGTTCGAGCGTGCGTCTATCAATATTGAAGAAAGGAAGTTTAAGCTTGCTGCTGATCAAGAAAACCTTCGTCGGGAAGGAGTGGCATTTGACTTGGCAATGAATGTATTGGAGGATTTTGATATTGCTCTTAGAGCTATAAAAACAACGACGTCAGCACATCCTAGTCGTGAAGAAATTATAAAAATATCAGAGAAATATAATGGAGGCGTCGAAATTGATTCTATTTACATTCTAGGATACTTGGTTCTTTATAGAATAAATTCTGCAAATGAAGCGTTGGATAATTTGTGGAGGCAGCAGCCGAAATTTAAAATATTGTTTGGTAGCGACGAACCATTTATGCGTCTATCTATTCTAATAAATAAGATTGCGGGTCCTGCTGAAGTTATTGCGACTTCAAGAAGTGAAAGCCAATGGAAATTTAATGTCCCTATACTAAGTGATGAGGACAAATCGACATCTATGGAGTGCGATAAAATTAGAGAAATGCTACACGACCTCGTGAATTCTCGGATATCTCCCGAAAAGCTTGGAATGGTGTAGGAGTTCCCAGAATAAATCGTCTTTGTAATTGGTTGTGTTTGGCCGTAGACAGATATTTACTACCCATGGTCGATGTATATCGAATTATGTCGTTCCTATATTTGAGGTTGCCCGGACATGATCTGGTTGTCACATTGATATGCATGTGCGACGGCCTGATGCGTTTGCCGCCACACCGACCAACCGAGGATCAGGGGGAGTCCGGGTGAGCACTGCCTCTGGTGGGTGCTGATGAGGCGGCGGATCTCCGGCATGCTGTAGGCAATCGGCTCGAATTGCGTTCAGCTGCCGCCCCTTTCCGTAATGAGACGCAGGCGCATGGCGGCAAGGAAAACAAGTGGCAGCATCGAGAGGGTGATGTGCCGATACCAGCCGTGCCAGCTAGGGACCTCGTAATTGGCCAACCCGCAATCCCGCTTGGCGATCTCGAAGCACTTCTCGATCGCCTACCGCCGCCCGACCACCCGCACCAGGTACGGCAAGGTGGTTTTCATCGGCCCGAAGGCGACGTAGTAGGTCCTGTCAACGTGGTCCTTGCGGTCGCATCGGATCAGCAGCCAGTGATCCCACAGCGGTTCCTGCAAGCGGAACAGGCGCAACTAGGCCCGATCGTAGTAGCGTAGCCGATTGGCACCTACACCGGCGCTCAGCCGCTTTAAGCCATCCTTCGGCACGAGTCGGCCGAGGCCATGAGGCGAAGGAACTCGCGCTTGGCGGTCAGGGCGTTCAGCATTTCATTGCCGTGCACCGCCAGCACGTAGAGGACAGTCAATGCGCCCGACGGTGCCGGGATACTGTCGAGCAGCTTGGCACGCGCGACCTCACTGGAAATGCGGCCGAACAGCTCCTCAAGCCGGGACGGCCAACCCGTCAACACATCCAGGGCAACGATCATGGGAGTTTCCGAAGGTGGAGACTCCCATTGAACACCTATCAGAACCCCGACCCAGTAACCCTAAGACGTTGATACGTCTCAGCTTCGGACCGGTTTTAGTCCGCGCTCTTAACAGCTTACGCCTTCAAGGCTCACAGGCTTAACTGTACGACTAGAAGGTTTCCCCTATCCTTCGCGAACCGCTTGCACTGGGGTACCTCTATCGTTAGTATAGGAGAAGTGCGGGCGGAGTAGCGCCGGATCGGTGCTGCTGGCTTCCTTTGGGGGGCCTTGCTTAGTGACCAGGGGAAACTCTAGCCCATGTGCTTTCCTCATGTAGGAAATAGCTATTCAGTAATTTGCGCCCGCACTTTTCTAAAGGTGTGAGATGTCGGCTGTACGCGATCGTATTTGGATTACATCTAAAACTAGAATGATTTCCGAGCGTCGGTACTTGTCGTACGATTTGGCCGCGCATATCATGATTAACACAGTGTCAGTTGTCCTTTTGCTTACATCTATTTACCCTGATGAAATAGGCGCTGTTGTTCCAGGTCTATCAAAAATCAATGTTGCGTCTTCGCTGCTGCTGTTCGCGGCAACCTTGATTATTTATGGATTTAAGTTTGGGGAGAGAGCAGCGAGACATAGAGAGTGTTATTTAAAGCTCCAAAGATTAATTGAGGATGATATGCCTGCAAGCGAGATGGCTAGTAAGTATAGTGCTGCATTGGAATGTTACCCAAACCATGCTGATCGAGATTACTTTGATCTAGTATTTGAACGCCACTTCAAAATGAGGGATGCCATCAAATGCCCTGGGAGTAATGATAGGATTACTCCGGGATACTGGGTAATTTTGAGCTATATCATGAGAAGAGTTTCTTTTTTCTCTTTATGCTATCTAATTCCGTTTGGCGTTGTTGCCGCATCTCTGTATGCGCTGGTCGTCTGATTAACATGCCGAAGCCGTATCAAATATTCTGCAAGAAGTTTAAAAAATCCAATCTTCAGTATCTATTCGAAGAAAGGATTTCAAAGACTAGAACTGTCGGGAGGGATGGCGTTCGTACAAGCCAATTTGCAGATCGCGCTATAGATGAAGTTGATCTGATTTCAAGGAAAGTTGCAAATGGTACTTATAAATTTACACGGTACAGGGAAAAGCTGATTTCAAAGGGTCCGTTAAAGGCTCCCCGAATGTTATCAATTCCAACTGTTCGCGACAGGCTTACTTTGCGGGCGCTTTGCGACTTTTTAGCCGAAGTTTATCCGGAAGCTGTTACGCGGAAGCCTCACGACTACATCAAGAGTATTAAAGAGCAGCTTGTCGCCAGCGATCAGAATGCTGCTTTTCTCAGGATTGATGTTCGCGATTACTACCCATCTGTGAATAGGGATCTTCTTATTAAAGATATAAGCAAAAAGGTAAGGAAGGCTGAGGCAATTTCTTTAATAGAAAAGGCTCTAACGACGCCGACATTTAGGCCAGGCGAAGGGGGAGTTCCTCAGGGATTAAGTATTTCTAACATTCTTGCAAACATATATCTTCTTGAATTTGATTCTGTCATTAGAAAAAACCACAAATACTATAGGTATGTGGATGATATACTTATTATATGCAAATCATTTTCTCATGCTCAAGATGTTTTTAACGAAGTGAAGTGGCGTCTTAAGAATGAGCGTCATCTAGAATGTCATGAACTCGGTGATGGCAGTAAATCCTGTATTAGCAATATTCAGCGGGGCGTAGATTACCTTGGTTTTCATCTGTCAAGCTCAATAATATCTGTTAGGGAGTCTTCTCTTCGAAAAATGATTTCGGGGATAATATCTTTGTTCTCAAGGTTTAGAACTGGAGCAGGGGATGCTAAGTATGATGCCAAATTTACTTGGCTTCTAAATCTTCGAATTACAGGGTGTCGGTTCGAAGGTAAGAATTACGGATGGATGTTTTTCTTCCTTCAGTCAGAAGATACTAGGCAGCTCGCGCGGCTTGATCGTTTGGTTAGAAATAAAATTATAGATAGCGGAAGGGGTAACTTATTGGGCAAGCAAAAAAACCTTTATAAAAACATATCACGAACTACGCTTCAATGGCAAGATTACAAAATACGTCCCAAATTTTGATGAAACCGGCATAGATCACATGACGGATGTGGTGTCTATTCTAACAGGCTTGTCAAAGCAAGACATAATGAGGAAAGGGGAGGGGTTTGTTCGCTCAGAGTTCTACAAAGCGATTAGGAAGGAAGTGGCCGTATTGGAACGAGATGTGTTGGAATCATTTTCTTAGTGTGCCATTCCAGACAGACACTGGTGTTTGTACACTATCCGATCCGAGATACTCTGCGGTTACATACCAAACGCTCAACCAAGTTCGGATTAATAGATGCTAAATGGAGCCGTCTTCCTACCTCCTGACCAAGTGTTGAAGCCTATGATCAATAACGAAATGGGGCATACTCAAGTCTCCCGGCCCATTCCGAAAGTCGCTAGTGTTAGCGCCGAACCAGAGGGACGCATCTTGCAGCTCCATTGGATGACGGGCGAAAAAGTTCGGGTGGATCTGGCTATTTGGATAACGGTCCACGACATCGCCGAACTGCGCGACGACGCTGTATTCCGTAGGCCTGAAATCGGGGAGGATGGCTCATCGGTCCAGTGAAATGGCGATGAGGACCTCGCGATTGATACTGTCCATCTCCAACTCCTGGCGGAACAGCAAGCCGAGTTCGACGCGACAAAGTCGGCATCTCAGCAACAAAGATGGGACAAACTTTATGGGCATTCCACTCGAAAGGAATAATTAGGCGAACCAGGGCAAAAGTCCTAAACCCAGGTGTGGCATTGCCAGGATGACATTGGCCCCGCATTCCGACACCATCACATGGCACCGCGCCTGGGCTCCCGAACGCCGGAGCCGACCCATGCGCATCGCCGCTTTGTCCTTGCCCTCACTGCTAGCCTCCTACCAGCGGCTTGCCGCGTGTTGCGCCGCTCAGGAACCGGTCGCGCCGGACGACCTGGATTGCATGCTGGGCAATCTGGAACACGTCCTGGCCTGCGCGGAAGTCGAAACGCCCGAGGACCTGATCGCCAAGGGGCGCTTCCTGCTGACCTACCGCAACGATCCCGCGATGATCCCTGCGGCGGCTTTGGACACGCTCGCCGCTGGCATCGAACGTCTGTGTGCTGCGACCATCCAGCCGGCAATCGCCGCCTAACGGTCATCCGCTGGAGATTGCCGTGGCCGTTCCCGCCCCCACCGGCGCTGTCGTGCGTCAGCGCCGCGCCATCGACCTCGAAGAGTTGGTCGCGTGGGCCATCCGCACCCAGAAGGCCGACCGGGATCGCGTGAGCCTGCATGCGGTCGAGTTGGCCGCTGCCGTGGCTATTCGGCGGGGGCGCCGCCCGACCGGCGGCTTCGACGGGTCGGGCGGATGGGGTGTGGACAGTTGCGTCCGCGTCGCCGAGATCGGCCTCGCCGGAACGCGCGTGGATAGTGGCGGCCAAATTCGGGGCGTGGCGCCCCGTCTGCATCCGGACGCCGAGGCGGTCATGGCAGCCATCGACCGGGCCTTCGGCAACCTGAAGGGCTGGCGGCGGCTCGTCCTCGACCAGGCGCGCCAAGGTGGACGCCCATGCTGGAACCTGGGGCGCCAGCGGTTCGTACCGGTCAAGAACACGGCGCCCCGAGGTGGGGGGCGGCGCCATGTCGTGGTGAGCGAATGGGAGTCGTTGCCGCCGTTGTCCACGGTGGCGCGCCGCATGATCGCCCGCGGTGTCGGCATCCTGGACAGCCGGGGCCGCCGCAAGTTTCAGCAGGCCGAGCCCGGCTTCACCTATCGCACCATGGACGATGGATCACGTCAGGTGGTGGTCCGGTGGAGCGCGGTGGAGCTGTCGCCCAGCAACGCCGAGATCCGGGAGGCGCGGGAGGACTACGCCGCGTGGCATGCCGGCATGATGCGGGTGTTGGGAGCGGTGGTGGATCTGCCGCTGCGCGATTATCGGGTGACCGGCTTTGCCGCCCCGGCGACACCATGGGTCTCCAGAAAGGATAGTTAACCTATTATTTAGGAATAAAGTTCACTACTTGACTGCAGACAGTGCCCGACGTGGGTGCACACACAGCCCGCCCGGCTCCGCCGCGGCGGGCTTCGTGTTTTCCGAGGTGCATCATGCGATGCGAATACGACACCGTGCTGACGCTCGCCCTCGGGTCGGCGGAGCGGCAATACGACGCGCGCATCCAGTACCGGGGCGGGCGCTGGGAAGCCAGCATCGACCGGGTGGAGATCCGCATGGGCGACGAATGGGTCGCCGTGCCATGGGTGCTCCCCCTGCTCGAAGACAGCGGGTCTCTCTATGACGAGCTGCGCGCCTACGCCGTCGGCCGTCTCACCGACGCCCGCGAGATCGCTAGGAGCAACCAATGACCCGACAGCATGTCGCCGTCGTGCCCTTCGTCAATGCCGAGGAGGCATGGTTGTGGACCTGCCGCATGGTGGCCGGCAGCGTCTACGGCGTGCCAGTGCAGCGGGCACCCGAGCCGATCCTACGTCCCTGCCAGCCGCTCGATGTGGCCCATGCGGTGGACCAGCTCTACCGCCGCGGCCAGTTCACGCGGGATCACCTCGCGGTGCTGGGGCATTACGGCCGCCGCCGGTCGGCGCCCGATCCGACGCGCGACCGTGAGGCCCGCGCGCGGCTCCTGTGGGACGAGGCCTTCGGGCAGATCGCCCCGGTGCTGGCGGCCAAGGGGTTCATCCTCCGGGAACCCGCTGAAACCGCGGCCTTCGAGCTGATCTGACCCACCGATAAGGGCGCTTATTGGGGGGCTGCGATGGCCTTGCCCGCGTTGTTTTCCGGCGGTTCCGCCGTTGTCGCCGACCTTGAAACACTGGCTGAACAGGCGGCGGATTTCGCCGGTGCGGCCATCGCTGAAAACACCCGGCTGGCCTACCGCAAGGCCTTCCGGACCTTCACCACCTGGTGCGGGGAAACGGGCTTCGGTCCGATGCCCGCGGCACCGACGACGGTGGGGCTCTACCTCACCCACTTGGCCACGGCAGGGCGGACGGTCAGCACCATGGAGCAGGCGCTCGCAGCCTTGGCCTTCGCCCACCGTCAGGCAGGCGAGGGCTTCGATACCAAGCACCCGGCCATCGCGAACACCTTCGCCGGCATCAAGCGGACGATCGGCACGGCGAAAATGGGCAAGGCCCCCCTCGTCGCCAATGACATTCGGGCGATGCTGGCCACCGTGCCCAGTTCCACCGTCGCCGGTCTGCGTGACCGTACCCTTATCCTCTTGGGCTTCGCGTCGGCTTTGCGCCGGTCGGAACTGATGGGCTTGGACGTGGGGCGGATCGGGGCGGGGACCGGCTACATCGAACTGACTTCGCAGGGCATCCTGGTGCACCTGGTCCGGTCGAAGACCGACCAGGAAGGGCAGGGGCAACTTGTTGGGGTCGCCCGCGGGCGACACAAGGCGACATGCCCGGTGCTGGCGGTACAGGCTTGGATGCAGGCGTCTGCCGCGTCGGCCGGCGCGCCTCTGTTCCGGTCGGTCAACCGTCATGGACGAACGGGCGCCGGGCGCCTCTCCGATCGAGCGGCGGTGGACATGCTGAAACGCACTGCCGCCGCCGCCGGCATTGATCCGGAGCGCGTGGCGGGCCATTCGCTGCGCTCCGGTCACGCCACGACAGCGGCGCAGGCCGGTGCTGCGGAGGAAACCATCCAACGCCAGCTCCGCCACAAGAAGGCAGACACCACGCGCGCTTACATCCGCCGGGCCACTGTCTTCGACGGATCTAGTTCCGCCGCTCTCGGGCTTTAGACCTTTTTTGTTTCGCCCACTACGACCTTTATGAGTTCCTCCCAATCATTGGGAGGGTTGCCAGCTCTGATCATTTTTGCGAACACAGCATAGGGGTCTGTGTCAGAGCCAGCTTGGCGCAAAGTGTTTTCGTCGTTAAGCCAGCAGAAGATAATAATTCTCTGGTCAGTGCTGTAGCGAAAGAACAGCCGAAAACGGCTGAAAAATTTTGCCCGAAACCAGTCCTTGTAGGCGCTGCCTAGTGTCTTTCCCTGGCGATACTTGGGGTCGCCCGGTTTGCTCGGGATTTCATCAAGAATGAGTTCGTTGATGCGCTTCAGCAACTTGGCCTGAGGGTGCGAAACATAACCCTCAGCATCGGCCACTTTCAAACGCTCAACGCTGTCCACCAAGGTGTCATAGCGTCCCTTGAACGCCGGGTGCATGTAGAGTTGCCAGCCATGGCGAGTATCGAAAGGTGAATTAGACATGGCCACGGTATCCGGCATGCATAAGAGGAACGAAAAAGGCCGGAACGGCTTCCGTTGCCGTTCCGGCCCTTGTGGTCACGAAGGTCAGAAGCTGATGTCGTCCGGAATGACATCGTCGTCAGAGACGGTGACGTTCTTGGTCAGTTCAACAGCGCGTGCAACCTTGGACGCGGACAGCGGTGCGATACGCTCCGGGTGCGCCACGGCGTCGCGCTCGATGAAAGAAAGAAAGGCAGCGACCATTGGGTCTTCCTGATTCTCTGGATCTTGGCCGTCATCAACAAGATGGACGAGCAGCGTGCCGCGTCCGATCACATGAGCCTCAACTTTGGCTTTCTGGCGGAACTCGGGATGTTGGCGGAATAGGGTTTTATCCAAGCGAATCGCTTCGGATGCGCCGGTCGTGGTGATCGAGCCGTTGTAAGCGAGCTTGGTCATCTCGGTTCCCCTCCTTGGGTGAACGTATAGATATACGTACAACGTTCCTTCGGCAAGGGTTAGCTTGCGAAAAATGGGATTATCGCAAGCTAAGCTGACTTCGGTTCCGATGGGAGAACCGGCAAACCGATAACCCTTCACCCGGAAACATCATAATTAGCCCGACTGAGAAGCTCTCTCGGCGCCATTCATGGTGCCGAGCTGGCGACGCCTATCACCACCTAGCCCACCAACGCGATTGAGCCGGCATGGACGCGGAGCCATACCATGAATGAGAAACGCATGCCCGACTTCGTGACGATTGGCGGTGCCACGCTGGCGCTGGGGGACTGCATCGAGCGGATGCAGGACCTCCAGGACGCCTCGGTCGACCTGGTGCTGACTGACGTGCCTTATTCGAGCGGCGCCACCCGCGAGGCCGGTAAGACCGCCTACAACAAGACGATGACCCGCGGCACGAAGGAGGGTGGACGAGACCGGTGGTTCGGCTCGGACAGCCTCAGCACCCGCGGGTTCATGTCGCTGATCCGCCAGTGTGCCCTGCAATGGCAGCGCATCCTGGTGCCCGGCGGGCACCTCCTATGCTTCATCGACTGGCGCATGATGGACAGCCTGGCCGATGCGGTGGCGGCGGATGAACTGCGCGGCTTGGCCCTGCGGGGCGAGGCCGCCGACGCCATCGAAAGCGCCGACCTTCGACGCGCCGGCCTGCTGGTGTGGGACAAGGTGCACCTCGGCATGGGTCGGCACTTCCGGAACCGGCACGAGCTTATCCTGCACTTCACCAAGGGTGTCGGTCGCGAGCCGCTGAACCACCGCACGCCCAACGTGCTGAGTCACCCGCCGGTGCGCTTCGGCCTCCACCCGACCGAGAAGCCGGAGGCCCTGCTGGGCGAACTGATCGAAGCCACATGTCCGGTCGGCGGGCTGGTGGTCGACCCCTTCTTCGGCTCCTGTTCGGCCGGGGCCGCCGCGGTGAAGCGCGGACGCCGCTTCTTCGGGGTGGAGCGTGAACAGCGGTATTTCGATGCCGGCTGGAAGCGCCTCGCCGAGCTGAACGCGGATCTCGCCGCATAACCCTTGATCGTTTCCCGGAGGGGGCCATGGAGCGCACTTTGTCGCCATCGGCCGCGCCCATTGGCTGGTGTGGAACTATTTGCACCGGTTTCAGAGCTGCCCGACCACGGCCATACCGTTCACCGGTGAACGATTTGGTATCGGCAAATTGACGGGCTCCCCATGTTCACCATCGACTTCGGCCGCGATGCCCGCGAGTTCGAGCGGGCCATGCAGACCTTCGGACGTGACGCCAAATGGGCCGCCGTCGTCGCCACCAACAAGGTGGCCGGGATGGTGAAGGAGCGTCTGACGGCCGAGTTGCCCAGCATCTTCGACCGGCCCACGCCCTTCACCATGCGGTCCATGTTCGTCCGCCGCGCCAGCATGGCGAAGCTGTTCGCCGAGGTCGGCTTCAAGGACTTCGCCGCGAAGGGCACACCAGCGACCAAGTACCTGCGGCCCCAGGTCGACGGTGGTCCCCGCCGCGCCAAGCGCTTCGAGCGGCTGCTGCAGTCCGCCGGCATTCTGCCCAGCGGCTGGTTCGCCATGCCGGGTGACAACGCCGAGTTGGACGCCTTCGGCAACATGAGCCGGGGCCAGCTCACCAAGGCGCTGTCGCACATCCGGTCCTTTGCCGCTGACCGCGGGCAGAACCGCAGCCAGACCCGCAAGAGTCGCGGGAAGCGGCGGAAGGAGCAGTATTTCGCGGCCAAGCCGGGCAATCCCGGCCTGGCCCCAGGCATCTACAAGCGGGCCGGTGCGAAGGGGCGTGATGCCCAGCCCGTCCTGTTCTTCGTTCGCAAGGCCCCGACCTACCGCAAGCGCTTCCCCTTCGACCGCATCACGGCGGCGGTGGTGAAGCAGCATCTGGCTCCGGAGTTCCGGGCGGCGCTGGAGCAGGCGGTGGCAGCGTCGCGGGCCAAAGGGTTCCGGCGGTGAACCGGAGCGCGCTCCGCCGACCGGCCGGGGGCCCCTGGCGACCTCGGGCGGTGCGGGTAGTTCGAGCGGCGCTGTCCGTGGATTTTTCGGTTCCGCACGCAACGCAACAGCGTGTTGCGGTCCCGCCGGGAGCGTGAAGAACACCACGTAACGTACTGAAACCGCGCAGAAAAGGCGAGCTCTTCCGGGCTGGCCGGCCTGTTGCGCCGGGTGCCGGGGGCAACGCAACGATGGCACCACGCAACAAGCTGCTGTCCAAGACGGACTACGCGGCCCGGATCGGGGTCAACAAATCCCAGATCAGCCGCTACTGCGCCCGGGGCATGCCGTCACACGCCGGGATGATCGACCCCGAGGAAGCGGACTGGTGGCGGGAACAGAACCTCGACCAGACCAAGCCGCGGTCGAAAGTGACGCCGCCCCAGCAGCGGAAAACCGTCATCAACGCGGAAGCCGCCAAGGTCGACCAGGCGGCGGGGAAGCCGGCGAAGCCCGCCAGGACGGAGAGCGCACCGCCGGCTTCCGCGCCGGCGGACGATCTGTCAGGCGCCACGGTCACCTTCGCCGACGGTACCAGCATGGATCTGGCGCAGATCGGCGACCTGAACACCGTCAACCGGATCGACAAGTTCTGGGCCGGCGAGCTGAAGCGTCGCGAGGCGATGGCCCACGACCGCGAACACATCCCCCGCGGCGAGGTCGAGGCAGCGTGGGACACCGCCAACACGCTCTATCGGCAGGGACTCGACGGGGTGGCCGGCCGCACCGCGGGAAAGCTCGCCGAGCTGACCGGCGGTGATGCGGCGGTGATTGAGGGACTGATGCGCGATGAACACCGCACCGCCCTTGCCGCCGTCGCCAAAGCCTTCGAGCGTGCCGCGGTCCTTGCCGAACGTAGCGGCGCTGCTGCGCCGGGCGGCGGCGACGATCCGGCCGCCGAAGAAGCGGTGGACTGACGAGTGGGCGAAGGAGAACGTGGTGCTGCCGGCGAAGTCGGCGGAACCCGGTCCCTACCGCCCCGACCGGGTGCCCTACATGATCCCGATCATGCGGGCCTTCGACGATCCCCGCTGGCGCATGGTCATTTTCGTCATGGGCTCGCAGATGACCAAGAGCACCGGCGTGCTCAACGTCATCGGCAAACGCCAGGACTATGCCCCGGTGCCGATCATCTACTTCGGGCCGTCGCGCAACTTCGTCGAGAACGTGATCGAGCCGCGCCTGACGGAGATGCTGCGCACCTCGCCCACCCTCTTCGTCAAGACACGGTGGGGCAAGGCCAACCGCAAGACGATGAAGATCGTCGCCGGCGCGGAGATCCGGCTGGGCTGGGCGGGTTCCGCCGCCGAGTTGGCCGGCCAGCCCGCCGGCCTGGTGTTCGTCGACGAACGCGACCGCATGGACGGCGACATCAAGGGCGAAGGCGACCCGGTCGAGCTGGCGCGGGCGCGCGGCGAGACTTACCCCGGCTTCTGCCTCGGCGTCACCTCCACCCCGCTGATCGGCAACATCGAGGAGGAGCGGCACTCCGACACCGGGCTGATCCACTGGAAGGTCGGCGACCCGGAGGACATCGAAAGCGCCACCTGGAAGCTGTGGCAGGAGGGAACGCGCCACGAATACGCCTGGCCGTGCCCCCACTGCGGCGAGTTCTTCATCCCGCGGTTCAGCCTGCTGAAGTGGTCCGGCGACACGCCGGCCCAGGCCAAGAAGACGGCCCGGCTGGCCTGCCCGAACCCGGACTGCGACGTCAACACGGCCGGCCTGGTCATCGAGAACCACCACAAGCCGCAGATGCTGGCGCGCGGTGTCTTCGTGGCGCCGGGGCAGCGGGTGGCCAAGGACGGCACGATCAGCGGCCCGGATCTCGACGGCGACACGGTCTCGTTCTGGGTGTCTGGCCTCTGCTCGCCCTTCGTCAGCATCGGTGACCGCGCCGCCGACTTCGTCCGGGCCCGGCGTTCGGGCGACACCAAGCGGCTGCAGACGGTCATCAACACCCGCTTCGGCGAGCTGTTCCGCAGCGCCGGTGGCGGCCCGGCCAAGCCGTGGGAGGAGATTGCCGGACGGGCCATCGACTACCGGATGGGCGAAGCGCCGGCCGGCGTGCAGAAAATCGCCCTCACCGTCGACGTGCAGAAGTTCGGGCTCTACTACGTCATCCGCGGCTGGGGGGCGCGTTACGAAAGCTGGCTGGTCCGGGCCGACCAGATCGCCGGCGAGACGGAGCGGCCGGAGGTCTGGAACGAGCTGGCGGAGCTGGTCGACGGTGGCCACGACGGCCAGCCCTTCGACCTGGCGCTGATCGACTCAGGCTACCGTCCGGGCGACCGCTGGCGCCGCCCGACCAACGCCGTCTACGACTTCTGCCGGCGTTACGCCAACGGCCGCGTGCGGGCGATCAAGGGACAGGAAAAGCTGTCGACGCCGATCCGCACGGCGCAGGCGGCGGTCAACGCCAAGGGCAAGGCGGCGAAGCGGGCGGGTGTGATCCTCCACCACCTGGACAGCGACTTCTTCAAGTCGTGGGTGATGGGGCGTCTCGACTGGCCGGCCGGCGAACCGGGCGGCTGGCACCTCCCGGCGGACGTGACCGAAGCCTATTGCCGGCAGATCGTCGCGGAGAACCGAGTGGTAAAGCCGAGTGGCGAAGTCACCTGGGTCCGGCTGTCCAAGGACAACCACTACCTCGACTGCGAGATGATGCAGGCCGCCGCCGCGGAGCTGATGCAGGTCCACGCGTTGCGCCCGCTCGATCCGGACACCGAGAAACCCGCCACCTCCACCACGCTACCCGCCCGCAAGGTCGGCCGCTCCAGCCACCTTGCCCGCATAGGACGATGACCATGGCAACCCTGTCCGACCTGGAGGCGCAGCGCGCCACCCTGATCCGTCGCCTGACCGGCCTGCGCAAGCGGGTGACCACCGGCGACCGGACGGTGGAATACGACCTGGGCCAGGCCGAAAAGGCCCTCGGCGTCATCGATCGCGAGATCTCCGCGGCCAAGCTGGCCAACGGGACCTCCCGGCCGGTGCGCAGCTTCGTCGTCACCCCGCGCTCGGGATACTGACCATGCGCAACGCGGAAATCAGGGTCCGGGTGAAGGGCACCGCCTTCTACCTGCCGGTGGCGAACGCCCCGGCGGCGCCCACCAACGAGGCCCCGGCGGCTCCAGCCTTCAACGGCGCGTCGACCGGCCGGCGCCTCGCAGGGTGGCGGGCGACCGGCGCCGGCCCGAACGCCATTGTCCAGGCGAGCGCGCCGGAGCTGGTGCGCCGCTCCCGCGACCTCGGGCGGAACAACCCGCATGGCCGCCGCGCCCGCACGCTGTACCGGACGCACATCGTCGGCACCGGCATCGTGCCGCGCTCACTCTGCCCCGATCCGGCGGTGCGGGAGGCCATCGACGCCCTGTGGGACCGCTGGACGGATTACGCCGACGCGGACGGTGCCTACGATTTCTATGGGCTGCAGGCGCAGGCCGTCGACGAGATGGTCGAAGGGGGCGAGTCCTTCATCCGGCTGCGCACCCGGCGCCCGTCCGATGCCCTGCCGGTGCCGTTGCAGCTGCAGGTCATTCCCACGGAGCAGGTGCCGCTGGGCTACGCCACCCCGAACGGGAGCAACCCGGTGTTGCAGGGCATCGAGCGCAACCGGCTCGGGCAGCGGGCCGCCTATTGGATGCACCGGCAACACCCCGGCGACGTCGGGCTGGGGGACTCCTTCGACATCGGGCAATTGTCCCGGGTGGACGCCGCCGACGTCTGCCATCTCCGCCTCGCTCCGGCCGGCCAGTTGCGCGGTCTGCCCTGGCTGGCTGTCGTGGTGACCGTCCTGAAGCATCTGGGCGATTGGAAGGACGCCTCGCTGCTGCGCAAGCAGATGCTGACGATGCTGGTCGGCTTCGTCCGGCGGGCGGTCAACGGCACGATGGACCTGGACGATCTGGCCCGGGCCTGGGGCAACGTCCAGGCGCAGCTTGGCGATCTGCCGGCGGTCGCGCTTGAACCAGGCACCATGCAGTACCTGGAGCCGGGCGAGGAGGTGGAGTTCACCAACTGGCAGGAGACGGCGGGCGCCGACGAGGCGTTCGAGCGCTCGGCGCTGCGCACCGTCTCGGCCGGTCTGGACCTGATCTACGAAGAGGTGTCGGGCGATTGGGAGAAGACCAACGACCGCACCTTCCGGGCCGCTTTCAACACGCTGAAGCGCACGGTCGGCATGTACCAGCACCAGCTCGTCGGCTTCCAGCTCAACCGCCCGGTCTGGACCCGCTTCATCGACCTGGCCGTCGCCTCGCAGGCCCTGATCGTGCCGCCGGGCCTGACGGACGCCGATCTGAAGCGGTTCGAGAACCGTCCGCAGCGCTGGGAGTACCTGAACCCCAAGCAGGACATCGAGGCGCTGGGCACCGAACTCGCCATCGGGATCAACTCCCGCAAGGCGATCGCCGACGAGCGCGGCGACAAGATCGAAACCATCGACGAGCAGCGCGCCGCCGACCAGGCGCGGGAAACCCGCCACGGGCTGGCCAGCAACCACCCGGCGCCGTCCCCCGACGATCCGGACCCCCACCAGCAGGAACAGTGAGCCATGGCCAAATGGTACGACATCAAGGCCGCCGCCGACGGCGGCGGCCAACAGCCCCCCACGATCTACATCTACGATGAGATCGGCTACTGGGGCGTCACGGCGAAGGACTTCGCCGACGATCTGAAGGCGCTGGGGCCGGTCACCGCCCTGACCGTGCGCATCAACAGCGGCGGGGGCGAGTTCTTCGCCGGTTTGGCGATCGGCAACCTGCTGCGGACGCACCCGGCGAAGGTGACGGTGAAGATCGACGCCTTCGCGGGAAGCATCGCCTCCGTCATCGCCATGGCCGGCGACACGGTGGAGATGCCGAGCAACGCCATGATGATGGTCCACAACGTCTCATGGTGGGCGTCCGGCACCGCCGAGGATCTGCGCGAGACCGCGGATGTGATGGACCAGATGCGCAAGTCGCTGATCGCCGCCTACCGTGCCAAGACGGGCCTGGACGACGCCAAGCTCGACGAACTGCTGACCGACGGCGGCACCTGGATGACCGCCGCGGAGGCGAAGGAACTGGGCTTCTGCGATGTCGTCACCGACGCGGTGGACGCCACCAACTTCGCCCGTGTCGACCCGGCCCGCTTCGCCAAGGTGCCGACGGCGATCGCCGCCAAGCTCGCCCCGCCGCCACCGGCGCCTCCGCCGGACGCGCCTCCACCGGCCGCCTCCGACCAGGCCAAGCCCGCCGAGGCCCGGCAGATCGCGGACCTCTGCGCCAAGGCCGGGTTCCCCGAGCTGACCGCCGGCCTGCTCACCGGCACGGCGACGGAGGCCGACGTCACCCGCCGGATCGAGGACGCCCGCAAGGTCAAGGACGCCTGCGCGCGCTTCCGCCGGCCCGACATGGCCCGCAACCTGATCGCCGCCGTCGCCTCCGGCCTGACGGTGGATGCGGCCTGCGCCATCGCCAACGAGGCCGCCGCCGACCGCGACGAGTCGGTCGTCACCGACACCTCGCGCCCGAACAGCCAGCCCCAGGCCAACGGCTGGGACAAGGCCATCAACACCGTCAACCAGCGCACCGCGCGTTAACCGGAGATCATCATGGCCGCTTTGACCGAGGGCCGCCACGCGGCCGAATTCGTCCTGTCCGAGGGCAACCGGAGCATTTCCCGCGACGTCGTCACCATCGTTTCCGGTGCCGGCCCGCTCGCCGCCGGCACCGTTCTTGGGAAGATCGCCGCGTCCGGCAAATACGAGCCGGCCACGGCCGCCGCCGCCGACCCGGCCACGGGGTCCGAAACCGCCGTGGCGGTGCTGCTCTACCCTGTGGACGCCACCGCGGCCGACGTGTCGGCCGCCGCCATCACCCGCTTCGCCGAGGTCAACACCACCCTGCTGACCTACGACGAGACCGTGAACGACGCCGCCAAGCGGGCCGCCAAGATCGCCCAGCTCGCCGTCGTCGGCATCATCGCCCGTTAACGCTGAAAGGACATCCTGGGATGTTGGACGTTTTCAATCAGGACGCCTTCAGCGTCCGCTCGCTCACCGACGCGATCAACAAGATCAAGTTCGTGCCGGGCCGCATCGGCCAGCTCGGCATCTTCGCCGAATCGTCCGTCTCCACCACCATGATCATGGTCGAGGAGAAGAACGGCGTCCTGTCGCTGGTCAAGCCGTCGCCGCGCGGCGCCGCCGGCCAGACGATCGACAAGGGCAAGCGCGTCGCCCGGCCCTTCGTGGTCCCCCACTTCGAGATCAACGACGCCGTGATGGCGGAGGAGGTTCAGAACGTTCGCGCCTGGGGATCGGAAAGCCAACTGGAGACCGTCCAGGGCAAGGTCGCCGAGCGCATGGCGATCCATTCGCAGTCCATGGCGGCCACCGAGGAATACGCCCGCATCGGCGCCATCAAGGGCATCGTGACCTACGCCGACGGCTCGACGCTGAACCTGTTCGCCGCCTTCGAGGTGGCCCAGGAGGCCGTCGTGGACTTTGACCTGGACAACGCCAGCCCGGCCGAGGGTGTGCTGCGAAAGAAGTGCGCGGCCGTTGCCCGCACCATCGCCAAGAACCTGGACGGCGTTCCGTACACCGGCATCCACTGCTTCTGCGGCGATGCCTTCTTCGACGATCTGCTGGCGCACCCGGAAGTCGTGGAGTCCTACAAGGGCACGCCGATGGCCCAGGTGCTCCGGGAGGGCTATGTGCTTCCCAACGGCGACAAGATCTACGGCGCGTTCGAGTTCGGCGGCATCGTGTGGGAGAACTACCGCGGCGCCGTCGGCGACACGTCGTTCATCGGCGCGGACGACTGCCACATCTTCCCGCAGGGCGCGCCCGGCCTGTTCCGCACCGTCTACGCCCCGGCCGACTACGAGGAAACGGTCAACACGATGGGGCAGCGCCTGTACGCCAAGCAGTTCCCGATGCCCAACGGCAAGGGCCGGAACCTCGATGTGCAGATGAACGCGCTTCAGTACTGCACGCGCCCGAAGTCCCTGATCAAGGGCAAGCGCACCTGATCCTGACTGCCCGACCACCAACGCGAGGGGCCGCTTTCGGGCGGCCTTTCGCGTGTCTGGAGGCCCCCATGTTCGACGACACCGACGACGACATCAACGCGGCCTGCCTGGACGAGTTCGGCGAACGGGCGCATGGACGCGAGGTCCTCTTCCGCCGACCGGGCGCCGATGATCAGGCCGTTGATGGCATCTACGACGAGAATTTCGTCAGCATCCGTGTCGAGGACGGCGCCGAGATCTCCGACGTCTCGCCGTCGCTCCTGATCCGGCTGGCCGATCTGCCCGTCGGCGTGGAGCTGGGGCAGAGCCACCGCTTCGTGGTCCGTGGGACGGTGCGCCGCGTCTGGGACGTCCAGCCGGACGGGCACGGCATGGCCCGGGTGCTGCTCAAGGATTCCTGACGATGCTGGAACGCACGGAGATCCGGGCGGCCACGGTCGCCCTGCTGAAGGGCGCCACGACCGCCGGCGACCGGGTCTACGCGACCCGCCTCATGCCCCAGGTCGGGGAAACCTATCCGACCATTCTCGTCTACACCTACGACGAGGACATGACCCGCCGCGGCGGCACCCCGCCGCAGTTCGCGCACGATCTGACCATGGTCATCGACGTGCGGATGAAGGCGAGCGAGGACGGGGACGCCGAGGACGCCCTCGACGCGCTGTGCAAGGCGATCCTGGAGCGGCTGCTCACCAACGCCGAGTGGGTGGCCCAGTTCGAGGAAATCAGCAGCGTCAAGACGCGCATCATCCCCAACGATGAGGGGCGTCACCCCCTCGTGCTGGCGCTGATCGGGATCTCCGGGAAGTTTCATACGATCTGGCAACCCGTTGTTCCCGACGCCTTCGAAGCCACCCGCGTCGGGGTCGACTGCATCGACCCGGCCGACCCCAACCTGACCTCTCCCGGCCCCGACGGGCGGCTTGAGGCCGAAGGCGTCTTCACCATCCCCACCTGACGGAGTCACGCATGTACGTGAAGCCCAAGCCCGGCGCGCTCGTGCGCGACCCGGAGACGAGAGAGCCTTTGCCCGCCGAAGGGGCCGAGGTGCCGGAAAATCAATACTGGATGCGTCGGCTTGCCGACGGCGACGTCGTGCGGGCCGGGCGGCCCACCGTCGCCGCCCTGCCCGTGCCGACGGACGGGGAGGGCCTGTAAATGTCCGTTTCCTTCACCCAGATCCCGCCGTCGCTGCGCCTGCCCCTGTTCCACGCCGAGGTGGACGGCTCGCAGGCCAGCTACTTCGTCCAGGACCAGCGCGCCCTGCTGATCGGGCAGCAGCTCCCCGCCGGCACCGCCGCCAACGACGTGCCGGTCCTGGTGTCCTCCCCCGACCAGGCGGGCGCCCTGTTCGGCGCCGGCTCCGTCCTGGCCCGCATGGTCGCGGCGTACCGCCGCAACGACGATATGGGCGCCATCTGGTGCCTGCCCGTCGCTGACGCCGGCGCCGCGGTGGCCGCCACCGGCACCGTCACCCTGACCGGCACGGCGACGGCCGCCGGCGCGCTGTCCCTCTACATCGCCGGGCAGCGGCTGCAGGTCGCGGTGGCGTCGGGCAACGCCGCCGCAGCGGTGGCCACCGCGCTCGCCGCGGCGATCACCGCGGCGGCCGACCTGCCGGTGACCGCCACCGCCAACGCCGGCGCGGTCACCCTGACCGCCAAGAACAAGGGGCCGCTCGGCAACGACATCGACGTGCGGGTCAACTATCTGGGCGCGCTGGGCGGCGAGGCGATCCCCGCCGGCCTGACCGTCGCCGTCACGGCGATGGCCAACGGCGCCACCGCGCCGGCCCTGGCCGCCGGCATCGCGGCGCTGGGCGATGAACCCTTCGACTTCATCGCCTGCCCCTACACCGACACCGCCAGCCTGGACGCCCTGAAGGACCTTATGGGAGACCAGACCGGCCGGTGGGCGTGGTCGCGCCAGCTCTACGGCCACGTCTTCGCGGCCCGCCGCGGCACGGTGTCCGACCTTTCGACCTTCGGCAACGCGCGCAACGATCCCCACGTCACGGTGCTGGGCTACGCCGGCAGTCCGACGCCACCGTGGGAGTGGACCGCCGCCCTGACCGGGCAGGCCGCGAAATCGCTTCGCATCGACCCGGCCCGGCCGCTCCAGACCCTGCCGCTCGTCGGCGTCCTGGCGCCGGCGGTGTCCGCCCGCTTCACCATGTCGGAGCGGCAAATCCTGCTGTTCGACGGGGTGGCCACCTTCTCCACCGGCACCGACGGCACGGTCCGCATCGAGCGGGCCATCACCACCTACCAGGTCAACGCCTACGGCCAGCCCGACCCGTCCTTCCTGGACGTCGAAACGCTGGCCACGCTGGCGACCGTCCTGCGCCGCCTGCGCTCGGTCATCACCACCAAGTACGCCCGGCACAAGCTGGCCAACGACGGCACCGCGTTCGGCGCCGGGCAGGCCATCGTCACGCCGAGGATCATCAAGGCGGAGCTGATCGCCCAGTATTCCGAGATGGAAACGCTGGGGCTGGTGGAGAACCTCGCTGCCTTCAAGGCGAACCTGATGGTCGAGCGCGACCCCGGCGACCCCAACCGTCTCAACGTCCTGTACCCGCCCGACCTGGTCAACCAGCTCCGCGTCTTCGCGGTGCTGGTCCAGTTCCGCCTGCAGTACGCGGCCTGAAGGAGGGCCTGACCCATGAGCAAGAAAGTCGCCGGTGTCTGCTACCTGAAGGTGGACGGCACCCAGTACGCCCTGCGCGGCTCCCTCACCGTGTCGCCGGACGACATCGAGCGCGAAGGCGTCGCCGGCCAGGACGGCGTCCACGGCTACAAGGAGACGCCGCGGGTGCCATCCATCTCCGCCGACATCTCGGACACCGACGGGCTGTCGCTGGAGGTCCTGCGGGCGATCACCGACGCCACCGTCACCGCGGAGTTGGCCACCGGCAAGGTCTACGTGCTGCGCAACGCCTGGACCAAGGCCGGGCATGAGCTGGACACCACCGAAGGGCAGGTGTCCGTCACCTTCGAAGGCATGAAGTGCGAGGAATCCCGATGAGCGACAACACCGTCACCCTGAAAAAGCCGATCAAGGCCCACGGCGAGGAGGTCACCATCCTGACGTTCCGCGAGCCCAACGGCGACGACATCATGACCTGCGGCTATCCGTTGCAGATGAGCGGCGACGGTTCGTTCACGCCGCTCGCCAACGTGTGCGGCAAGTACATCAGCCGCTTGGGCGGCATCCCGGCCAGCAGCGTCAAGGCACTGGGCGCTCCGGACTTCCAGGCCTGCATGATGACGATCATCCCTTTTTTCACGGATGGGCTGGCGGACCAGGCCCCGGCGAACGAGGACTGATCGAACGGTTCTGTGACGTCGGTTGGACGTGGGGCATGGGCCCCTGCGACATCGAGGCGCTGACCATCTCCCGGATGCTGCTCTACGAGGCGCAGGCCATCCGGATCGGCAAGGAGCTGAAACAGCAATAGGGCGGCCCCGTGGCCGCCCTTGCTGCGTCGGAGGCGGGCATGGCGAATTTCAACCTCAAAGCCATCATCTCGGTTGTCGACCGGGTGTCCGGGCCGATGAAGGGCATCAACCGGGCGATCGGCGGGATGACCAAGCGGTTCGGCGACATCGGCACCGCCGGCAGCTCGCTGGCGTCGGCCTTCGGCGTGCAGCAGATCGCCCAGTCAGCGATCGACTTCGAGTCCACCATGGCCGACGTCAAGAAGGTGGTGGACTTCGACACGCCGGAAGGCTTCGCGCAGATGAAGGACGACATCCTGGCGATGTCCAAAAGTCTGCCGATGGCGGCCAACGGCATCGGCCAGATCGTCGCGGCGGCCGGTCAGTCAGGCATCGCGCGGGAGGAACTGGCCACCTTCGCCGAAGACGCCGCGAAGATGGGCATCGCCTTCGACCTCAGCGCCGATGAGGCCGGCGACATGATGGCCAAGTGGCGCGTCGCCTTCGGGATGACCCAGGACCAAGTCCGCGAGCTGGCCGACCAGGTCAACTACCTGGGCAACACCGGCCCGGCGAAGGCCGCACAGATCAGCGACGTCATCCGCCGGGTCGGCGCCCTGGGCGACGTCGGCGGCGTCCAGGCCAAGTATGTCGCCGCCCTGGGCGCCTCGATCTCGGGCGTCGGTGTGGAGTCCGAAGTCGCGGCAACCGCGACCAAAAACTTTATCCTGGCGATGGCGGCCGGCGAGGCCGCGACCAAGGGCCAGAAGAAGGCCTTCGCGGCGCTGGGCATCGACACGGTGAAGCTGTCCAAGGCCATGCAGAAGGACGCCACCGGCGCTTTCACCAAGGTCCTGGCGGCCATCGAGAAGCTGCCGAAGGACCGGCAGGCGAGCGTCATGGCGGAAATCTTCGGCAAGGAGAGCTTGGGGGCCATCGTGCCGCTGCTGAAGAACCTGCCGAACCTGCGCGAGAACATCGCCAAGGTGTCCGACGCCACCCGCTTCGGCGGGTCGATGAACAAGGAGTATGAAGCCCGCGCCGCGACGACGGCCAACGCCATCCAGCTCATGGCCAACCGCTGGGAGGCGCTGAAGATCACCCTGGGCGACGCGCTGCTGCCGACGCTCAACGAGCTGATGGGGCCGCTGGGCGGTCTGATCGAGCAGATGGCCGCCTTCGCCAAGGCCAACCCGGAGCTGACGAAATACGCCCTTCTCATGGTGGCCGTTGCCGGCGCCGTCGGCGTGGCCGGCGCCGCCATCACCCTGCTGGGCGGCGCCGTCCTGTCCACCTTGGGCTCTGTCCTGCGCCTGGTCTGGGCGCTCGGGGTGCTGGCGGCGCGGATTGCCATCGCCCCCGTCGTCCTCGCCTTGCGCGGGGCGCTGCTGGCGGCCCGCGGGGCGATGCTGCTGTTCAACCTGGCCATGGCCGCCAACCCGGTCGGGGCCGTGGTGGCGGCGGTGGCCTTGCTCGCCGGCGCCGCCTACCTGCTTTACGACAACTGGGGGCCGGTGTCGGCCTGGTTCACCGGGCAGTGGGACGCGATCAAGCTGGTGTTCAGCGGGTTCATGGCCTTCCTGTCCGGCGTCTTCACCGGTGATTTCGCCGCGGCGATGGACGGGCTGAAGACGATCGGGCAGGGGTTGCTCGGCTGGTTCCAGGGGTGGGGCGACGCCATCGCCGGGGTGTTCTCCAAGGTGTCCGACTGGATCAGGTCGCTGTTCGACGTCGACATCGCCGGCGCGCTGCAGGCGAAGCTGGCGGCCCTGACCGGCGCCCTGCCGTCGTGGGTGACCGACACGCTGGGCCTGTCGGTGGCGGCGGCGCCGGCCGCCGGTGGGGCGGTGGCCGGCGCCGGGGCCAGCCCGGTCCTGGCGGCCGGTGCGCAGGCCCAGCAGCTCCGCGGCGCGGTCGACATCAACATCAACGGCGCTCCGCCCGGCACCCGGGTCGAGACACGCTCCGACACCAAGGGCGTGGCTCTCAACCCGGACGTCGGCTATCGCTCCCTGGCGCTGGGGTTCTGACCATGGCTTGGCGTGATCAGCTTCGGCCCGCCTCCTTCCGGGGCGTGCCCTTCAAGGTGGACGGGGACGAACTGGCGGCGGGCCGGCGCGTCCAGCTCCACGAATACCCGCAGCGCGACAAGCCGTTCGTCGAGGACCTCGGGCGGGCCACCCGCAAAGTCACCCTGACCGCCTACGTCATCGGGCCGCAGTACATGGCGCAGCGGGACCGCCTGCTGGCCGCGCTGGAGGAGGCCGGGCCGGGCGAGCTGGTCCACCCGCACTTCGGCACCCTGCGGGTGGCGGCTGACGGGGAATGCCGGGTCGCCCACTCCGCCGACGAGGGCGGCATGTGCCGCTTCAGCCTGTCCTTCGTCGAAGCCGGGGAGTTGTCCTTCCCGGCGGCGAAGGTCAACAGCGCCGCGCAGACCAAGCTGAAGGCCGACGCCCTGTCGACCGCTTCGGCGGGCGATTTCGCCAAAGCCTTCGGTGTGGCGGGCTATGCCGATTTCGTCCGCGAAGGCGCAGTGGCCGACCTGACCAAGGCCGTCAGCCTGGCGGAGCGGGTCCTGCGAGGTGGCGGGGCCGGCGGCTCCTCTCTGCTGTCCGGCCTGCTGAGTGACACCGACCGGCTGTTCGGATCGCCGTGGGCGCTCGCGCAACGGGTGCTGGGGCTGATCCGGTCCTTTACGGCCACGGGCGGCGGCGGCTCGGCCACCACGTCGGCCGCCACCGGCTGGACCGGCGTGGCACGCTCCAGCCCGGCGGCCCGGCCATTGGCCGCCCTGCTGCACGTCGCCTCCTACACGGCGCCGGCTCCGGCCTACACCCGGGCGACGCCGGCGCGCCAGCAACAGGCCACCAACTCGACCGCCCTTGCCGCCCTGGTCCGCCGGTCCGCCCTGGTGCATGCCGCCGAGGTGTCGGCCGCCGCCGACTGGCCGGTCCACCAGGAAGTCATCGCGGCCCGTGACGAGCTGGCGGCGCGGATCGACGCCGAGACCCTGCGTCCCGACGTCCCTGACGACACGTTCCGGGCGCTGACGGATCTGCGCGTCGCCGTGGTCCAGGACCTCACCGCCCGCTCGGCCGGGGCCGCCCGGCTGGCCACCGTCACGCCGACGGCGGTGCAGCCCGCTGTGGTCCTGGCCTACGACCTGTACGAGGACGCCGGGCGCGGCGAGGAGATCGTCACCCGCAACCGCGTGGCTCACCCCGGCTTCGTGCCGCCGGCGCCGCTGAAGGTGCTGACATGACGGACGATCGCAACCTGGTGCGGCTGCTGGTCAACGGCACGGATTTCGGCGGCTGGAAGTCGGTCAGCATCTCCGCCGGCATCGACCGGCAGGCCCGCGACTTCGACCTCTCCGTCACCGACCGCTGGCCCGGCTCCGACGTCCCGCGCCGCATCGCGCCGGGCGACGCCTGCCAGGTCTTCATCGGCGCCGACCTGGTGCTGACCGGCTACGTCGACGGCACGCCGATCAGCTACGACGCGAAGTCGGTGACCGTCAGCGTCAAGGGCCGGTCGAAAACCGCCGACCTTGTGGACTGTTCGGCGATCCACGAACCCGGGCAGTTCAAGGGGCGGAAGGTCGAGCAGATCGCGGCGGAGCTGGCCGCGCCCTACGGCGTCACCGTGCTGGCGGCGGTGGACACTGGGGCGCCGATCGCCGACCACCAGGTGCAGCAGGGGGAATCGGTGTTCGAGAGCGTCGACCGCATGCTGAAGCTGCGGGCGCTGCTGTCCACCGACGACGCCGAAGGGCGGCTCGTCCTGACCCGGGCCGGCTCGACGCGCGCCGCCACGGATCTGGTGGTGGGGGAAAACCTGCTGACCGGCTCGGCGTCACTGGACTGCAAAGACCGCTTTTCCGAATACCGCATCAAGGGGCAGCGGACGGCGGACGGCGCCGCCGGTGATGAGGACGAGGACGCCGGCGATGATGGTGACGGGCCGGACATCGGCGCCATCTCCGGGGATGCGGCCGCCACCTCGCAGGTGATGGCGGTGCAGGCCGACACCGGCATCAGGCGCAAGCGCGTGCTGGTGATCGTCGCCGACGGCCAGCCGGACGGCGGCACGGCCCGCGAGCGCGCCCGCTGGGAGGCGGCCCACCGCGCCGGCAAGAGCTTCGAAACCAGCTACACCGTGCAGGGCTGGCGCCAAGCCGACGGCCGTCTCTGGGTCCCCAACGAGCTGGTGCGGGTGCGTGACCCGATCATCGGCTTTGATCTGGACATGCTGATTTCGGCCGTCGGTTACAGCCTGTCGGAGTCCGGCAGCGTCACCACCCTGACGGTGGCGCCGAAGGCGGCTTACGAGCTGCTGCCCGAAACGCCGCAAGCCAAGGGCAAGGGCAAGACGGGCGCCACCTTGACCCCGCCCATTGTGGAGTTCGATTGATGGATCATCGCAGCGTGGGAAAGCTGCTGGCGCCGCTCAAGCGAGGCCTGCAGATGGTGGTGGCGCGCGCCCTGGTCACCGCCGTGGGGCAGGGGCGGGCGCAGCGCGTGCAGGTGGCGCTCCTCGCCGGCGAGGTCAAGGATGGGGTGGAGCACGCCGAACCCTACGGCTTCACGGCGCACCCCCATGCCGGCGCCACCGCCCTGGTGGTGTTCGTCGGCGGGGATCGTTCGCACGGGATCGCCGCGGTGGTGTCCGATCCGCGATACCGCCCGGCCGACCTAGCGCCCGGCGAGGTGTGCGTCTACACCGATGAAGGCGACGAAATCCGCATCAAGCGCGGTGGCGAGCTGGTCATCAAGGCGGCCACGAAGCTCCGGGTTGAGACGCCCTTTCTGGAGGTAACCGGCGAGGTGCGCGACCGCTGCGACACCGGCGGCCGGACCATGGCGGAGATGCGCCAGACCTACGACGGCCACACCCACGGCGGCGTGCAGCCCGGCAGCGCCAGCACCGCGACGCCCAACCAAGGCATGTAGCCCATGAGCTATTTCGTGCAGGACCGTGCCGTCGTCGTCGACGGCGTGACGCTGTCGCTTGACCAGACCGCGGGCGACCCGCTCGTCCGGGCCGTGCTGATGTCCCTGTTCACCTGGGGCCGGGCCCAGCCCGGCGACGTGCTGCCCGCCGACCGCCGGATGGGCTGGTGGGGCGACACCTACCCGACCGTGACCGGTGACCGCATCGGCTCCCGGCTGTGGCTGCTGTCGCGCGAGAAGCTTTTGCCGGAGACGGCGCGCCGCGCCCGCGAGTACGCGCAGGAGGCCTTGGCGTGGCTGGTCACCGACGGGGTGGCCCAGCGCGTCGAGGTGACCGCCGACCGCCGCGGCACCGACGGCCTGACGCTCACCTGCCGCATCTGGCGCCGCGACGGCACGCCCGTGGATCTCCGCTTCGACGACGCTTGGGAGGCGATCGCCAATGGCTGACACCGGTTTCACCCGGGCGGGTTTGCCCGAGCTGATCGAACAGACCCGCGCCGACCTGCTGGCCCGGCTTGGCCTGGACGAGCTGCTGCGCCGCGCCGATGGCGAGGTGCAGGCCCGCGTCCTGGGCGGCGCTCTGCACAGCGTCTATGGCTACATCGACTATCTGGCCCGGCAAATCCTTCCCGACACCGCCGACGCCGCATGGCTGGAACGTCACGCCTCGCTGTGGGGCGTGGCGCGCAAGGCGGCCACGGCTGCCGCCGGCACCGTCAGCATCACCGCCGCCGCGGGCGTGACGGTGCCGGCCGGCACGGTTTTGCAGCGGCCGGGGGGCGGCGCGGATTACACCGTCACCGCCGACGTGGCGGCGATCGGCGGGACGGCGATGGCCACCGTCCAGGCCGCGGCCGTGGGGGCGGCGTCCAACCTGCCGCCCGGCGCGCGGCTGACCCTGGTCAGCCCGGTCGCCGGCGCCCAGTCCACCGCGGTCGTGGTCGATGTCTCGGGCGGCGCCGACATCGAGGCGGACGCCGATCTGCTGGCGCGCCTGCTGGCCCGCATCCGCACACCGCCGCACGGCGGCGCCGCGGCCGACTATGTGGCGTGGGCGTTGGAGGTGCCGGGCGTCACCCGGGCCTGGGTCTATGCGCATCATCAGGGGGTCGGCTCTGTCGGGGTGGCCTTCGTCTGTGACGGCCGGGCCAGCATCATCCCGACCCCCGCCGATGTCGCGGCGATGCAGGCGCACCTGGACGAGGTGCGGCCCGTGACGGCCGCCGTCCTGGCCTTCGCGCCGGTGGCCGACCCGGTGGCCCTGTCGATCCGCCTCACCCCGGACAGCGCGGCCACCCGCGCCGCGGCGGCGGCGGAGCTGCAGGACTTCCTGGCCCGCGAGGCGATCCCCGGCGGCACGCTGTACCTGTCGCGTCTGCGCGAAGCGATTTCGCAGGCCGCCGGCGAGTTCCGCCACGAGCTGGTGGCGCCGGCCGCCGACGTGGTGTCTCCGGCCGGGCACATCGCACAGTTGGGGGTGATCACATGGCTGGCGTGATGCAGGCGGGCCCCGACGACTATTATGCCCTGCTGCTGGGGCTGCGGCCGACCGGCCCGGCCTGGCCGGCGGACGACGAGCTGCTGTACGGCGTGGCCGACGGGCTGGCGCGGGTTCACAACCGGGCGCTTGCGCTTCTGGGCGAGGCGGACCCGCGGGCCACACTGGAGATGCTTCCCGCGTGGGAGCGGGTGGCCGGACTGCCGGACGCCTGCACCGGCCCTGCGGCCGGGCTGGCGGATCGGCGCTCGCGCCTGGTGGCGCAGCTCACCGGCCGGGGCGGGCAAAGTTGGGCCTTCTTCATCGGTCTGGCCGGCGCGCTCGGCTTTCCCGGCTGCACCATCACCGAACACGCCGCCTTCACGGTCGGCTCACCTTGCGATGCGGCCCTGAACACCGCCGGGGCGGGCTGGCCGCACGCGTGGCGGCTCAACGTGCCGGTCGGGGCCGGCGCGGTCAGCTTCACGGCGACCGGCGGCTGCGACGAAGCCATTCGCGGCTGGGGCTCCGCGGTCCTGGAGTGCGTGATCCGCCGGGCAGCGCCGGCGCACACGGTGGTGCTGTTCGGCTACCTGCCGGATGAGGACTGGCTGCTGCTGGGCGGCGCTCCGGAGGATTGGGGCACGCTCGCCGACCTGGGCGGGGCGGAAGACATCGAGGATTGGGGCACGCTCGGCTGAGCGGCCGGAGGAGACCACGCACATGACTGCTGATGTAAAGCGGGTCGCGCGGCTGCGCGGCACGACGGCGCAACTCGCCCTGGTCGCCGGCCAGCCCGGCGAGACGATCGTCGACACGGACAAAAATACGGTGACCGTCCACGACGGCGAGAAGCTGGGCGGCTACCCGCTGCTGCGCGAGGACGGCGACGGGTCGGAACTGGCGCTCGCCGCGGCGGTCGCCGGCGCCATCTACCCGCGCGCCATGAAGGAGTGGCTCGGCGACACCATCAACGTGCTGGTGTTTGTCCCGCCAGGCTATCACGCGGCGATCCGCGCCGGAACGTCGTCCTATGACTGCACCGCGGCATTCCAGGCAGCCTGGAACGCGGCGAAAGCCCGTGGCCGGGCAAAAATCCGCGCCCCCGGCGGGCGGTACGTCGTCAACGGCACGGTGATCAGCGACGCCAGCAACGTCACGATGGTGGGCGACGGGCGCAGGGCGACGCACATCTACAAGGGCGGCGCGGGCGACCTGTTCACGCTGACGGGCTCCTTCCTGACCATCCGCGATCTGATGATGGAGTCGCCGCTCGGTCACACCAGCGGCTATTGCCTGAACTTCGCCTCTCCCGGCGGCAACATGCGCGTCGAAAACGTCGACTCCTTCCGGGGTTGGTCCGGTGTCTACTTCGGCGGCGCGCAGAGCCAAATTCACGGCTGCATTCTGAACCAGCTCGCCTTCGACGGCGTGGTGTTCGGTCCCAACACCGGCCTGTCCTCGGCGTCTCGGGTGTCGCTGTTCGGGCTCGCCACGAACACCGGCGCCGGTTTCAAGTTCCTGGGCGGCGACACGTACCAGCTCAGCGGCATTCAGGTGACCAGTCACAAGACCGGGTACCTGCTCCAGCCCCCGGCGGACGGATTTTTGTACAACCTGTTCGCGACGATTTGTTTTGCCGATGGCGTCGGCATGACCACGATGAACGGCGACGGCTGGCTGCTCGATGCCACCGCCGCGGGGGCAGTCATCCGCCGCACGCGCCTGATCGGCTGCTGGGGCAGCGCCATGACGCGCGACGGCATGCGGACCGTGGGGGACGTGGAAGACACCGAAATCCACGGTGCCGTCTGCGTCACCAACCTGGGGCACGGCCTCAACATCATCGGCTCCCCGACGCCGACCCACACGCGGGTCATCGGCGGGCTGTTCGCGGGCAACAGCGCCCCCAACTTCGGGCGGCCGGTCGGGGTCTACTCGGGCATCTACGTCGGCGATTACGTCGGTGACATCACGATCCTCGGCGCCCGCTGCGGTCCGACGGCCAGCATCGCCAGCACCCAGAAGTACGGCATCGAGTTCGGCGGCACGAATCATAGCGGCTACATCGTCAGCAAGAACGATGTGCGCGGAAACCTCCTGGGCGCGATCCAATTGCAGGCGCTGGGGCCGGTCGGCGTCCGGGAGGGCAACCTTGGCGACACGGTGACGTATCAGACGGCCGGTCCCCTCACGCTGCAATCGCTGACCGGCGAGGTGCAGATCCTCGGCACCGATGGCAGCGTCCAGGTTGGCGTCGGCACGGCGGCCGGCGCGACCTTGCGCCTGCTGCTCAAGGGCTCGTCTCCCGGCGGAAACGCGGTCGTCGCCATGACCGGCACGGGAAACGGCAACTTGGCCCTCTTTCCGTCCGGCGCCGGCTACGGCGTCCTGCTGGACGCCCAGCGGGCCTCATGGGTCGCCGCGGTGGGCGGGGCCGCCGGCGCGGCCCCGGTCCTCGCCGCGCAGAGCTTCACCGACGGGCATGTGGATCTCGCTCTCGCGCCACAGGGCGCAAACGGGCGGGTGCGTTTTGGCACCCGCACCGCCACCGCCGACGCGCCGGTCACCGGCTACATCGAAATCAAGGACTCGAGCGGCAACCTCCGCAAGCTTGCGGTCATCGACTGATGAAGTGGAACGCAAAATGGCACTGAAACTCGAAGTGACGACGCCGCAGGGCACGAGCGCGGAATATCACCGCGTCGTCGGGCTCCATCTCTTCGTTGATGACCGGCTCGTCCGGCTTGGCGTCAAGTCGTACCGCGACGGCGAGGACCGTCACGAGGGAGAACCGCCGCGCCATACCCCCACCTACGACGTCCCATGGGGAAGCGCCGCGCCGCTCGATCTGCCCACTGCCTACGCGCTGCTGAAGGCGCTGCCCGACTTCGCGGGCGCGGAAGACTGCTGAAGGACCCGGACCATGAAACGCATCGACACGCCGCATGCGGCCCAGGACCTGTTCGGGCCGGGCCGCCACGGCTTCACGGACGGCTCGCCGATCACCGGCACCCCGTCAACCTCGCTCAACGCCGGGTGGTTCAACGCGGCGCAGGAGGAGATCGCGCAGACGATCGAAGCGGGCGGCGTTGCGCTCGACCCGACGAAGTTCAACCAACTGGCCACGCTGCTGCGGATCGGTGATTGGTCGCACACCGGGAACGGCTATCACACCCTTCCCGGCTGCCTGCTGATTCAGTGGGGAACCGTGCTGTCCAACGCGGTCGGCTACACTACGGTAGAGTTTCCGAAGCCGTTTACAACAGCGGTTTTTTGCGTGCTGCCGACCCCCATCGACGGCTCGGACCCCACCCCTTCACAAGCCGTCTTTGCCACCGACGGGCCGCGGACCTTGGTGGACTTCAAATTCTTCGCTTGGCGACCGTCCACCGACGGCGGGGTGGCGATCAATACCAACTGGTTCGCGCTGGGTATCTGACCGGCCCGCGACAACACTCCAGCCCGACCGACCCAAGGCCGCCCCGAGAGGCGGCTTTTTTTACGCCCGCAGGAGGGCCGCATGTCTGTACGCGCCATCGACTACCCCGCCGGCGGCGGGCTGGCCCTTCTGCCCGTGTGGGCGGCCAACCTGACGCTTGGCCTGCAGCTCACCGTCGCGGTGCTGGGCCTCCTGCTGGTGCTGGTCCGTCTCGCCGTCGCCGTCGGTGACTGGCGCCGCCAGAACCCGGACACCCCGCTGTGCAGCCGCGCCGCGGTCCGGACCTTCTTCGAAAACTTGCGACACAAGAAAGGGTGATCCCATGTCGACGATTCCCGCTCTGCACCCCGACACCACCGGGCTGGTGCAGCATTTCGAGGGCCTGAAGCTGTCAGCCTACCGCTGCCCCGCCGGCGTGTGGACGATCGGCTACGGCCACACCAAGGGCGTCCGCGAAGGCGAGGTGATCACCGCCGCGGTGGCCGAGCGGCTGCTGGCCAGCGATCTTGCCGCCGCGGCCGCCGATGTGGCCAAGCTGGTCACGGTGCCGCTGACCGACGCGCAGCGCGGCGCGCTCGCCTCCTTCGTTTTCAACCTGGGCGCCGGCGCCTTCAAGGGGTCCACCTTGCTGCGTCTGCTGAACCAGGGCGACATCGAGGGCGCCGCCGGCCAGTTCGAGCGCTGGGTCTACGCCACCGTCAAGGGCAAGAAGGTCAAGCTGCCCGGCCTCGTCACCCGGCGGGCGGCCGAGGAGGCGCTGTTTCGTGGCGGCGACTGGCGCGCCGCGGTCCCGGCGGGAGCGGCGCCGGCGCCGATCGCCCAGAAGGTCGAGGCGGCGCCGGTGCCGGTGCCGCTGGTCCGCTCCGCCCCGGCCCTGGCCGGCACCGCCACCCTGGGGCTGGGCACCGTCGCCGCGCTGCTGGACGCGCTGGGGCCGGTCGGCGACGTTGGGGCACAGGCGGTCGGCCTGGCCCAGCAGGTCGCCGGCACCGCCGCGCAGGTGCAAGCGGTGGCCGAACAGGTGGCCACCGCGCAGGGTCAGGTCGCAGGCGCGGTTGCCGCGGTGCAGGCGATCGGCGCCGGTCCCAGCGTCTCGACCCTGCTGCTGGGCGGCGGCCTGCTGGTCACGCTGGGGCTTCAGGTGTGGGAGCGGCTGCGCTCCAGCCGCTGAGTGCGATTACGTTTCGCGGTGGCGCCGGGTCCGGACGCCACCGCGCACGGATTCCCGCCTGCGCTACTCCGCCGCCGCCGGCGGGCGCCCGGGCCGGCGGGGACGGTAGTGGGCGGCGAACAGCAGCGGGTCGGCCACCACCGCCCGGCAGGCGATGGCGACGACGCGGGGTACCGGCGTGGTGGCGGTGCGGTAGTTGCTCCAGGTATTGACGTGGACCCCGACGAGATCCGCGGCTTCCTGGTTGGACAGCTCGAGGCGCTGCTGCCACGCCGCCAGCTCCGCCGCGCCGAACGGGCGTTGCTGTTCGGCCAGCAGGGCGAGGTTCAGGCTGTCGATGGCCAAGTCCTCGTCACCGCCCCACTCCACGGTGGTGGCATCGGCCAGGGCCGCGGTGGCGAACAGCGCCGGGTCGCGCAGGCGGTGGAAGTGGGGGTGGCCGGATTCCAGCCAGCCCGAGAGATCCACGGCGTCGCGGCGGCCGTCGTCCCAGGTAGCCAGCAGGACGGCGCCGGGGGCGGTGGCCACCGCCGTCAAGCGGGGCACCGTGCGGGGGCCTTGCGGCAGGGTCGGGGGGATTATGGCGCGCCTCCTTTCAGGCGAAGGGGATGGTGGGGTTCCAGGTGTTCCATTCGGCGACCAGGGCGTCCCGGTTGGCGGTGGCCCAGGCCAGGACCTCCTTGCGGGTGGCGGTCGGGAGGTCGCCGGCGATGGCCACCAGGGCCTCGAAGTCGGTGCCCTTGACGTGGAAGTGCGGCGGGAGGTGGTCGTTGCCGAAGACCCGGATGGTCACCTTTCCGATCGTCGCCAGCTTGCCCATCGTGTCCCCCGTCGTTGATGTCTAAACCCACCCCAATAATTGTGTGATGTAAACACAGAAATTGTGTTTTCAGTGCGCGGGATGGGAAAGGAGCGTCGCCGTTCTGCCACTTGTCGGGCGTTTCGATGCGCTGACGGTAACGCCGACACCCGCGAAAAAAGCCGTTTGGTTCAACGGCTTTTCCGAAAAAAGCGGTCCCTGACAAAGGGACCGTTCACAGCCGTTCGCGGCCAAGCCACCGGCGGAATCGCCGAGGACGGCGCGCCTCTCGTGCTCTAGCTTTGTTCCGATGCCACCCGACGAAGAAAACCGCATGAAGGAGATCGAGCACCGGCTCTCGGTGCTGGCCACCTTTTCCGCCATGCTGGCCCGCAACTGACACCGTTGGCGAATTCCAAAACGACAATCCGAAGGGCCTCGGCGTTGGCCTCCTTTATCGCCTACTGGCGGCTTCCTTCAGCCACGCTACGATCTCCTCCGGGCGCGGCAGCCGGCCGGACATCTTGACCTGTTCCTCGACAACGAGGCCCGGCGTGATTATGACCGAGTAGTCGATGAATCGGGCCGGATCGGTGACGTGCTCGATTTCAACGGGGATACCGGTCTCCTGCGCCGCCTTCCGTGTCAGTTCCTCCAGGCGTTTGCAGCGGGCGCAGCCCGGCCCAAGGACTTTGACGTGCATGGCTCGATCCTCCTTTCCGGTAAATGGTTGGTGATAAAAGCGGTTTGCTTGGTCAGGCGGCCTTCGCCATCGGACCGTTCCGGCGATGGATGGCGTAGAGGGCTGCGGCAAGGGCCACAAGGAAAACGACAAGCCATCCACCGAGCAGCCACAAACGGGTTCCGTCCTTCCAAGCGCCGAAGGTCAGGCCCGCCGCCGTGCTGAACAGCGCGACCAGTCCCACATAGGCCCAGGCCTTCGTGCGGCCGATGATGCTGGCGGTGATCAGGATGCTCTGCAGGCTCAGCTCGGGATCCGCCATCAGGTATGCGAGCAGCGGCCCCGGGTGCATGCCAAGCGACAAGAACATCTGCGCGACTGGCACCTCGACCAGGGTCGGGAAATACATGAACACGCCGAAGACGACGCCCACTAGGTTGGCGAGCACGCTGTTGGCACCGGCCATCGCCTCCACCCACTCCGGCCGGATGAAGACGCGCAGTGCGCCCACCGCGAAGACGCCGACAATCAGCAGCGGGAAGATCTGCCGGACAAAGCGCCAGCTTTCCCACAGCCATTGCTGCACCTCGAACCGATCGATGGAGCGATGCGCGACCCAGGCGATCGCTGCCATTGTCGCCAGGACACCGACCAGCTTGCCGGTCAGGTGCAGCGCGACGCCATTGGCGTGCGGCTGCATGCCCACTGCGGCGACCGCCAGGGTCAGCATGACCAGCGCCAATGCCGCCCAAGTCCAGCGGTTGAAGCCCTCGTCCACCCGTCCCAGGCCGCGGGGCGCCACCGCCGCAATGATACCGAGCAGCAGGATAAGGATCACCCCCTGCGCGCCAATTCCTTCCTCACCTTTCGCGGAGTCGAAGGGGATCAGCCGGTGCAGCGTCGCCTCGAACGCGTCCATGCCGTGGATCGGCAGTGTGACGCTGGCGTAGCTGTCGAGCAGGATGTCGACCTTCAGTGTTCCGGCGATGAGCAGCGCCACCAACAGCACCATCAGCATGAAGGAGGCGGGTCGCAGGCGATCGCTCCCGGCGAAGCTGCTGTCGGCCTCGCTGGCGTGGACGCGGTCGTCCTCGCTGAAGATCAGCGCCATGATCATCCCAATGCCCACACCGAAGGCCAGAGACAGCACGAGGCGCGCCGCCGCGAATTCTGCGCCCAGCGCCGCGCCCGTATAGGTCAGCGCCAAGATGTTGGCGGCGGGCGCGAAGAATAGGAAGGTGACGGCCGGTCCCAGCCCGGCCCCCTTCTTGTAGATGCCGGCGAACAACGGGACGACGGTGCACGAACAGACGGCCAGCAGGCTTCCCGCGGCCGCCGCCGCCGGGTAAGCGACGGCTTTTGGCGCGCCGAGCCCCAGATAGCGTGTGATTGCCGATCTGGGTATCAGTGCGGCCAAACCACCTGCGATGAAGAATGCCGGGACGAGGCACAACAGCACATGAGCGGCCAGATAGGTGGCCAAGCTGCCAAGTCCACTTTGAACAATCTGAACAGGAAGGGTGGATGTCTCCATGGTGCCTTCCCTTCGTTTAGCGAGGTCTGGAAATAGTATGCCGTGGTGGAGCGTTAACCGCCCTGACACACGTCAACCACGGGGGTCAACCAGGATGGCTATTTCGGATGATAGGTCTGGGTAGCAGCAGGTCCTTTTGGCGAAATCCGAAATGGCGGTCAGAAGCGCTTCGACGAGCAAGGCATCCTGTCCGGATGATTGTTCCGATCCGCTTTCAGGCGTTACTGGTCACAGTTATCGAGTGCGCTAATAGCCTCAGCAGCGGACACTGTTGGGGAATTCCGGGGCCTCGGTACGGTACGGGAACGGCGGCTGTTGAAGGCGACATCCTCAAAGCAGAGGGCTGATCATGTCGCTCAAACCGCAGACCATTTCGCCGGTGCCCGACCAGACCGCGACCGTCGCGCGGGCCGCCTTTCCCAAGGGCAATGCCGTTCTCCATCTCCGCGACGAATTGGGGACGATCTAGGTTCTGTCGCCAAAGGGACTTGCGCAGAGCCGATCTGATCGCATTTGGTCCGAGTGCCGATCAGAACCATGTTGACCGACGCGATGTGGCGTCGGCTGTTGCCCCTGCTTCCGCCCCAGAAGCCCAGGACCGGGTGGCCCTCACTCGATCACCGATGCAATCTCGAAGCAGTCCTCTGGCTGGCCGGCACCGGGGCGCCCTGGCGTGACCTGCCTGAGGATGTGATGAATTGGCGCACCGCGTGGCGTCGCCTGCAGCGCTGGACGGCTGCCGGGATCTGGGGCCGCATCGTTGCAGAGTTGCGCGCCATGGCACCGAACGCGGGCTGGGATGCGCACCTGCTCGACAGCAGTGTGATCCGCGCCCACGCCCATGCCGCCGGGGCACGTCATACGTCGGGCGAGCGGGCGCTTGGCCGTTCGCGCGGTGGCTTTTCGACCAAGCTGCACCTGCGTGCCGACGCCGAGGGACGGCCGGTGGCGCTGCATCTCACCGGTGGCGAACGCCACGACCTGCTGGGCTTCGGCCCACTGTTCGAGCAAGGCGCCTTGCGCAGCGGAAAACGTGGGCGCCCGCGCTGGAAACCAGATGCGGTGATCGCCGACAAGGCGTACTCGACCGCTTGGCTGCTCGACGTGTTGCGCCGCAAGCGCATCGTGCCGATCATTCCCAGTCGCGCCGACCAGCCGAGGAATCCAGACTTCGACCGCGCTATACCGGCGGCGGAACCTCGTTGAGCGTCTGGTCGGAAAGCTGAAGCAGTTCCGTCGCGTGGCGACCCGCTACGACAAGCTCGACGCCCACTACCTTGCCTTCGTCCAGATCGCTTCCGTCATGGTCTGGCTACGAGCTTTGGCGACAAAACCTAGATTCAGACCGCGACGCCGGAGGATAGCAGTGCTTCACAAAAACAATGACGGTTGTTTTTATGATGAATCGGCAACCTCCGGCTCAGAGCCTTAATAAAACGTTTCGCCGCCGATGCCGAATTATGCCTTTAGGTCAACAGGCTTAAATATTTCCTTATTATCTTGCCCTGGCTTCGGTTGATTAACCCAATTATTTCCCCCTTCTGAACGGTTTGCCTTCGAATCATCGAGGTTCTTCTTCAGATGCTCGGCAAGGCGTGCACCGTCCTCGCTCCGGGCCTTCAACATATCGATGATCGATCCGTTGGAGGTGGCAGAACTTTGTAGTTTTTGCTTCAGAGGAGACTCTTCGGATGCCGCTGAAAACAGTTTATCCGCTTTATCCGATAAAGTTTGAGACATCTGCGGAAGCGCTTGATTGCCTATGCCACGGTTGTCCACAAACTCCGTTTTCCCCATATTGTGTTGTACTTCTGTTTCGTGAGCGGCGACGTCATCGACGTTGCGAATGGCGTCACTCATCGCATTGCTTTCGGACGTCGCAGCGTCTGGGCCGGTGCCAGACCGCGTGAGCACCTTCATGTGAAGCCCAAGATCACCGGACTTTCCGCCATAAGAGCTTAGCGCCTCCGAACTCAAGGTGACCGTCACGAGGCCGTCAGCGCTTGTGAAGGCGCTTTCGAATCCTCCTCGAACGGACCCACCATTTTTCTGCATATCCTCCCGGAGTTGGGCATACAGCTTCGATACACCACGACTCAACTCAGGGCTTGAAGCGAAATTGTTTGAAACGCCGCTCATCGCCATCTCCTATCCTGGATTTGGAAGCTCGGAGCAGCAATTATCTGCTGCATATTGCGACGCAGATGATTATCGTGCTCCGTATTGAAAAAATCAACGGTTTGCTTTATCGGTTTGGGGAACTCTATCCTTAGATACCTAATTTTTTAGATGCTTACTTATCATCCTCTTGAAGCTTACCTGATTCGCATAGCTTTATTGCTCCGAAGCTCATTTAAAATACTTTCGAAGCTCTCTTCAGTCACCGCACCCTGCGAATTGAGAGCATATTTTGTCAATGGCACCCATCCAAAGAAAAACGGCACTCCGCTGATCCTCAGTTTAGAAACCAATTCCATGTCTTCTTTTATCAAGCCTTTCAAGTAATTTGATGATCGATCTGCATCCCACTTCGCTACATCCAGACCGATGTCCTTAGAGCGCGGATCAAAACCCCGTCTCCATGGGCTCAAGCCATTGATTTTGCTCGGCACAGCGGGGGTTTTGATAGGCACTCTTAGCAATCGACTTGAAATCGTCCTCAGTAAACCCAGATTGCAATGGGAATACTCTTGGCTTTCTTCCCTTTCATCACCTTTGCTGTCCTGGACCGTTTAGTCGGGCCGATGGAAGGGCTGATTGCCGGCGCCCTCATATCGGCGGCCCTGCTCCTGCGCGACTGGGTAAGACCCGGCAAAAAGCCAAAAATTCTCGAAGTCGGTACTGGGGTGCTATTCGGCGGCTTGGCGCTCTACACCATGGCGGGCGGGCCGACGCAGTCGATTATAGGAGTCCGGCTGCTTGTCGATGCAGGGCTTTTGCTGATCGTGCTGCATCGCCCTTTCACGCTGCAATACGCGCGGGAACACGTTGCCCCCGATTTGTGGGACAGCCCCGACTTCATTCGCACCAATTACGTTATCACAGGGGCTTGGGCCTTGGCATTTTTTGTGTTGGTGATCGCTGACTTGGCCCTGCTTTACATCCCCTGGCTTCCGCCCCCGGTTCAGCATAATCGCAACCATTCTCGCTCTCGTCAGAGCGATCAAATTCACATCCTGGTATCCGGAACGCCGGCGGCTGGCCGTTGGGACCTGAACCGTCAAGCTGCGGGTATGAGTTGACGTAGTGGGTGGCCCTTCAAGCTTTCTGATCGCCACCGCCACCATGCACGCCTCCCTCCGCGAGCCGGCAGGGAATCACGTTGTGTACCAAAAGGGAATTCCGCAGTTACTGCGTTCAAAGCCCCTGGTATCAGAGGTTCTCGGTGGTGTCGGGCGGCTTCTGCGGTGGGTTTGCCAGAACACGCGCCGCTCCAGAGTTCGCTTGAGGGTGCTGGAGCGGACGCGATGGTTTCGCAAAATTTAGTAGATCCTGCTGCGCTTGCTAGCAGGGCGCCCATTGGCGCGGATCTACCCAGGTAAGTTCATCAGGACGAAAGTGCTTCATGTCATAATATTTTTTTGCCCCTTTTATCATGACTTTGTATTTTCCATTGGCTTTATCTTCAACAAACCCCCAATATTCCTGGTAATATACCGAAGAGGATGCGCAAATTCGATCCCCTCGACCGGTTTTGGCATAGAGGGCCATTCCTCTTGCTTCTTCAATTTCCTTATCTCTTCGGATCGCTTCAACAGCCATCCGCCGAGTTTCATTTGCCTGCTCGGTTTCCTTCTTCGCGCTTGCAACCATGGCATTCAAGGTAGCGGAGCCTGCGGGATCTTTAGGCTGTGCAACTGTATAATCAACTCCGTCTGGTACTTTGCTCAATCTTGGCTTAAGTGTTGCCATAAAAATTACACTATTATTTTTGTCAACGCAGAAGTCTCCGCTCATGTTACCGCCCTTTGATCTGCAGAAATCCCAAAAAGCATCTTTTGTTCCATTAAAACCAGCAGAAACCGCAAAGAAATAACCGCTCTTTTCTATATAATCACCTTTATCAACCGGCGAGCTCGATAACGTGCTATTAATCACCTTGTCTAATTTGTTGGAAAATTCAACTGATAATCTTTTTGTGAAATCGATTGCGGTTTCATTTGGGTCTTTGAAGTCTGTTTTGCTTGTTGCGAAACAACCGGAAAGCAAAATAACTGAAGCCGCTAGTATGGCTGGCTTAACGTCACGCGCCATTGTTTCTTTCCTAACCTTGATATTGATTCCAACGTTGACATATTAGTTAGCATACGTACCCTGCGTTTGGTATGCGTCATTTTTTCCAGCGCATACAGGGATATGCTCTGCATTGTTCTTTTCAAATTCAGTTTCTCATCGGTTGATGCGGAAAAAGCGTTACGCATGCGCAATGAAATGGTTTGTTCGATGCTGTCCATTACCGTCCTTGACCCCTCCCAACGTCAGGGGTGACAGATGACGGTTTGTGAGACCGATGGTAAACATGGTGGGAGAAACTGTGCCGACTCCCGTGCCCTCGCGAACCGCGTTCGTTCTCGCGTATTGCGCGCGCTGCGTTAGTCGAAGTCCGCAGAAACAATGGCTTTGAGTGGGTTTCGGTGGGGTGGGGCGGCTTCGGGGATGGGTTTGCTAAACCGTTATAGGGGCTCAAACCCCTATCGTGGGTTCGAATCCCATCCCCTCCGCCATTCCTTTCAAATCAAATACTTAGTGGTGCATCCGCTAAATTAGGGCGACCTTTGAGAGGGCGGCGACGCCGAACCGTTTTGGCGCCCGGTGGCGCCGCCGGCGCCCCCAGATGAATGGGTGTTTATGAGCATTCCAGTAGGCGGTGGCCTGTTCCACCGCCTGCTCGATTTCGGCCCACGCGTCGAAGGGGCGTCCCTTCAAGGCCAGGGAACGCAGCACCTTCCACCATGGCTCGATCAGGTTCAGGTAGGCGGCGTATTTGGGCTGGAAGACGAACTCCCAGCGCGGATGGGCCAGATTGAACAGCAGCACCTCCACCGCGGTATGAGTGCTCAGGTTGTCCAGCACCGCATAGACCCGCTCGACGGCTGGATCGACCCAGGCTTCGACGCGGCCGAGGAAATCGAGCCAGTTGGCCGTGGTTCGCCCCAGATAGGTGGCAGTGAAGGCCG
>NZ_WHOR01000170.1:0-12441 GCF_013340925.1 Azospirillum formosense
CCGCGGCCTGTGGGCGCGGGCCGACTGGACGCCCTTCGGCCATGGCTTTCCCTATTCGGCCTCGCAACTGAAGCAGGTTCTGCGCGACACCATGTTCGTGCCGGAGCGCACCGGGCACGCCCTGTTCCTGCCGCCGCTGCGCTCCCGCTTCCTGATGAAGACCGCCCCGGCCTGGGAGGAGGTCGGCTGCCGCTGGTTCAAGGCCTTTGCCGGCGTCACGATGATCGAGGCGTCCAAGCAGATCTTCGCCGGCGTGTCGCGCAAGACCCAGCAGCCCGCCAAGCGCCGCCTGATCGTTCCGCTTCCCGGCGGCGCGGCCCCGGCCCGCCGCCCGGCAGGGTCCGGCGCGTGGCGGGTGTCGGAGGAGCCGTGAGCCTTGCTCCGGGGCCGTTGCGGTTTGTAACCTTTCTGGTCACCGCAGCGGATCGGACCCCATGGCGAAAGCGAGCGTTCTCATCGTCCCCGGACTCGGCAACTCCGGTCCCGACCACTGGCAAAGCTGGCTTCAGCAGCGCCACCCATCCTTCACGCGGGTCGAACAGGCCGACTGGGACGCGCCGGTCCTGAACGACTGGGTGCGGTCGCTGGAGGACGCTGTGGCCGCCGCGTCTGCGCCGGTGGTCCTGATCGCCCACAGCTTGGGCTGCATAGCGGTCGCCCGCTGGGCCGTGTGCGACGGCTCGTCGGTCGGCAAGGTCGCCGCCGCCCTGCTGGTCGCCCCGCCGGACGTTGAATCGGCGGACCACACGCCGCCGGAGGTTCACGGCTTCGCCCCGGTGCCCACCGACCCGCTGCCCTTCCGCACAGTGGTGCTGGCCAGCCACGACGACCCCTACGCCCCAATCGCCCGCTCCTGCGGCTTCGCGGTGGGGTGGGGCGCCGATTTCATCGACGGCGGCGACCTCGGCCACATCAACACCGACGCCGGCTACGGTCCCTGGCCGGACGGCGAGCGGCTTGTTCTCGACCTGCTGCGTGCGGTGGACAGCGGCGCTTGAGCCGTCACTGCGGCTGGCCGCTCACCGTCTTCACGCCCTCGCCATAGGTGAATTCCGGCGCCCGCGCGAGTTCGGCCGCCGGGAGGTCCAAAGTCGGCGGTGTGGAGCCGTCGGCACCGGCAGCCGCGCCCGCGATGTCGGTGCGCAGCATGCTGACCGGCAGGGACCGCAGCTTCCCGTCCGCCCCGCTGCCCTCGGCGGGAGCCAGCACGATCCGTTCGATCGAGGCGGCGCTGCCGTCCAGCGTGAAATCCTTGATGGAGCCGCCGGGCTGACCGTCGCGGGTCCGCACCTCCTTGCCGATCAGGGTCCGCGCCTCCTCCGGGGTCAGCAGATGGGGAATCGCGGCGACGGAGGGGGCCGCGCGCTGCATCTCGTCCGACGGAGCCGCACCGCCGAGTCCCTCCGGCGAGGTCGCCGGTGGCGTGGCCGGGGTGTCGTCCGGTCGCGGCGCCGTCATCAACGGGGGCCGCGCGGCGTCCGGTGACGCTTGCGGCGTTTGCGCCGAGGCGGCGCCGGCCAGCAGCAGGGCGGCGGCCGATGCGGCGAGGACGGAGGAAGGGACGAGGCGCATGGTGCGTGGCTCCCGCTGGTCTGTTGTTGAACGGACTTCGCCTATCAACAGCGCCAGCGGGGCAGGGGTTGCATCGCCGGGAAGCGGCGGGGGCCGGTCAGTCCCGGCGCAGCAGGAAGACGCCCTGCTCGCCCAGCAGGTTCGCGAGCCCGGAATGGGCATGGCCCGTGACCCGACCGGTGCGGTTCACGATCATGCAGCGCTCGATGCGGATGCCCATCTCCTCCGCCAGGACGACGAAGTCCTTGATCGTGCAGAAATGGATGTTGGGCGTTTCCCACCACTGGTAGCCCAGCTTCTCCGTCACCGGCATGCGCCCGGTCAGCAGAAGCTGCGCGCGGATGCGCCAATAGCCGAAATTGGGCACCGACACGATGGCCCGCCGCCCGATGCGGGTCATCGTCTCCAGCACCGTCCGCGGCTCGCGCATCGCCTGGAGGGTCTGGCTGAGGATCACGTAGTCGAAGGCGCCCGGCGGGTAGTCCTTCAGGTCGGCTTCGGCGTCGCCCTGGATGACCGACAGGCCCTGGGCCACGCACTGGTGCACGCCGTCCATCGACAACTCGATCCCGCGCCCGTCCACCCCCTTCCGGCGGGACAGGAAGGCGAGCAGGGCGCCGTCGCCGCAGCCGACGTCGAGCACGCGGCTTCCCGGCTCCACCATCTCGGCGATCAGCTTGAGGTCGGAGCGGATGCCGTTGCCGGAGGCGGCACGGGCGGCGGACGGCGTGTCGTCGAGGGGGCTCATGGCCGGGAGGTCCGTGTCAGGCCGCGGTGTTCGGCGCAGCCCTCCAGGAAGCCGCGGATCACCTGATGGAATTCGGGCTCGTCGAGCAGGAAGGAATCGTGGCCCTTGTCGGTGCGGATCTCCACGAAGCTGACGTTGGCGGCCACGGCGTTCAGCGCGTGCACGATGGCCCGCGATTCGGAGGTTGGGAACAGCCAGTCGCTGGAGAAGCTGGCGAGGCAGAAGCGCACCGGCGTGCCCTTGCCGTCCTTGCGGAAGGCGTTGGACAGGGTGCCGCCCCCGTAATCCGCGGCGAGGTCGAAATAGTCCATCGCCCGCGTGATGTAGAGGTAGGAGTTGGCGTCGAACCGCTCGACGAAGGTGATGCCCTGGTGGCGCAGATAGCTTTCCACCTGGAAATCGGCGTCGAAGCCGTAGGTGACGGTCTGGCGGTTCTGCAGGTTGCGCCCGAACTTGCGGTGCAGCGCCGGCTCCGACAGGTAGGTGATGTGCGCGGCCATGCGCGCCACCGCCAGCCCGCGGTGGGGGCGGGTGCCCTCCAGCAGGTAGTTGCCGCCGGCCCAGTCCGGATCGGCCATGATCGCCTGCCGGCCGACCTCGTGGAAGGCGATGTTCTGCGCCGAATGGCGGGCCGCCGTGGCGATCGGCACCGCGGCGAAGACCGACTCCGGATAGGCGACGGCCCATTGCAGGACCTGCATGCCGCCCATCGAGCCGCCGATCACGCAGAACAGCTGGTCGATCCCGAGATGCTCCACCAGCAGCTTCTGCGCTCGCACCATGTCGCCGATGGTGATGACGGGGAAGCCGAGGCCGTAGGGCTTGCCGGTCGCCGGATTGGTCTCCTTCGGTCCGGTGGAGCCCATGCAGCCGCCGATCACGTTGGAGCAGATGACGAAATATCGATTGGTGTCGACCGGCCGGCCCGGACCGACCAGCATCTCCCACCAGCCGGGCTTGCCGGTCACCGGATGCTGGTCGAGCACGTAATGGTCGCCGGTCAGGGCGTGGCAGATCAGGACGGCGTTCGACCGGTCGGCGTTCAGCGCGCCGTAGGTCTGGTAGGCGACCTCGAAGGGACCCAGCTCCGCCCCGCTGTCCAGCCGCATGGGCCGGTCCACCCCGAGCGTGACCCGGTGGCCGGGCATTGTCGCGGGCTCGGCAGGCACGGCGCCAGACACGGCGGCGGCGGGGTTCGGCGCGGACATGACGGGTCGGTGGTCTCCGGAAAATGGGAGGGTATAGCTACGGATCGTCGGTTGGGAGTGTCAACGTTTTCTTTGATTTCGCGTCGCTTGCGGACTACTACTATCCGGCTTTGGATTCGCCCTGGATTTGACGGTTTCCCGCCCCATGCCTCCGCCCAAGTCCCCGCTCGACGATCTGCGCCGCGAGATCGATCACATCGACGATACGATCCACGACCTGCTGATGCGCCGCGCCGCGGTGGTGGAGCGCGTCGGCGTCGTCAAAAGCCAGATCGAGGCCGCGGAAGGCCAGGTCAGCGGGAACCCCCAGACCCCGATCTATCTGCGCCCGGCGCGCGAGGCGGTCATCCTGCGCCGCCTGATGGCGCGCCACGCCGGCTCATTCCCGGCGATGGCCGTCACCCGCATGTGGCGGGAGATGATCACCGCCTTCACCCGGCTCCAGGGACCCTTCGCCGTCGCGGTCTACGCGCCGGAGGACCGCCGCGGATTCTGGGACGTGGCCCGCGACCATTTCGGCAGCGTCGTTCCGATGACCGCCGTCAATTCCCCCGCCGCGGCCATCCGCGCGGTGTCGGAGGGCACGGCCACCGTCGGCGTCGTTCCCTACCCGGCGGAGGACGACGCGGACCCCTGGTGGCGCTTCCTGGTGTCGTCGGATGCGCGCACGCCGCGCGTGGTGGCGCGGCTGCCCTTCGCCGGGCGCGGCAACGCCCGCGGCGAGGACCGCGACGCGCTGGCCATCGCGCTGGTCCCGCACGAGCCGACCGGCGACGACCGCACCCTCCTGGGGATCGAACTGGGGCATGACCTCAGCCGCGGCCGGCTCAAGGACCATCTGGAGACGAGCGGCCTCGCCCCGACCTATTTCTGCACCTGGCACGCCCGCGACCCGTCCGGCCCGTCGATCCATCTGGTCGAGGTCGCCGACTTCGTCGACCACACCGACCCGCGCCTGTCCGCCTTCGCCGGCCGGCTGGGCGAGATCCCGGTGCGGATCAACATCGTGGGCGGCTACGCCGTCCCGCTTCATCTCTCCACCTCATCTTTTCAATAACGCCCGCAAGGTCTGAGACCTGACATGACCCAGCCGAACAACGGCCCGGCGCCCCGCCCGGGGATTCTCGACATCGCCCCCTACGTCGGCGGCGAGCATGCGGGGCACATCCGCCTTGCCTCCAACGAAGGCGCGCTCGGCCCCAGCCCGCGCGCCGTGGAGGCCTACAAGGCCGCCGCCGGCGAGTTGCACCGCTACCCGGACGGCGGCTCCGCCAAGCTGCGCAAGGCCATCGCGGAGCGCTTCGGCCTGGACGCCGACCGCGTGGTCTGCGGCGCCGGTTCCGACGAGCTGATCGCCCTGCTGATCCGTGCCTACGCCGGACCGGGGGACGAGGTGCTGTACTCGCAGCACGGTTTCCTGATGTACCCGATCGGCGCCAAGTCGGTCGGCGCCACCCCGGTCCAGGCGCCGGAGACGAACCTGACCACCGACGTGGATTCGCTGCTGGCCCACGTCACGCCGCGCACCCGGCTGGTCTTCGTCGCCAACCCGAACAACCCGACCGGCACCTACATCACCGCCGACGAGATGGCCCGCCTGCACGCCGGTCTGCCGGAGAACGCCATCCTGGTCATCGACGCGGCCTACGCCGAGTACATGAACCACAACGACTATTCGGCGGGGCAGGAGCTGGTCGACCGCTTCCCCAACGTGGTGATGACCCGCACCTTCTCGAAGATCTTCGCGCTGGGCTCGGTCCGGCTCGGCTGGGCCTATTGCCCGGCGGGGATCGCCGACGTGCTGAACCGCGTGCGCGGTCCCTTCAACGTCTCCTCCGCGGCGCAGATCGCCGGGGTGGCGGCGCTGGAGGACACCGCGTTCCTGGAGCGCTCGCGCAGCCACAACACCGAATGGCGGGAGTGGTTCGTCCAGCAGGTGCAGGGGCTGGGGCTGAAGACCCATCCCAGCGTGACGAACTTCGTCCTGGTCGACTTCGCCGGCCAGACTGCCGGCAAGGACGACGCCGAGGCGGCGCGCCTGTTCCTCAAGGGCCGCGGCATCCTGGTCCGCCAGATGCCCGCCTACGGCCTGCCGAGCTGCCTGCGCGTCACCATCGGCACGGAAGCCGAGATGCGCGAGGTGGTGCAGGCGCTGAAGGACTTCCTGACGGCGTAAGACCGGAGTGGTTTCCCCTCTCCCGCCCCGGGAGAGGGAGGGGCCCGCCGCGAAGCGGTGGGAGGGTGAGGGTGTAGGCAAGAATCAGCGCCTTGATCCTTGCGCTACCCTCACCCGACCCTTCGGGCCACCCTCTCCCGGGACGGGAGAGGGGATCGCGCCGTTGCGCGCGCTTCCTCACGAGGCGGCCGACCAAACTTTCCCTTGGTCACGCGGCGGCTTGGTGCTTTATAGCGGGGCGTTCTGCAACCCATCCGCAGCCGGTGCCTTGAGATCATGAGCGAGACCGCAGCCCCCTTGGCCGCCCCCCTGTTCGACCGCGTCGCCATCGTCGGCGTCGGTCTGATCGGTTCGTCCCTGGCGCGGGCGCTCACGCATTACGGGGTGGCGCGTCAGGTCGTCTGCGCAGACCGCAGCCCGGAGCATTGCGCCAAGGCGATGGAACTGGGCATCGTCGAGCGGGCCACGACCGATCTGGCGGAGGCGTTGGAGGGTGCTGACGTGGTGGTCCTGGCGACGCCCGTCGGCGCCTTCGCCGAGGTGGGGGAGCAGCTCGGGCCGCTGCTGCGCCCCGGCATGATCGTGACGGACGTCGGTTCGGTGAAGCAGGCGGTGCTGCGCGATGTCGGGCCGCACATCCCGGACGGTGTGCATCTGATTCCCGGCCACCCGGTGGCGGGCACCGAGCATTCGGGGCCGGAGGCGGGCTTCGCCACCCTGTTCCAGGGGCGCTGGTGCATCGTCACCCCGCCGCCCGGCGCCAACGAGGGCGCGGTGGACAAGGTGGTGACGATGTGGCGCCGCATCGGTTCCACCGTGGAACTGATGGACGCCAACCACCATGACCGCGTGTTGGCGATCACCTCGCACCTGCCGCACCTGATCGCCTACACCATCGTCGGCACGGCGTCCGACCTGGAGGACGACACCAAGTCCGAGGTCATCAAATTCTCGGCCGGCGGTTTCCGCGACTTCACCCGCATCGCCGCCAGCGACCCGGTGATGTGGCGCGACGTGTTCCTGAACAACCGGGAAGCGGTCCTGGAAATCCTCCAGCGCTTCACCGAGGACCTGACCGCCCTCCAGCGCGCCATTCGCTGGGGCGAGGGGGAGCAGTTGCAGGACCATTTCACCAAGACCCGCGCCATCCGCCGCGGCATCATCGACGCCAAGCAGGCCTGACCGGTCCGGTTGCGCCGTATGGCTGGCGCAACCGTTTGACGTCCTGTTTTCACATAAAAATTCCGATAAATGATAATTGCACATATGTGAATTACACATCAGGCAGCAAAAGACGACTTGCCTGATAGGGATCGCCCGTGTTCAATAATCCCCGGCACCGCGCCTTCGACCGTCAGACTGGGGAACACCGTTCATGCCGTCGCGCTTCAGCCAGAGCCTCATCGCCGTCGGGCTGGTGACATTGGCCGCCCTGGCGACCGCCAGCGCCGCGAGCCGCAGCACGATCCTGAACGTTTCCTACGACCCGACGCGGGAGCTGTACGAGGAGTTCAACCCGGCCTTCGCCCGCACCTGGTCGGAGGCGTCGGGGGAGACGGTGGTCATCCACCAATCGCACGGCGGATCGGGCGCGCAGGCGCGCTCGGTCATCGACGGGCTGGACGCCGACGTGGTGACGCTGGCTCTGGGCTACGACGTGGACGCCATCGCCGACGCCGGGCTGATTGCCAAGGATTGGCGGACGCGCCTGCCGAACAACAGTTCCCCCTACACCTCCACCGTCGTGTTCCTGGTCCGCAAGGGCAACCCGAAGCGGATCAAGGACTGGGACGATCTGGTGAAGCCGGACGTGGAGGTGGTCACGCCCAACCCGAAGACCTCGGGCGGGGCGCGCTGGAACTACCTCGCCGCTTGGGCCTATGCGCTGAAGAGCAACGGGAACGACGAGGCCAAGGCCAGGGCATTCGTCGCCGAGCTGTACCGGCATGTCCCGGTGCTGGACAGCGGCGCCCGCGGGGCCGCGCTGACCTTCGCGCGCAAGGGCGTCGGCGACGTCCTGCTGGCCTGGGAGAACGAGGCCTTCCTGTCGCTCCGGGAGTTCGGCGCCGACCAGTTCGAGATCGTCGTGCCGTCCCTGTCCATCCTCACCGAGCCGCCGGTCGCCGTGGTGGACAGCGTGGTCGACCGCAAGGGCACCCGCAAGGTGGCCGAAGCCTATGTGCAGTATCTCTACACCCGCGAGGGGCAGGAGATCGCCGCGCGGAATTTCTACCGGCCCCGCCACCCCGAGCTGGCGCGGCAATATGCCGGACGCTTCTCCCCGGTGGCGCTGGTGACCGTGGACGATGTCTTCGGCGGCTGGCGCAAGGCCCAGGCAACCCATTTCGCGGAGGGCGCCCTGTTCGACCAGATCCAGGCAGCGCCCCGCTGAGTCCCAGGAATTCAACGCTTATTCACAGAACGGGAGGGCCAAACACCATGAGCACGACATCGACCCCCCGGAGCACGGACCCCCGGAGCACGGTTGGCGACGCCAACCCGCTGACCGGCGTGATCGCCGAGAACATCCGCAGCTTCCGGCTCCGCCAGGGGCTGTCCGTGGATGCGCTCGCCAAGCTGTCGGGGAACAGCCGGGCGGAACTGGCGGCGGTGGAGGCCGGGCAGGGGCCGTCCAGCATCGATTTCCTGTGGACCATCGCCCGCGCGCTCGACGTGCCCTTCTCCAGCCTGCTCAGCAGCGGGGGCAGCGGCGGGACCACGGTGATCCGGCGGGCGGACAGCCGGCCGCTGGCCTCGCGCGACGGACGCTTCAGCTCGCGGGCGCTGTTTCCCTTCCGCGGCGAGCGGCAGGTGGAGTTCTACGAGCTGCGCCTCGCCCCCGGCACCGACGAGCGGGCTGACGCCCACACCATCGGCACGGTGGAGAACATTTTGGTCGGGCGCGGCGTGGTCGAGATCGAGACCGGCGACGGCACCCACCGGCTGGAGGAGGGCGACACGATCCAGTTCGATGCCGACGCCCCCCACGCCTACCGCAACGTGGGCGACGGCGAGGCGCTTCTCTACCTCGTGATGACCTACGTCTTCTGATTCCGGCGTTCTCTGACCCTGGGTCAGGCGGCGGTCCGCACGCTGGCGTCGCCGTTGGCGGGGGCCTGCGGTCCGCTGTCGCGGGACATCTCCGTCTTCAGGGCGGCGGCGAGCTGCCGGAAGGTTTCCTTGCGGCCGGAGGTGCGGCGCCAGACCAGCCCGATGCGGCGGAACGGCCGCTCACCGCCCAGCGGGCGGACCACCACATCCAAACCGCGCAAAATACCCGAGTCGAGCGCCATCTGCGGCAGCAGTGTCACCCCCAGCCCGTTGGCGACCATCTGGACCAGCGTGTGCAGGCTGGTGCCCTGGAACGCGGCGCTTTGCCGCGCCCCCTCCATGGAGCAGGCGGCCAACGCGTGGTCGCGCAGGCAGTGCCCATCTTCCAGCAGCAGCAGATCGTCCAGCGCCACGTCGGACGGGCGGGGCGTGGTGACGTCGCTCAGCCGGTGCTCGGGCGTGCAGACCACGGAGAAGCGGTCTTCGGCGATGTCGATCGATTCCACGTCGCCGGACGGATAGGGCAGGGCGAGGATGGCCGCGTCCAGTTCCCCCGACTCCAGCCGGTCGAGCAGCCGGGCGGTCTGGTCCTCGCGCAGGAACAGCTTCAGCTTGGGGAAGCTGTCGCGCAGGGCCGGCATCACGCGGGGGATCAGGAAGGGGCCGATGGTCGGGATCACGCCCAGATGGAGCGGCCCGGACATCGGGTCCTCCACCGAGCGGGCTATGTCCACCAATTCCTCCGCACCCTTCAGGACGGTGCGAGCGCGGTCGGCGATCTCGCGGCCCAGCGGGGTCGGCAGGACGGTGCGCCGCGTGCGCTCCAGCAGCGGGGCGCCCAGCAGATTCTCCAATTCCTGGATGCCGGCGCTGAGCGTGGACTGGCTGACGAGGCAGGCCTCGGCCGCCTTGCCGAAATGGCAGCGATCGACGACGGCGACGAGGTAGTGGAGCTGACGCAAGGTGGGGAGGGGCTTCATGCACCGCACAATAATCGGTTTTATCGATCAAAGCGATTGGTATTTTTCGCTTCCATCGCTGACCCATTGCCCCTAACTTCCCTGGTGTCAAGCGACCAACGAGGGGGGAGCAGACTTCCGGCAGGGATGCCGCGGCACCGGTAGCCCATATGGGACACCATTGGGGAGACGGGGCCAGGCTGGCAGGACACCGGAGTGACGCTTGCTCCAATCATTCAGACTGATGGAGAAATCATGTCCTTGATCAACACCGAGATTAAGCCGTTCAAGGCGACCGCTTTCAAGGGCGGCAAGTTCATCGACGTCAGCGACGCCGACCTGAAGGGCAAGTGGTCGGTCGTCTTCTTCTACCCGGCGGACTTCACCTTCGTGTGCCCGACCGAGCTGGAAGACCTGGCCGATAACTACAGCGAGTTCCAGAAGCTCGGCGTTGAGATCTACAGCGTTTCGACCGACACCCACTTCTGCCACAAGGCCTGGCACGACACCTCGCCGGCCATCGGCAAGATCGGCTACACCATGGTCGGCGACCCGACCGCCACGATCTGCCGCAACTTCGAGATCCTGATCGAGGAGAAGGGCCTCGCCGACCGCGGCACCTTCGTCGTCGACCCGGACGGCAAGATCCAGATCGTCGAGATCACCGCCGGCGGCATCGGCCGCGACGCCCGCGAGCTGCTCCGCAAGGTGAAGGCCGCCCAGTACGTCGCCTCGCACCCGGGCGAGGTCTGCCCGGCCAAGTGGGAAGAGGGTGAGAAGACGCTCGCCCCGTCGCTCGACCTCGTCGGCAAGATCTAAGCCTCTCCGGCTTGATCCTCTGGGAACCGCCGGCCGCAACCGCGGCCGGACGGTTCGGTCGCGGCCACGCCGGCCGCGGCGCCACGGCTTCGGGCCCGGATCGATTCCGGGCCCGGATCACGAGTGGCCTTCATCCGTTCAAAAAAAGTCTGTTCAAAGACACTCTGCTGCCCGGACCCGCCCTGGCGCCACCGGGCTCGCTTCGAAAAACCACTTTCGGGAGCCCTCGCCGTGTTGGATAGCAACGTCAAAGGCCAGCTCAAGGCCTATTTCGACAAGATCACGCAGCCCATCGAACTGGCCGCCTCCCTGGACGACGGCGCGAAATCGCAGGACATGCAGGCTCTGCTGCAGGACATCGCGTCCCTGTCGGACAAGATCACCTTCGTCCGCACCGACGACGACGCGCGCAAGCCCTCCTTCGCGATCAAGCGCACCGGCACCGACGTCGGCGTCCGCTTCGCCGGCCTGCCGATGGGCCACGAATTCAATTCCCTCATCCTCGCCCTGCTGCAGGTCGGCGGCCACCCCTCCAAGGAGTCGGCGGAGGTCATCGAGCAGGTGAAGGCGCTGGAGGGTGAGTACAGCTTCGAGACCTACTTCTCGCTGTCCTGCCAGAACTGCCCCGACGTGGTGCAGGCCCTGAACCTGATGAGCGTTCTGAACCCGCGGATCAAGCATGTCGCCATCGACGGCGCGCTGTTCCAGCAGGAGGTCGACTCGCGCAAGATCATGGCCGTCCCGTCGATCTTCCTGAACGGCGAGCCGTTCGGCCAGGGCCGCATGGGGCTGGAGCAGATCCTCGCCAAGATCGACACCGGCGCCTCGCAGCGCGACGCGGAGAAGATCAAGGCCAAGGACGCCTTCGACGTGCTGGTGATCGGCGGCGGCCCGGCCGGCGCCGCGGCGGCGATCTACGCGGCCCGCAAGGGCATCCGCACCGGCGTGGCGGCGGAGCGTTTCGGCGGTCAGGTGCTCGACACCATGGCCATCGAGAACTTCATCTCCGTGTCCCACACCGAGGGGCCGAAGCTGGCCGCCGCGCTGGAGCAGCACGTCAAGGAGTATGAGGTCGACGTGATGAACCTGCAGCGGGCGGAGAAGCTGATCCCCGCCGCGGGTCCGGGCGGCCTGATCGAGGTCCAGCTCGCCAACGGCGCCTCGCTGAAGTCGAAGACGGTGATCCTGTCCACCGGCGCCCGCTGGCGCCAGATGGGCGTCCCCGGCGAGGACGAGTACCGCAACAAGGGCGTGGCCTACTGCCCGCACTGCGACGGCCCGCTGTTCAAGGGCAAGCGCGTGGCGGTGATCGGCGGCGGCAACTCCGGTGTGGAAGCGGCGATCGATCTGGCCGGCATCGTCGCCGAGGTGACGCTGATCGAGTTCGACAGCCAGCTCCGCGCCGACGAGGTGCTCCAGCGCAAGCTGCGCAGCCTGCCCAACGTGCGCGTCATCACGTCGGGCCTGACGACCGAGGTGCATGGCGACGGCACCAAGGTGACCGGCCTCAGCTACAAGAACCGCAACACCGGCGAGGTGCACCGCATCGATCTGGAGGGCATCTTCGTGCAGATCGGCCTCGTGCCCAACACCGAGTGGCTGAAGGGTGCGGTGGCGCTGAGCCCGCGCGGCGAGATCGAGGTGGACGCGCGCGGCCAGACCTCCGTCCCCGGCGTGTTCGCGGCGGGCGACGCGACGACGGTGCCCTACAAGCAGATCGTCATCGCCATGGGCGAGGGCTCGAAGGCCGCCCTGTCGGCCTTCGACTACCTGATCCGCATGGCGCCGGTGGAGGCCGTCGCCGCGGCTTAAGGGGGGCGATGGTTTGCGAGGTGGCCGTGTAGGGCCTTATACACATCGGCAGGCGCCGGCGAACTACCCTGTGTAGGTGTTGGGGGGGGCGGGAGC
>NZ_WHOR01000171.1:0-12370 GCF_013340925.1 Azospirillum formosense
TTCCAGGGTGGCGGGGCGGTGGGGCCGTTGGGGAGCATGGGCCTCTCGTTGGGAGCGAAGGGGACGGGAATGCAAAAGGGGGCGTCCCCGTCTGGGAACGCCCCCTAGATACTGGTGCGGCGGAGCGCCCGGAACAATGCCCCGAGTTGGCGCCCGGGATTGGGGCCCTGGCAGCGGCTTAGAACAGCCCTTCCAGCGGCGCCCGGCGCTTGCGTTCGATGGTCGGGACGGTGCCGTCGTTCAGCGCCTTGCCGGCGGCCTGGGCCTCGCGCAGGCGCTGGTTTTCCTTCTTCGGATCGACGACCTCGTAGGGCTGCTCCTGCGTCTGCCAGAACAGCACGGAGTCGATCCAGCTCTTGTCGGCGACGACGAGCTGGGTCGTCTCCTGATCGACCTTGTTGCGGATGCCCGGCTCGATGCCGCCCTTGGCGCCGGCCTGGGCGATCAGCGCCGACTCGCCGGCGGTGTGTCCGGCGGCGGCGGCGGCGGCGGCGGCGGTGGTGCGCGAGGAGCCGCCGAAGACGGAGGCGGCGGCCACCGCGGACGACGTGGCGTCCTGCGGGCGGGGCGCGCCGGGGCGCGGCTCCGGCAGGCGGGCGAGGCTCGGCGGCATGGTCAGCGGCGCGCGGGATACGACCGTGAACTCGTCCGGGCTCGTGCGGTCGAGGCCGATGGAGCGGCGGACGTCGGTGCATCCGGTGAGCGCCAGCGCAACGAGCGCCAAGCCCAGCAGCGGACCCCGCCCCAGGGAACGGGTGGAGCGCCGTGCGATGGAGGAGGCGAAGGAAAGCATGGTCACGTTCGAGTCCCGTCGTCTAGTCGTCAGGCCGCTTGTCGTCGGGCCGCGTCCCTTATAGCGGCTCCGTCGCGTGAACTATTACGACTTTTCGCGGCCGGCGAACAGCCCATCCAGCACGAGAAGCGCCACGCCGACGCTGATTCCGCTGTCCGCCACGTTGAAGGCCCAGAAATGCCACCCCCCGATGTGGAAATCGAGGAAATCGGCGACGGCCCCGTAGAGGAAGCGGTCGATCACGTTGCCGATGGCCCCGCCGATGACCATCCCCAGCGCCAGCGCGAGGTAGCGCCGGTCGGCCTGCCGCAGCCACAGCAGCAGGGCCATCACGATGGCGAAGGCCACCGCGGCCAGCACGTAGGGCATCCAGGCGTGGGAGCTGCCGAAGGTGCCGAAGCTGACCCCGGTGTTCCAGGCCAGCACGAGATTGAAGAAGGGCGTGACCTCGACGACCCGTGGATAGGGCTGCATGACCACGTCGAGGATCCACCATTTGGTGAGCTGGTCGAGGACCACCACCAGCGCGGCGACGGACAGGCCGAACACCGTGTAGCCGCGGCTGCCGGACGTGGAGAGGCTGCTCATGGAGTGCTCCTGCTCCCTCTCCCCTCTGGGGAGAGGGTCGGGGTGAGGGGGTTGCGCGTTTGCCGGACGCGTCGAGGAGGCGGAACCCCCTCACCCTAACCCTCTCCCCAGAGGGGAGAGGGGATAAGGCGCAGGCTCCGGCAACGCGTATTAGAACGCCGGGTCCGCGTCCACGGCTTCGGCGCAACGGAGGCACAGCGTCGGGTGTGCGGCGTTCGTGCCGACCTCCGGAAGGATCTTCCAGCAGCGCTCGCACTTGCCCCCTTCGGCGAGGCCGGGCACCACCGCGATGCCGGCCACGTCGGGCAGGACGAACGCCCCCTCGGGCGCCGTGCCCTCCGCCACGGTGATCTGCGAGGTGATGCAGATCTCGGCGAAGTCCACGCCGTCGAGCAGCGCCTTGGTCGCCGCGTCCACGAAGACCGTCGGGTTGGCCTGCAGGGACGAGCCGATCTTCTTGTTGGCCCGCTCCAGCTCCAGCGCGCCGGTGACGGTGCGGCGGACGGTGCGGATGGACTCCCACTTGGCGGCGAGAGCGTCGTCGCGCCACTCCGCCGGGATGGCCGGGAAGACGCGCAGGTGGACGCTCTCCTCGCTCCAGCCCTCGGTGCCGGTCAGGCCCTCGGGCCGCGCCAGCCACGCCTCTTCCGCGGTGAAGCAGAGGATCGGGGCCAGCCACGCGGTCAGGGTGGAGAGCAGATGCTCCATCACCGTGCGGACCGAGCGGCGGCGGACCGAGCCCGGCGCGTCGCAGTAGAGGCTGTCCTTGCGGACGTCGAAGTAGAAGGCCGACAGCTCCACGGCGCAGAAATTGTGGATCGCCACCGACAGGTCGTGGAAGTCGTAGGCCTCGATCTTGGCGCGGACCAGCGCGTCCAGCTCCGACAGGCGGTGCAGGACCCAGCGCTCCAGCTCCGGCATCTCGGAGACGGCGATGCGCTCGGCCGGGGTGTAGTCGGCCAGCGCGCCGAGGATGTAGCGCAGCGTGTTGCGCAGGCGGCGGTAATGGTCGGCCTGGTACTTGATGATCTCCGGACCGATGCGCTGGTCCTCGGTGTAGTCGGTGCTGACCACCCAGAGGCGCAGGATGTCGGCGCCGTACTTGTCGCAAACCTCCTGCGGGGCGACCACGTTGCCCAGCGACTTGGACATCTTGCGGCCCTGCTCGTCGAGCGTGAAGCCGTGGGTCAGCACCGCGTCGTAGGGCGCGCGGCCGCGCGTGCCGCAGCTTTCCAGCAGGGAGGAGTGGAACCAGCCGCGGTGCTGGTCGGAGCCTTCAAGGTACAGCGAGGCCGGCCACTTCAACTCCGGCCGCTGCTCCAGCACGAAGGCGTGGGTCGAGCCGGACTCGAACCACACGTCGACGATGTCCCTGACCTGCTCGTAATCATCGGCGCGGTAGGCGTTGCCGAGGAAGTCCTGCGCCGGGCGGGCGAACCACGCGTCGGAGCCTTCCTTCTCGAAGATGTCGGCGATGCGGTTGAACACCTCGGCGTCGCGCAGGATCGCGCCGTTGTCCTTGCGGACGAACAGGGCGATCGGCACGCCCCAGGCGCGCTGGCGGCTGATGCACCAGTCCGGGCGCTGCTCGATCATCGCGCGGATGCGGTTCTCGCCCTGGGCCGGGAACCACGTCGTGTCGGCGATCGCCTGCAGCGCCGTCTTGCGCAGGTCGTTCGTCTCCATGGAGATGAACCACTGCGGCGTGGTGCGGAAGATCAGCGGCGCCTTCGACCGCCAGGAATGCGGGTAGCTGTGCTTGATCCGGCCCTTGGCGAGCAGCGCCCCGACCTCCTGGAAAGCCTTCAGCACGGCGCCGTTGGCCTCGCCCGGCTTGCCCTCGGCGGTGTAGACGCGCAGGCCGGCGAACAGCGGGACGTGGTCGTAGTAGCGCCCGTCCTCGCCGACCGTCTGCGGCACCTCGATGCCGTTGGCCTGGCCGAGGTGGAAGTCGTCCTCGCCGTGGCCGGGGGCGATGTGGACGAAGCCGGTGCCGGCGTCGGTGGTGACGAAGTCGCCGGCCAGCAGCGGCACCTTGAAGTCGTAGCCGCTGCGGGTCAGCGGGTGGTGGCAGTAGCCGCCGGCCAGACGCGAGCCGGGGAAGCGGTGCAGCAGCCGCGCGTCCTTGATCTTGGTGTCCTTGAAGACGCTCTCGGCCAGTGCGGTGGCGACGACCAGCCGCTCGCCGACCTCGGCGAGGCTGCCCTCCTCGACCTCAAGCACCTTGTAGGTCGCGTATTCGATCTCGTCGCCGAAGGCGATGGCGCGGTTGCCCGGCAGGGTCCAGGGGGTGGTCGTCCAGATGACGATGTTGGCGTCGTCGACCTCCGGCGCCGGCGAGCCCCAGATGGCGAAGCGCGCGAAGACGGTGGTCGAGGTGTGGTCGTGGTACTCGATCTCCGCCTCGGCCAGCGCGGTCTTCTCCACCACCGACCACATGACCGGCTTGGCGCCCTTGTAGAGGCCGCCGTTCATGGCGAACTTGTGGATCTCGCGGACGATCTGCGCCTCGGCGGGCAGCGTCATGGTCAGGTACGGGTCGGCCCAGTTGCCCTCGACGCCCAGGCGGCGGAACTCGCCGGCCTGCACGTCCACCCACTTCTGGGCGAACTGGCGGCACTCGGCGCGGAACTGGTTGAGCGGAACCTCGTCCTTGTCCTTGCCCTCGGCGCGGTACTTCTCCTCGATCTTCCACTCGATGGGCAGGCCGTGGCAGTCCCAGCCGGGGACGTAGTTGGCGTCGAAGCCCTGCATCTGGCGCGAGCGGACGATGACGTCCTTCAGCACCTTGTTGACGGCGTGGCCGATGTGGATGTTGCCGTTGGCGTAGGGCGGGCCGTCGTGCAGGACGAACTTCTCACGGCCCTTCGCCGTCTCGCGCAGCCGCTGGAAGAGGCCCATGTCCTCCCAGCGCTTCAGCAGCTCCGGCTCCTTGGTGGGCAGGCCGCCGCGCATGGGGAAGTCGGTGCGGGGCAGGAAGACGGTGGACTTGTAGTCGCGGGTCATGTCGGGGATATCCTGAACCTGAAGCAGAACCGTCGGGCGGCAGCGGTCAGGCCCCCGACGCACGCACAAACGAGGCGGTCCCGGCCCCCCTCAGGAGGCCGGGTTGGTAATTCGCGCCATACGCGCCATGACCCACGCCGGATGCAGCATCGCGCGGGATATTAGCGGTGTGGGCGGTGCGGTCAAGGCGCGGCGCCTCCGGGTGCGTCAGTCGAAGCTGGCCTTGCCACCGTGGGCGGCGGACCAGCCGACCGGGTCGTTCAGGAACTTCTCGACCTCCGACAGGGTGTTCTCGTCGAAGTACCGGTTCTCGCGGGCGACCTTCAGCACGTCCCACCAGGTGCACAGCTCGTGCAGGCGGACGCCGATGCGGTCCATGTTGGTCTTCGACTGCGGGAAGATGCCGTAATGGAAGATCACGAAGCTGTCGGTCACGGTGGCGCCGCCGTTGCGCAGCGCCGTGACGAAGTTCTCCTTGCTCTTGCCGTCGGTGGCCAGATCCTCGACCAGGATGACCCGCTGCCCCTCGGTCAGCACGCCCTCGATCTGGGCGTTGCGCCCGAAGCCCTTCGGCTTCTTGCGGACATACTGCATGGGCAGTTCCAGCCGCTCGGCGATCCAGGCGGCGAAGGGGATGCCCGCCGTCTCGCCGCCGGCCACCGCGTCGATGCTCTCGTAGCCGATCTCGCGCTCGATGGTCTGGACGGCGAAGTCCATCAGAGCCTTGCGGGCGCGCGGGAAGGACACGATGCGCCGGCAGTCGGTGTAGACCGGGCTCGCCCAGCCGGAGGTGAAGATGAAGGGCGTCTCGGCGTTGAAATGCAGCGCCTTGATTTCCAGCAGGATCTTCGCGGCGGTGGCGGCAATCGTCGCCCGGTCGGGCAGGGCAGCGGCGGTGGTCATGGCCTAACGGCTCCCAGGGAGGCTCAAACTGCCCCGTGTGTAGCCCCCCGGCGTGCGAATCGCAATGGGGCGGGCTTACCCTGCGCCGTCACTTCCCCGGCAGGGCCAGCGCGATGCAGCGGGTCAGCACCGGGTTGCCGGTCATCTCGCGGTAGGCCTGGACGATGGCGGGCTCGGCGGCCTTGCACTGCTCCATCGTCTGGAACTCGATGGTGGTCGGGCCGCCCTGGTTCAGGATGAAGAGAAGAAGGATCACGCGGTCCATCGCTCAATCCTCCGACCGCGGTTCCTTGGCCAGCACGGCGCGGGCCGCGGCGGCGTCCTGGACGATCTGGTCCTTCAGCTCGTTGAAGCTGCCGAACTTGCGCTCCGGCCGCAGGAACTCGATGAGCTGGACCCGCAGATGCTGGCCGTAGAGGTCGCCGTCGAAGTCGAGGATGTGGGTCTCCAGCCGCTCCACCGTTCCGCCCACGGTCGGGCGGCGGCCCAGATTGGCGACGCCGTTGCGCCAGACCGTGCCCGCCCCCTGGTCGACGCCGGTGCGCACCGCGTAGACGCCGAAGGCGGGTCGGAGATAGTCGGCCAGTTCGACGTTGGCGGTGGGGAAGCCGATGGTGCGGCCCTTGTGGTCGCCATGCTCCACGCGCCCCTCGATCTCCCAAGGGGAGCCGAGCAGCCGGGCGGCCTCGCGCGGGTTGCCGGCGACCAGCGCATCGCGCACGCGGGTGGAGGAGTAGACGCCGTCCGCGTCGTCGGCCACCGGCCCGACCTCGGTCACGCCGAAGCCGTGCGCTGCGCCGGCCTGCCGCAGCAGCGCGGGGTCGCCGCCGCGGCCGTGGCCGAACAGGAAGTCATAGCCGCAGACGACGTGCCGCACGCCCAGCCCGGCCACCAGATCCTCCTCGATGAAGGCGTCGGCGGTCTTGTGCAGGAAGCTCTCGTCGAAATGGCAGACGAACAGCAGGTCCACCCCCAGCGCCTCGATGTGGCGGGCCTTGACGCGGAAGGGCGACAGGCGGAAGGGGGCGTCGTCGGGGGGGAAGACCGAGCGGGGGTGCGGCTCGAAGGTCATCACCGCCGAGGGCGCGCCGAGATCGCGGGCGATCCGCTGGGCGGTGGCGATCACCGCCTGATGGCCGCGGTGCACCCCGTCGAAGTTGCCAAGGGCGACGACGGCCCCACGGGCGTCCTCCGGCAGGTCGGCGGTGTGTCGGAACAATCGCATGCGTCACGCCCTGATGGTCTGCGGGCCGCGCACGGCCCCCGGAAACGATGGCGGCCCGCCGGGGCGGGCCATGCCATGGGCGTCTTATATAGACCGGCGCCGGCGCGTGGTCTACGCACCGGCGACCGGCAAGTCATTTCACCTGTTAAAGGCTTGCCCGCCTCAAGGGCTTGGGCGGGATCAGCCGCGCGACGGGACCATCAGCAGGGCCTCGCCCTCGATCACCACCGTCTCGCCGACGGTGCAGACCGTGCGGACGACGGCGCGGCGCTTCTCCGGGATGATCTCGGTGACGGTGGCGCGGGCGGTCACCGTGTCGCCGGCGCGGACCGGCGCCTTGAAGCGCACGGTCTGGCTCATGTAGATGGCGCCCGGGCCCGGCAGCTTGGTGCCGAGAACGGCGGAGATGAAGCTGACGCTCAGCATGCCGTGGGCGATCCGGCCCTGGAACATGGTGCCGCTGGCGTATTCCTGGTTCAGATGGACCGGGTTGGTGTCGCCGGAGATGCCGGCGAACAGCACGATGTCCGCCTCGGTAACCGTCTTCGCGAAGGACGCCGTCATGCCGACGGTCAAATCCTCGATGCAGTGGCCCTCGTTGTCCTTCAGGACTTGGCGAACATCATCCATACCGCGGTTCCTTTTCATCAAGCACCGGCCAGAAGCACCGGCCGTGCGGTGCGACAACACGTATGGTGCAATGCGATATATGCACTGCAACCACGTGATGGCAACACGACTCGCCTGAAAAAGTGAAAAAACCGCTAACCTCGTTCGAAAGGGAAGGCAGTCGAGACGCCCTGCCTATTTCCTCCGGTCCGGCAATTTCAGTTCCGTGACAGTAAAACTCCGGAGCGGCCCCAGTTAATATGTACACTGACAATTCGGCCTGCTGCACCGCGGAATGCGAGGCGACTCGGGCACGGACGGCTTGACTTCCCGCCGCCGCGGCCAACCGTCACCTCTCATCCCCCTGAACCGCGACGGAACCCGACCCATGTCCCACCGCTTCGCGCTGGTCACCGGCGGCACCTCCGGCATCGGCGCCGGCTTCGCCCGTGCCCTGTCCGCCGACACCGGTCTCCTGCTGGCCGCCCGCAACGCCGAGGCCCTCAACACCGCCAAGACGGAGCTGGAGGCCGCCGGGCGTCGGGTGGAGGTGCTGGCCACTGACCTGACCACCGACGCGGGACGGGACGCCCTGATCCAGAAGGCGGAGACGCTGGAGATCGACCTGCTCATCAACAACGCCGGGTCCGGCGCCTTCGGGCCGGTGCTCGACAACAGCCCGGAGGCGGAGCGGGCGACGGTGGAGCTGAACGTGGTGGCGACGACGGTGCTGACCCGCGCGCTGCTGCCCGGCATGATCGAGCGGGCGGCCCGCGACGGGCGGCGGGCCGGGCTGATCCTGCTGTCGAGCACGGCGGCCTTCCAGCCGATCCCGTTCCTCGGGACCTACTGCGCCAGCAAGAGCTTCGTCCTGGCCTATGGCGAGGCGCTGGCGACCGAGCTGAAGCGCAAGCCGGTGGATGTGCTGGTCCTGTGCCCCGGCCCCACCCGCACCGCCTTCGGCAAGCGGGCCGGCTTCGCCCTGAACGCCCTGCCGGGGGCCGCCGATCCGCTGGACGTGGCGCGGGAGGGGTTGCAGGCGCTGGGGCGCCGCACGGTGCATGTGCATGGCTTCGGCACCCGCAACATGCTGCGCCCCTTCCTGTGGTCGCGCCACGCGGCGTCGGACGGGCTGGGCGCGCTGCTGGCCGCCTTCGATCGCGGCCAGCGCGCCGGCAGGACCGCCCGTCCGTCGCGGGAGAAGGTTTAGCGGTCGGACCCCGAACCGCTCTGCCGGTCGGCGCCGGACGAGCCGGACCCGGATGAGCCGGAGAGGGCGGCACCGTTCCCCTTCTTCCCGGAGGCGGGCTGCTCCGCCACCTGGGTCTTGTCGGCCTTCTCGGCCTTGGCCTCGACCTTCTCCTTCACGGCTTCGGTCGGCTGTTCGGACGGCTTGGCCTCGACGCGCACCGGGGCCACGCCGTCCTCGATCATGTCGAGCTGTTTGGCGGCCTTCTTCGACAGGTCGATGACCCGCCCGTCCACATAGGGGCCGCGGTCGTTGACGATGACGTCGACGCTCTTGCCGTTGTCCTGGTTGGTCACGGTGACCTTGCTGCCCAGCGGCAGTTCGCGCGAGGCGGCGGTCGGCTTGTTCTGGTCGAAGCGCTCGCCGCTGGCCGTCTTCTTGCCGTGGAACGAGCCGCCGTAGAAGGACGCCTCGCCCTCATGGACGATCACCGGCTCGCCCTCGTCCGTGCGTTCCACGGCGATCGGCGGCACCGACGCGTCCTTGGAGCTTTGCGATTTGGAGGAGGGTTGGGCCTGGGCGGCGGCCATGGGGGACAGGGTCAGGGACAGGGCGCAGAGCGCCATGGACAGTTTGCGCGCCAAGTGCATTCGAATGTACCTCCCTTCGGACCTGGACAACATCCGGGGGAGGGTGGCGGTTCCACCGATTGGCGGGCGGCCGGTCCCGCCGCCGGACGCTGGACCCGCCCGGTGCGTTGATGCTTCAATCGTCCCGTCAACGAAGGAGCGCGCAGGAATGGCCGTGAGCGTGGCGGATCTGGGTGTGGAGCCACGATTCGGCTGGGTGACGATGGCGGACGGGACTCGGCTGCGCACCGCCCATTGGACGGCCACCGCCACCCCGCCGCGCGGCACCGCGCTGCTGTTGACCGGCCGGGCGGAGTTCATCGAGAAATACGCCGAGACGGCGGGGGAGATGCTGGCGCGTGGCTTCGAGGTCTTCGCCTTCGACTGGCGCAACCAGGGCCTGTCCGACCGGCCTCTGCCCAACCGGCAGATCCATCACCTGGACAGCTTCGACACGCTGGCCGGCGACCTGCACGAGGTGGTCGAGCGGTTGGTGAGGCCGCGGCAGCGCGGGCCGCTGCTGCTGGTCGCCCACAGCATGGGCGGGCTGGTCGCCCTGATGGCCCTGCTCCGCGACCCAGCCCTGTGCGATGCCGCGGTGCTGGCGGCGCCGATGTTCGACATCTTCACCGGCCCGGTGCCGCGCCGCATGGCGGTCTGGCTGGCCGAGCGCCTGTGCGCCCGCGGGCGGGCCGCCGAATACGCCTTCGGCCAGCACGATTACGACCCGGTGGAGGGGCTGTTCACCCCGGTCAACCCGATCACCTCCGACCCCCGCCGCTACGCCACCTACCACGACGCCTTCCGCGACCGGCCCGAGCTGCGGGTGGGCGGGGTCAGCTTCGGCTGGGTGCGGGCGGCCCTGCGCGCGGCCGACCACATCCGCTTCACCGCGCCGCTGGAGCGGGTGACGACGCCGATCCTGCTGCTGAGCGCTCCCGCCGACGCCGTCGTCCGATCGGAGTCGCACCGGCTGGCCGCCGCCCGGCTGGGCAACGCCGTGCTGAAGGAGCATCCCGACGCCAAGCACGAGCTGCTGATGGAGTGCGACGACATCCGCGACCGGGTGTGGGCGGATATCGACGCTTTCCTGGCCGCCCTGCATCTGTAAGCCGGGCATCTGCAGGCCGGGCCGTGCTAGGTCCTTGGCGCGGGCGCCCGCGCGCCCACATGAGGGACGCTTTGCGCCCGCTTTTCTGTTCAAGGGTCTGCCTTCCATGTCCGATTTCTGGAGAGAGTCCGGTTTCCATCTGCTGACGCGCGACGGCGACGGCTGGCTGGCGGTCACGCCGGACTTCCTGCGCGCCTATCTGATGCGGCCGGAGATGCGCCCGCCCGAGGACGCCTGCGAGACCGAGCACACGCTGTTCGCCGGCCTGATCGACGATCCCACCCGCCCCGTCCCGCCGGGCATGGTGGAAGCGCTGGCCGATGCGGACGCGCGGGAGAACTGGACGGTCTGGCTCGGCTTCCGCGACCGGCTGCTCGCCGCCGGCACGGTCGAGGGCTGCTACCTCCGCCTGTTCCGCGAGGGCGCGCGGGGTGTGCCGGGGCTGTTCATCGACCAGATGGCCCATGTGATCCTGCGCAACCTGCTGGACGGCACGCCGTCGGGCCTGCGGGCGCGGGCGGGGGAGCTGTTCTTCCGGCCCCAGACCGTGTCGGTGGACGACGGGCGCGTCCGGCTGGCCGACAGCGAGACGGTGGAGATGCTGGCCGCGACCGGCGGCTTCGGCAGCCTGGGCCGGCTGGTGGTCGAGGCCGGGACCGCTCCGCGCTCCGTCGATCTCGACATCCTCGACGAGACCAACCACCCCCGCTATTGGGAGCGCGATTCGCGGCACGACACGGTGTTGGACGTCACCTTCGCCGCGGCCGGGCTGGACGCGCTGTGCCGCGTTCTGGAAGGCTGGGTGGCGCATTTCCTGGGGGTGGCGGTGTCGATCCAGCCGGTGCAGCGGATCAGCGACGAGCGCTGGGTCTGGCATGTCGGGCTGGACGGGGAGGCCACGGCGATCCTCAACGACCTCTACAACGGCGCCGAGGTGGGGGAGGAGCGGCTGGCCCGCATCCTGTCGCTGTTCCGGCTGGACTTTGCCGATCCCGCGGCGATGCGCGCCGACATCGCCGGGCGGCCCGTCTATCTGGCCCTGGCGATGACCGCCGACCGCAAGCTGCGCCTGAAGCCGCAGAACCTGCTGGTCAACCTGCCGCTGGCGGCGACGAACTGACCGGCTACCCTATAACCATAAATTCAGTGTGACTATCTGCCGCCCCGGCGGCTGGTGGGCGGCGGCTTATAAGGATGTTTCCTGAAGGGGGAACGTCATGCAATTAAACAATATCCAGCCGAAGACGATGAAGCCGAACCTTGCCGACCCGCGCTGGGAAACGATGGCGTGGCAGGACGGCTTCGGCGTCGGGAACGCGGTGATCGACGCCGACCACAAGCGCCTGTTCGAGCTGTTCAACGAATTCGTCACCGCGGTGAACGAGTCCCGTGCCGACAGCGAGATCCAAGACGTGCTGAGGGAGTTGCTCGACTACACCGACACCCATTTCGACCGCGAAGAGACGCTGATGCGCGAGCACGGCTATCCCGACTACACCGCCCACAAGGCGCTGCACGACAGCTTCGTCCGCCAGCTGCACGACGTGAACAGCGCGCTGGACGCGGGTGGGGAGAAGGGGGCCTTCGTGCTGGGCTTTCTCGCCAAATGGCTGTCCGGCCACATCCTGGGCGTGGACACCAGGCTGGGCGCCTACCTGCGCGAGCGCGGGGTGGAGGCGTAGAAGGCAAAGCCCCTCTCCCAGGGCGGGAGAGGGGCTTTGTCACCTCATGGTTACTGCTTGTTCGACTCGCCGCTGTGCTTCGGGCCGCGGTTCAGCGAGGTCATGCTGTCGCTGTACTGGAATTCCGGCATGTCGCGCACGCTCGCCTGGGTGACGTCGCGCAGCGTGATCGGGCCGTTGCCCGGAAGCACGTCGGCCAGCGCAATGTCCGCCGCGATCTCCTTGCCGCCGATGCCGAGGAAGCCACCGCTCTGGATCACCAGGAGCTGCGCGTTGCCGTCGGGGCCCAGGATCACGTCGGACACCTTGCCGACCTTCTCGCCGTCGGCGCCGATCACCGTGCGGCTCATCAGATGCTCGACGCTGGCGCTGCCCGTGGCGCCGCTTGAGGGGCCGGCCGGCCGTGCGCTCTTCCCCTGGTCCATGATGACCGAGTTCGGGGCCTGGGCGCCCGGGGTTTGGGCCGAACCGCCGGTGCCGGTCTGGGCCGCGGCGGCGCCGGTCATCAGCGCCAGGGCGGACAGGGTCGCGATCACCGTCTTGTGCATGGAAGGTCTCCTCGTTGCACGAAACCGACCCTTCCAACCGGGGAGGGCGGGAAAGGTCACGCAGGGCCGCCTGTGACATCCTGGGGC
>NZ_WHOR01000172.1:0-12359 GCF_013340925.1 Azospirillum formosense
CCCGCCTGCCCTCTCCGCCGCCCCCCCTTTGCGCCATTGCGACGACAGCAATTCCCGGGAGGGGCCCGCGCCCTCCTCCGCCGCCAAGTCCACCCCGGCCCTGCCGCCGGCCGCCTTCCCCGCCTTCGAGGAGGAGATCCGCAAGCGGCTCGGCGCCTGCCTGGACCTGGACGACCTGGAGGAGCTGTGGCGCACCGGCGCCGGCACCCGCCTGCGCGAGATCGGCACGGTGGACCGCACGGCCCAGCACCGCATCACCAGCCTGTTCGCCCAGAAGAAGGCGGAAATCCTGAAGCAAGACGAAGAAGGCGGCGATCTGGAGGCCGCCTGAGCCACGCCATTCCCGCGGCGTGGACGGGAGAAGCCCTGAATGACATTCGCAACCGAACGCACCCGCACCGAGCGCTCCCCCAGCGGACTGTTCCGCATGAGCACCTGGGAAGGCGAGATGGAGCGCAGCCACCCCCAGCTTCCACGCTGGTACTGGAACGAGGCGGAACGCCGCAAGCAGTACGCCCGCTGGGTCGAGGCGGAAGCGGAATCGCTGGCCATGCGGCTGGCCGGGCTGCTCCGCCCCGACACCCCTGCGGACTCCGCCGGCCCGGCCCGCCTGCTGGTCGAATCGCTGGCCCGCGACGCCGAATGGGCGCGCAGCCTGGAAGAACGGCTGCTCCGCAACGCCGCGTGATCGCAAGACCGCTTGATGTTTGAGAAGGAAGCACGCGCCATGACCATCGAAGAGGTCCAGTCCCGGCTGCGCGCGGCCCACGCCCGGATCGGGCATGAGGGACGCTTTGCCCTGACCCTCACCCTGAATGGGACCGAGGACGGCTACATCACCCACTGGTTCCGCCCCGACCCGCACGCCTTCGAAGACTGCCGGGCGGTCGGTTCCGGCTCGATCGCCGAATGCCTCGCCGCCCTCGACCGCTATGTGGAAACCTACCGGCGCCGGCCGACGACCGAGGAAATTGGTCGGACGATCGGGCTGCCGGACATGCCCCCGCGTTCCCATCACGGTACGAGCTTTCTGATGGCCGCGGAGTGAGCGGGCGGGGTGCCGCGACCATTTTGCCGGCTGACGAGCCCGTTCGCCGTCCATAAACTGCGGCGTTCACGAACAGCGGAGCCGCAGCCATGGATGGGTCCGTTCTTGCCCTTTTGAGCATTGTCGGCGCCTTGGCCATCGGCGCCATCAGCCCCGGCCCCAGCTTCGTCCTGGTGGCACGCACGTCCATCGCGGTCTCGCGTGCCGCGGGCGTTGCCGCCGCCGTCGGCATGGGGGCTGGCGGCGTGGTCTTTGCCACCTTGGCCCTTCTCGGTCTGCACACTCTGCTGACCCACGTTGGATGGCTCCATCTGGTTTTGAAAGTTGGAGGCGGCCTTTATCTCGTCCATCTGGCGGTGCGGATCTGGCGGGGGGCGGCGGAGCCAGTCCGCGTTCCGGATGGGATCGCCGACTCCCACGGCACCTTGCGCTCCTTCGGGATCGGTCTGGCAACGCAGATCAGCAACCCGAAGACCGCCATCGTCTACGCCAGCATCTTCGCGGCCCTTCTGCCGGCCTCGCCGCCGGGCTGGGTTCTGCTGGCCCTGCCGCCCGCCGTGTTCCTGATCGAGACAGGTTGGTACGCCATCGTCGCCGTGGCCTTCTCCGCCGGCCGCCCCCGCGCCGCCTATCTGCGGTCCAAGGCGTGGATCGACCGGCTGTCGGCCTCGGTCATCGGCGCGCTGGGCCTTCGACTGGTGATGGACGCGGCCAAGCCGTCCTGACGTCCGCAGCTCAATTCAGGCGGTGCCCAGTTCCAGCCGGTTCTTGCCCAGGCGCTTGGCGCGGTACATGGCCTGATCGGCGCAGCGCAGCAGAACGCCGGCATCGACGCCGTCCGACGGATAGAAGGCCATGCCCACGCTGGCCGACACCGACAGGTCCAGGCCGGGCAGGGGCCGGTCGATGGAGTCGATGATCTTTTCCGCCACGGCCCGGGCGTTCTCGACGGAGATGTCCCCTTCCAGAAGGACGGCGAATTCGTCGCCGCCGATGCGGGCGGTGGTGTCGCTGTTGCGCAGGGCGCTGGACAGGCGCTGGGCGGTGGTCACCAGCACCTCGTCGCCCTTCTGGTGCCCGTGGGTGTCGTTGACCTCCTTGAAACCGTCGAGGTCGAGGAAAAGCAGCGCGAAGCTCTCGTCGTCGCGTTTGGCGCGGGCGATGGCGTGCTCCAGCCGGTCCTCGAAGCGGATGCGGTTGCACAAGCCCGTCAGCGCGTCATGCCCGGCGAGATAGCGCAGCCGCTCCTCCAGATGGTGCTGGGCGGTGGTGTTGCGGGCAATTCCCTCCACCCCGATCGGCCGTCCCGCGGGATCGCGGCGGACGTAGGCGTTGGCGGAAATCCAGAAGGTGCTGCCGTCCTGCCGCCGCATCGGCATGCGGTGGTCGCGGACCTCGCCGCCCGAATCCTCCAACGCCGCAAGGAATTTGGCGCGCCCGTCCTCCTCCACGTAATGGTCGGCGATGCGGGTGCCGATCACCGTTTCGGGTGTCAGGCCGAACTCCCGCGCGAACTGCGGGGAGGCCATGCTGACCCGGCCGTCCAGATCCGTGCGGAAGAAGGCGTCCGGCAACTTCTCGATGACCGAGCGGAGGTCGGCCTCCGACTGCGCCAGCCGTTCCAGCGTGGAGCGCAGGGCGTCCTCCGAGCGGGTGCGGCGCTGGAACTCCTGGCGCAGGAAACCCCACAGGGCCAGGGCGGTGAACAGGACGAAGGCGGTGCCCTTGACGTTCTGGATCAGCACCACCTCGCCCAGCCCGGCGGCATCCAAAATGCGGTCGGATCCCACCACCCACGCGGTGGCGAGGACCGAATACAGGCCGACAATTCGGGTTGCCGAAGAGAGCATGGGCGCGTGAGCGGTTGGCGTCGGTGCACACTAGCCTTTGGCGCACGAACCGTCCATGGGGAGAGTACCGGTGCGTGTCCGGCGCCCTCCCTCGCTTTCCGAGCCTTACCGCTTCTTGCCGGCCTGCGCCCGCGCGAAGGCTTCGGCGAAGGCGTTGTTGACGGGCTCCGGCGCCTTCGCCGGTTTGGGGGCCGGCTTCGGAGCGGAGCCGCTCTTGCCGGGCGGCGGGCCGCGGCGGTCGTCCCAGCGCTTGTCGTCTCCACGCGGGCCTTCCGCACGGCCTTGGCCACGCTCGGGGCGCGGGGCGGCGTCGGTCAGGCGCATGGTCAGGCCGATGCGCTTGCGCGGGATGTCGACCTCCATCACCTTGACCTTCACGATGTCGCCGGCCTTCACGACGGTGTGCGGGTCCTTCACGAAGCTGGTGGACAGCTGCGAGATGTGGACCAGACCATCCTGGTGCACGCCGATGTCCACGAAGGCGCCGAACGCGGTGACGTTGGTCACCACCCCTTCCAGAACCATGCCGGCCTGGAGGTCCTTCAGCTCCTCGACCCCCTCCTGGAAGGTGGCCGTCTTGAACTCCGGACGCGGGTCGCGGCCGGGCTTCTCAAGCTCCTTCAGGATGTCCTCGATGGTCGGCACGCCGAACCGCTCGTCGGTGAAGTCCTCGGCGTTCAGCCCGCGCAGGAAGCGGGCGTCGCCGATGACGCTGCCGAGATCCTTGCCGGTCTTCTTCAGGATGCGCTCGACCAGCGGGTAGGCTTCGGGATGGACGGCGGAGGTGTCCAGCGGGTTGTCGCCCTCGCGGATGCGCAGGAAGCCGGCGGCCTGCTCGAAGGTCTTCGGGCCGAGGCGGGCCACGTCGAGCAGCTGCTTGCGCGAGCGGAAGGCGCCGTTGCGGTCGCGGTGCTCCACGATGTTGCGGGCGATCGTCTCGTTCAGGCCGGACACGCGCGTCAGCAGCGGAACGGACGCCGTGTTCAGGTCCACGCCGACCGCGTTCACGCAGTCCTCCACCACCGCGTCCAGCGAGCGGGCGAGCTTGCCGCCCGACACGTCGTGCTGGTACTGGCCGACGCCGATGGACTTCGGCTCGATCTTCACCAGCTCGGCCAGCGGATCCTGGAGGCGGCGGGCGATGGAGACGGCGCCGCGCAGGCTGACGTCCAGCTTCGGGAACTCGGCCGCCGCGGTCTCGGAGGCGGAATAGACCGACGCGCCGGCCTCGCTGACCACCAGCTTCGTGAGCTTCAGCTCCGGATGGCGCTTGAACAGATCGGCGACCAGCTTGTCCGTCTCGCGGCTGGCCGTGCCGTTGCCGATGGAGATCAGCTCCGCCTTGTGGCGCACCGCCAGGGCGGCGATGGCGGCGATGGCGCCGTCCCAGTCGTTCCTCGGCTGGTGCGGGTAGACGGTGGCGGTATCGACCAGCTTGCCCGTGGCGTCGACCACGGCGACCTTCACGCCGGTGCGGATGCCGGGGTCGAGGCCGATGGTCGTGCGCGGCCCGGCGGGGGCGGCCAGCAGCAGGTCGTGCAGGTTGCGGGCGAAGACGCGGATGGCCTCGTCCTCGGCGCGCTCCCGCAGGTCACCCATCAGGTCGGTCTCGACATGCGGGCCGATCTTCAGCTTCCAGGTCCAGCGCACCACGTCGGACAGCCACTTGTCGGCCGGGCGGCCCTGGTCGCGGATGCCGGTGTGGAAAGCGATGGTGCGCTCCGCCGGATGGGGCTGGCCTTCCTCGACCGGCAGGTCCAGGCGGATGTCCAGCACACCCTGGGTCCGGCCGCGGAACAGCGCCAGCGCGCGGTGCGACGGCACCTTCGCCCAGGGCTCGTCGAACTCGAAGTAATCGGAGAACTTGGCGCCTTCGGCCCGCTTCTCCTCGATCACCTTGGCGGTCACCACGCCCTTGTCGGCCATGGCGCCGCGCAGCTTGCCGACCAGCTCGGCGTCCTCGCCGAAGCGTTCCACCAAGATGTGGCGGGCGCCGTCCAGCGCCGCCTTGGCGTCGGCCACCCCCTTGTCGGCGCTGACGAAGCCGGCGGCCTCGGCGTCCGGCTGCAGCGTCGGGTCGGCGAGCAGCCGGTCGGCCAGCGGCTCAAGCCCCGCCTCGCGGGCGATCTGCGCCTTGGTGCGGCGCTTCGGCTTGTAGGGAAGGTAGAGGTCTTCCAGGCGCGTCTTGGTGTCGGCCTGACGGATCTGCAGCTCCAGCTCCGGCGTCAGCTTGTCCTGCTCGCGGACGGAGGACAGGATCGTCTCGCGCCGGTCCTCAAGCTCGCGCAGGTAGGACAGCCGTTCCTCCAGCGTGCGCAACTGCGTGTCGTCGAGCCCGCCCGTGGCTTCCTTGCGGTAACGGGCGATGAAGGGGACGGTCGATCCTTCGTCGAGCAGCTTGACGGCCGAGGCGACCTGGGATTCACGGACCGAAAGCTCGTCGGCGATGCGTTGGCTGATGGAGGTGGACGGCATGGAGGACCGGTGACTGGTGAAAGGGAAGGGTGCCTCCTATAGCGCGAAGGGGGCCTTCCCGGCCAGTGCCGATCTGGGAGAGGCCGGGGAGACCGGTCCGGAGTGGACGCGCGAATCCAAAGCCAAACGCTTGCAAAAAAGTATAGTCAAAGAAAAACCTTGCGCCCTTTACGCGCCGTTAACCTTAACGGACGCATATCTTCCCCTGCAACTTGGTTGCGTTTCCTCCCGAACAAACTCAGGCGGCTCCCGATTTGGTGGGCCGCCTTTTTTCTGTGCGCGTGTCGCCCAAAGCACGCGCACTCACAAGATGAGCGCGACAGAGTTTTTCCCCTTGCGTTCATTGGGAGAAACATCCTTACTGTTTGTGGGTCTAATCCAAACGGATTCGCAGCCTTGGGACTGGTCGTTTCGGCAATCGCCTTCCTGTTCGCTGTGGCCGTCGTCGGCGCCGCGGCGAGGCGGCTGCCGCAAGCGTCCACGGTGGTCTATGGTGGAACGGCGGCGGCCTGCGCGCTGATCGCGCTGTGGGCGGCGGTCGGGCTGGCCGGGGGCGGTCCGGACGCGGCGCTGGTCCTGCCCGTAGGATTGCCCTGGATCCAGGCCCATCTGCGCGCCGACGCGCTGTCCGCCGTCTTCCTGATCGTCGTCAATCTGGGCGGCATCACCGCCAGCCTGTTCGGCTGGGGGTACGAGCGGGCGCATCACGAGTCCCACGGCGGTTCCCAGGATGGCCCGGTGCTGCCGCTCTACCCGCTGTTCCTGGCGGGCATGAACATGGTGTTGATCGCCGCCGACGCCTTCACCTTCCTGCTGTCCTGGGAATTCATGTCGCTGGCCTCCTGGCTGCTCGTGCTGTCCACCCATCGGGACCCGGACACGCCGAAGGCGGCGCGCCTCTACATCATCATGGCGAGCTTCGGCACGGCCTGCCTGCTGCTGGCCTTCGGGGTGCTGGCGACGGCGCACGGCGACTACAGCTTCGCCGCCATCCGCGCCCATGCGCCGGAAGCCGGGGCGGCGGCGCTGGTCGTGGTGCTGATCCTTCTGGGGGCGGGGTCGAAGGCCGGGCTGGTGCCGCTGCATGTCTGGCTGCCGCTGGCCCATCCGGCGGCGCCCAGCCATGTGTCGGCCCTGATGTCCGGCGTGATGACCAAGGTCGCCGTCTACGCGATGATCCGCGTGCTGTTCGACCTGCTGGGCGAGCCGGAGTGGTGGTGGGGCGGGGTGACCATGGGCTTCGGCGCCCTGACCGCCGTGATGGGCGTGCTCTACGCGCTGATGCAGGACGACGTGAAGCGGCTGCTCGCCTATTCGACGGTGGAGAACATCGGCGCCATCGTCATCGCGCTGGGTCTGGCGCTGGTCTTCAAGGCCGCGCACACGCCGGTGATCGCGGCGCTCGCCCTGGCGGCGGCGCTGCTCCATGTGGTCAACCATTCCCTGTTCAAGAGCCTGCTGTTCTTCGCGGCGGGCGCCATGCTGACCGCCACGGGATCGCGCGACCTGAACCGGCTGGGCGGGTTGATCCACCGGATGCCGACCACCGCCGTGCTCGCCCTGATCGGCGCCGCGGCGATCTCGGCCCTGCCGCCGCTGAACGGCTTCGTCGGGGAATGGCTGCTGTTCCAGGCCATCCTGAACGCCCCGGCCCTGTCGGAATGGTCGCTGAAGATCGAGATCGCCGTGGTCGGCGCCGCCCTGGCGCTCGCCACCGCGCTCGCCGGCGCCTGCTTCGTGCGGCTCTACAGCATCGCCTTCCTGGGAAGGCCGCGGTCGCGCGCCGCAGCGGAGGCGGTGGAGGTGGGGCGGGCGATGCGGCTGGGCATGGCGGTTCCGGCGGTGCTCTGCGTCGTGCTCGGCGTCCTGCCGACCCCGCTGATCCGCCTGTTCGAGCCGGCACTGCGCCTGCTGGTGGAGGCCGGGCCGTTCGACGGGCGCGCCTATCAGCCCTGGTTCTGGCTGGCCCCGACCTCGGCCATCGGTAATTCCTACAACGGCCTGATCATGCTGGTGGTGATCGCGCTGCTGTCGGTCGTGCTGGTGCTGGGCATCCACCGCAAGGCGAGCGACCGGGTGCGCTGGTCGATCCCCTGGGGCTGTGGCTTCGACGGTCCGGACCCGGCGGCGGTCACCCAATACTCCGCCTCCAGCTTCGGCCAGCCGATCCGCCGCGCCTTTGGCAGCACGGTGTTCCGCGCCCGCGATCATGTGGACATGCCGGCGCCGGGCGACACGCGCCCCGCCCGCCTGTCGGTGACCTGGACCGACCCGGCCTGGGCCGTGGTGGTGGAGCCGCTGGCCGGCGCGGTGGGCTGGCTGGCCGAGAAGGCCAACCGGTTGCAGTTCCTGACCATCCGCCGCTACCTGACCCTGATGTTCCTGGCGCTGGTCGTGCTGCTGGTGATGGTGGCGGTGACCCAACGATGACGCTGCTGCTCGCCACCCTCTACCAGATCCTGCAGATGCTCCTGGTGCTGGCCCTGGCGCCGCTGCTGACCGGCTGGGTGCGGCTGGTCAAGGCGCGGCTGGTCGGGCGGAGGGGGCCGTCCGTCCTCCAACCCTACCGCGACCTGCTGCGGCTGCTGCGCAAGGAGGTGGTGCTGGCCCGCAACGCCTCCTGGCTGTTCCGCTCCGTGCCCTACATGATGTTCACGGCGATCTGGCTGGCCGCCGGGCTGGTGCCGGTCTTCACCACGCAGCTGGCGCTCGCCCCGACGGCGGACCTGATCGCGCTGATCGCGCTGCTCGGCTCGGCGCGCTTCTTCCTGGCGCTCGCCGGGATGGACACGGGGACGAGCTTCGGCGGCATCGGCTCGTCGCGCGAGATGATGATCGCAGCGCTCGCCGAGCCGGCGATGCTGATGATCGTCTTCTCGGTGGCGATCCTGGTCCGCAGCACCTCGCTGGCCGAGATCGCCGACTTCATGATGTCCGGCGCGGTCGGCCTGCGCATCTCCCTGGCGCTCGCGCTGATCGCGCTGGTCATGGTGGCGATCGCCGAGAACGCGCGCATTCCCATCGACAACCCGGCCACGCACCTGGAACTGACCATGGTGCACGAGGCCATGGTGCTGGAGTACTCCGGCCGCCACCTCGCCCTGGTCGAGGCGGCGAGCATGCTCAAGATGCTGCTCTACATGGCGCTGATCGCCTGCGTCTTCGCGCCCTGGGGCATGGCGACCGCCGGGTCCGGCGTGGCGGCGGCGCTGGGCGGCGTGCTGGTCTTCGTGGTGAAGCTGGCCGTCGGCGGGACCCTGCTGGCGCTGTTCGAGACCTCCATCGCCAAGATGCGCGTCTTCCGGGTCGGCGAGTTCCTGGGCGGCGCCCTGTTGCTGAGCCTGCTCGGCGCGATCTTCCTCTACGTGTCGCGGGGGGTATGAGGTGAGCGACCTGGGCTATGACGTCGCGCACATGCTGGGGGCCGTCGTCCTGCTGATGAGCTTCGCTCTGCTCTACCAGCGCCGGCTGTTCTCCCTGCTCAACGTTTTCACCATGCAGGCGCTCGCCCTGACCGCGACGGCGGCGTGGCAGGCCTATTCCCATGGGGAGCCGCACCTCTACATCACCGCGCTTCTGACGCTGGTTCTCAAGGCCATCCTGATCCCGGTGGCGCTGCACCGCATCATCGTGAAGATGAAGATTCACCGCACCATCGAGCCGGCGCTGGGCATCGGGCTGACCATGGTGGCGGGCGTGTCGCTGGTCACCCTGTCGATCCTGCTGGTGCTGCCGGTGACGGCGGAAGCCACCGCCCTGACCCGCGAGAATCTGGCGTTGTCGCTGTCGGTCGTCCTGCTCGGCCTGCTGATGATGATCTCCCGGCGCAACGCAGTCAGCCAAGTGGTCGGCTTCATGTCGATCGAGAACGGGCTGATTCTGGCGGCGGTCGGTGTCGCCGGCATGCCGCTGGTCGTCGAGATGTCGGTGGCCTTCTCCGTCATGGTGGCCTTCATCATCTTCGGCATCTTCCTGTTCCACATCCGCGAGCGGTTCGACACGCTCGACATGCAGAAGATCGAGAGCTTCCGGGGGGAGAGCGATTGAGCGCCGTCGCCGTCATCGTCGCCACCCCGCTGATCGGCGCCGCCGTCCTCGCCCTGGTTCCCGGTCACCGGCTGGGGGCGCGGCTGAATGTCGGCTTCTCCGCCGTCACGCTGCTGGCGTCGCTGGTCCTGTTCGGGCTGGAGCCGTCGAGCGGCGCGCTGTTCGTGGTGGACGCCTTCAACATCTACCTGATCGCGCTCACAGCCTTCGTCGGGCTGACCACCAGCGTCTTTTCTGCCGGCTACATCGCCCACGAGATTGCCGTGGGGAAGCTGGACGAGCGCAAGCTGCGCTTCTACCACGCCATGTACCAGGCCTTCATGTTCACCATGCTGCTGGCCCTGTCGGCCAACAACCTGGGCGTCATGTGGGTGGCGGTGGAGGGGGCGACGCTGACCACCGTCCTGATGGTCAGCCTCTACCGCACCGCGGCCAGCATCGAGGCGGCGTGGAAGTACTTCATCCTGTGCGGCGTCGGCATCGCGCTCGCCCTGTTCGGCACCATCCTGATGTACATGGCCGCCCAGCCGGTGATGGGGCCGGGCATGGCGGCGATGACCTGGACGGAGCTGATGGGTCACGTCGCCAAGATCAGCCCGGCGATCCTCAACTTGGCCTTCGTCTTCCTGCTGATCGGTTACGGCACCAAGGTCGGTCTGGCGCCGCTGCACGCCTGGCTGCCGGACGCCCACGCGGAAGGGCCGACGCCGATCTCCGCCGTGCTGTCCGGTCTGCTGCTGAACGTGGCGCTCTACGCCGTGCTGCGCTTCAAGATGCTGCTGGCGGCGAATGGGCAGGCCATCGCGCCGGGGCCGCTGATGATCGCCATGGGGCTGGCCTCGCTGCTGCTGGCCGGGTTGATGCTCTACCGGCGGCGCGACGTGAAGCGCTTCTTCGCCTACAGCTCCATCGAGCATATGGGCATCATCACCTTCGCCTTCGGCATGGGCGGGCCGCTCGCCAACTTCGCCGGGCTGCTGCACATGGCGATGCACAGCCTGACCAAGTCGGCCATCTTCTACGCGGTCGGCCACGCGGTGCAAGTGACGGGCACGCAGCGGATCGAGCGGATTTCCGGCCTGACGGTCAGCCATCCGGCGCTCGGCTGGGGCCTGCTGGCCGGTGTGGTGGCCATCGCCGGCCTGCCACCCTTCGGCGTGTTCATGAGCGAATTCCTGCTGGTCACCAGCACCTTCGCGCGGGAACCGCTGCTGGCCCTGCCGCTGGTCGTGGGCATCCTGGTCGCCTTCGGGGCGCTGGTGCTGCGGGTCCAGCAACTGTGCTTCGGAGCGCCTGGCACGGTGGAGGGCAGCGGCGTCCCGGTGGCGACGGTGCCGCTGGAGGGAACGCTGGTTCCGCTCTACGCGCATCTTGCGCTGGTTCTGGTGGCGGGGGTCTGGCTGCCGGGGCCGCTGGTCGCGTGGTTCCAGACCGTCGCGGCGCTGCTGGGGTAGGGGAGGCGGCATGTACGGGGAAGAACCGCTGTTCGGCCTGTTGAACCGCATTGGCACGCCGGTCGAGGGCCACCGGCCCTGGCCGCGCTACCGGCTGGGCCGCGACGGCTGGCTGCGCCTGATCGAGGGGCTGGCGGGCAACGGCTGGAGCCTGCTCGGCCTGTGGGGCGAGCCGAAGGCGGTCCACGCCGCCTTCCGCGAGGATTTCTCCGGCGATGTCGCGGTGGTCAGCCTCGACTGCCCGCAAGGCCGTTTCCCGAGCCTGAGCGCCGTGCGCCCCGCCGCCAACCGGCTGGTCGTCGGGCTTCCGGCGCGGGCGGGTGGCGTTGCTCCACCCCGGCCCGACAGGAAGCTCTGGAGTCCGGACGTTGGCCGGCACCCGGCCCGCGGCGATGGCCACCGCCAATTCCAACGGGTCTTCGGGTGCCACGCCCGGCGGCGTGTCGACCAGTCCGGTCAGGCTGGCGAGACCCGTCCGGGTGCCTTCACCCATCTTGCCGTCGATCGCACCGTCGTAGCGCCCCAGCCGGGCCAGCGCCCGCTGGGCGGCCATGATCCGCTCCTCCGGAGTCAGCACGCGCGGGGCGGGCATCGGCGCGCGGCCCTGGGTGATCGTTTCCACATCCAGCCGATGGTTCAGCCGGCTGAATCCCGGCCCACCGTTCCACAGGGTCAGCAGGCCGATATGGATCGCCGCCGCAGCGGACAGCAGGACGAGTGGCCAGGACCCCTGGTCCGGCGCGCGGACCGGGCCGCCGAAGGCGGCGGCCAGGGCCCCGCGCACCACCCCGCGCACGAGCGCCCACAGGGCCAGCCCGGTGGCGATGGGAATCCCGATGTCCCAGCCCAGCCGCAGCGCCGCGGGTGCCGGCTGTTCGGGTGTCGCGCCGGTCAGCAGAGCCGGACCGTCCACGCCCGCCACCAGAAGCAGGACCAGCGCAAGCAGCCCCGCCGCGGCGATCCAGCTCCGCGCGACGGCGGTGCGGCTGGTTTGGGCGAACCGTTCCGCCAGCACGGCGGCGGTTTCCTTCACGAAGGCGGGGGTGACGCAGCCCTCATGGTCGGCGACGATTGCCGCCGTGTCCGGCTCCCGGCCGCCCAACACCGCCTCCGTGACGGAGCGGGTCAGGCGATAGGCGCCGGCCAGGGCGAAGGCGTCGGCCGGTGGCAGCGCCGCGATGCGCGTGAGCACCGGGGCGAGCACCGTATCCAGGAAGGGGGGAAGGGGGGCGGAGTCGCCGTCCGGCCCGACGGTTTCCACCTCGAACGGCACGCCGTCGCAGTCCCAGGACAGGGCGACCACCGTCAGCGTGCCGCTGCGCTGGTAGAGAAGCTGAGTGCCGGAATGGCGCACTGTGGCGGGCGCGGGGTTGGCGAGCGCCGCGAAGCCGGCGAAACCGGCCTCCTCCAGCGCCATCCGCACGATCGCCGGGGCGTCCGGTGGCGCGGTCAGGCTGTAGGAGGGGTGGGCCGTCAGGCGGGGGT
>NZ_WHOR01000173.1:0-12202 GCF_013340925.1 Azospirillum formosense
GACGAACTTCGTGGACAGCCTGGAGCTGTTCCTGAAGGACCCGGAGACCGAGGGCATCATCATGATCGGCGAGATCGGCGGCGACGCCGAGGTCAAGGGCGCGGAGTTCATCCGCGACTCCGGGACCAAGAAGCCGGTCGTCGGCTTCATCGCCGGGCGCACCGCGCCTCCGGGCCGCCGCATGGGCCATGCCGGTGCGGTGATCTCCGGCGGCAACGACACCGCCGACTTCAAGATCGAGTTCATGAAGTCCGTCGGCATCGCCGTCGCCGACAGCCCCGCGAGCCTGGGTTCCACCATGCTCAAGGTCTTCAAGGGCTGATCCGTTTTCGTCGCTGTGGTGTTTTCCCCGAAGTGACTGGCCGCGCCGGCAACGGCGCGGTCTTCTTTGTTGTGTATTCGGGCAGGGAAGGGGACTGTTTCCGCAATGTGGAAAGCTGAAAATGAGGCGTTGCGGCGAGTGGTCTGACCAGTCATCTTGGTCTTGCACAGGGTGCTTCACCCTTTGTATCGGGCGGGTTGTTGCTCTGCATTTATGCGAGCCTCTCGAAATCACTGGCCGTGCTGGCAACAGCACGGCCATTTTTTTTGCCTCTACCGATCGGTCGTCCGCGCGAGCGCCAGGAATCCGGTGATGTGGTCCACGCCCTCCTCGCCACGCCGGACGCCGAGATGAATGCTCTTGCCGATCCCTTCGGTTCCCAGATGCACGCTGCGGACGGGCAGGCCGGCACCGTCCTCGCGCACCAGCCAGTCCGGCAGGACGGTCACCCCACGCCGGGCGGCGACGAGCTGGAGCATCAGGTCGGTCGACTCCACGGTCTTGTGGCGATGCGGACGGCAATGGGCGGGGACGAGGAAGCGGGTGTAGACGTCCAGCCGTTCCAGGCTCACCGGGACGGTGATCAGTTCCTCCGCGCGCAGGTCTTCGGGCCGCGCCACGCCTTGAGCGGCAAGTGGATGCGCCTCGTGCACGACGAGGACGAGTTCGTAATCGAAGACCGGTGTGAACAGCACGTCGGCGGTCTCGATGGGGTCGGGCGTGATCAGCAGATCGATCTCGTTGTCGAGCAGCGCGGCCAAGCCGTCGAAGCGGAAGGCGGTGCGGACCTCGAAATCCACGTCCGGCCACTGGGTGAGATAGCGGGCGGTCATCCGCATCAGCCAAGCTTGGCAGGGATGGCATTCCATGCCCACCCGGAACGCCCCGCGGCGGCCCGACGCGAAATCGGCGAGAACCCGTTCGGCGTGCTCGAATTGCGGCAGCAGGCGTTGCGCCAGCGCCAGAAGATGCCGACCGGCCTGGGTGAAGCGGAGGGTGCGCCCCCTCTTCATCCAGATCTCCACGCCGCAGCGCTCCTCGAACTTGCGCACCGTGTGGCTCAGCGCCGACTGGCTGAGGTTCAGGCGTTCGGCGGCGGCGGTGACGCTGCCCGCCCGATCCACCTCCCGCAGGATCGCGAGGATCTGGCGGTCAAGCATTCATGATCCCTGTTCATCCAATCATGAGAAAATACCATTTTCATTCATGATGGCGGGTCGGTAGGTGTGGGGCAACCGTCACCGAACGATTCCCGGACACCGTCATGAGCCACGCCGACCCCAACCCCTATGCGCATGGCCCTTACGCTCATGGGACGGCGAACGTTCTGCGGCTGGCCACCGCGCAGGCGCTGGCCGGCGCCAACGCGGTGGTCGTCTATGCGACGGGGGCCATCGTCGGGAACACGCTGTCGCCCAGCCCGGCACTGGCCACGCTGCCGCTCTCCGTCTTCGTCGTGGGCATGGCGGTCTGCACCATTCCCGCCGGGGCCATTGCCCGGCGCTATGGGCGGCGAGCCGCCTTCCTGGCGGGGACCGGCTGCGGTGTGCTCGTCGGTCTGCTTTCCGCCCTGGCGGTGATTTTGGGGAGCTTCTGGCTGTTCTGCGCGGCGATGATCCCCGGCGGTGCCTACGCCGCCGTGGTCCTCTCCTTCCGCTTCGCCGCGACCGATTGCGTCGAACCGGAGCGGCGGCCGCGGGCCATGTCGGTGGTGATGGCCGGTGGGGTGTTCGCCGGGGTGATCGGACCGCAGCTCGTCACCGTCACCATGGATGTCTGGCCGCCTCACCTGTTCCTGGCGACCTTCCTCGCCCAGGCCGCCGTGGCGGCACTGTCCGCCCTGGTGCTGGTCGGCGTGCGGCTGCCGATGCCGACCGCGGCCGAGGTCGCCGGGGGACGCCCGCTCGGCGTCATTGTCCGCCAGCCGCGATTCATCACCGCTGTGCTGTGCGGGGTCGTCTCCTACCTGCTGATGAACTTCATCATGACGGCGGCCCCGCTGGCGATGCGGCTGTGCGGCCTGTCGCAGGAGGTGTCCAACCTCGGGCTGCAATGGCACGTCATCGCCATGTACGCCCCGAGCTTCGTCACCGGACGGCTGGTCGAGCGGTTCGGCGCGTCCCGCATCGTGTTTGCCGGGCTGGGGCTGATCGCAGCCTCCGCCGTGGTGGGGCTGGGTGGCGTGGACGTGGCGCATTTCTGGATCAGCCTGATCCTGCTGGGCGTCGGCTGGAACTTCGGCTTCCTTGGCGCCTCCGCGCTCGTTCTGGAATGCCACCGTCCGGAGGAGAAGACCCAGGTGCAGTCGCTCAACGATTTCATCGTGTTTGGCACGATGGCCTTGGGGTCCTTCGCGTCCGGCGGGCTGCTGGCGGCGTTCGGCTGGGATTCGGTGCTCTGGGTGTCCTTCGTGCCGCTGGCGGCGGCCATCGCGGCGCTTGCCGTCACGGCGTCGTCCCGCACCGCGCCCGCGACCGTCTGAAGCCGGTCGGCGCCTCGTCCATCCAATCGTGAGAATGCCACGGGGCCCCGCCTGCACGGCGGGGCTGACTCTTTCGATTGTCCGGATGCCGGAAGACCGGAAAATTTTTGGATGAAAAGCGCAACGCGCCAAAAGTTCGTGTTGCCAACAATCATGTCCCTGGCATACCATATGCCGTATCTGGAGCGCCACGAACGCAGGGACGGCGTGACCGGCTCTCCAGCTCATCATTGAACCATGACTCGCATCGGCACGGAACAAGGCCGCCCATGACGCGGCGATGCGGACGCTCGCTCGGACACCGCCTCGCCGGCTCAAGGGGACCCTCATGCCCGGTATCAAAGCGTCGCAATCCCACGGGAGGGAATGATGGTTGGATCGACAGAATCCCAGAGGCCAGCTTTTAACAGTTCCGGCGGCTCGCAGGCGCCCATTTCCGACGGCGCGCGTTGGATGCAGATCGTCGTCGGCATCGTCTGCATGGTGGCCGCGGCCAACATCCAGTATGCCTGGACGCTGTTCGTGCCGGAAATCCAGGCCACCCATGGCTGGACCCGCGCCTCGATCCAGACCGCCTTCACCGTCTTCGTCGTCGTCCAGACCTGGCTGACCCCCATCGAAGGCTACTTCATCGACCGTTACGGCCCCCGCGCCATCGTCGCCTTCGGCGGCGTGATGACCGGCCTCTCCTGGATCGTCGACAGCTACGCCGGCTCGCTCAGCATGCTCTATGTCGGTTCGGCCATCGGCGGCATCGGCGTCGGCTGCGTCTACGCCACCTGCGTCAACAGCGCCCTGAAATGGTTCCCGGACAAGCGCGGCCTCGCCGTCGGCCTGACCGCGGGCGGCTACGGCGCCGGCTCGGCCGTGACGATCCTGCCGATCGCCAACATGATCCACTCCTCGGGCTATCAGGCGACCTTCTTCTGGTTCGGCCTGCTGCAGGGCACGATCATCCTCATCGCCGCCTTCTTCCTGCGCGCCCCGCAGAAGGATCAGGTGAAGGCCTCGACCAAGGTCCTGCAGTCCCGCCGCGACTACACGCTGAAGGAAGCGCTGCAGACGCCGGTCTTCTGGGTCATGATGGTCATGTTCATCTGCACCGTCTCGGGCGGTCTGATGGCGGTGGCCCAGCTCGGCGTGATCGCCCACGATCTGGGCGTGAAGGAAGCCCCGATCAGCCTGTTCGGCATCACCATGGCGGCTCTGCCCTTCGCGCTGATGCTCGACCGCGTGATGAACGGCATCTCCCGTCCGCTGTTCGGCTTCGTCTCCGACCACATCGGCCGTGAAGCGACGATGTTCATCGCCTTCACCTTCGAAGGCCTCGGCATCCTGATGCTCAGCCGCTTCGGCCACGACCCGATCATGTTCCTGATCCTGTCGGGTCTGGTGTTCCTGGCCTGGGGCGAAGTGTACAGCCTGTTCAGCGCCACCTCGGCGGACACCTTCGGCACCAAGCACGCGGCGAAGATCTACGGCGTGCTCTACTGCGCCAAGGGCGTCGCGGCGCTGCTGGTCCCGCTGGGCAACCTGCTGATGGAAGCCACCGGCACCTGGGCGACCGTGCTCTACATCTGCGCCACCATGGACCTCATCGCGGCCTTCTGCGCCATCGCGGTCCTGCGGCCCATGCTGCGAAAGCATCATGCCCGCAACGCCGAACTCGCCGCCCGGCAGGGCACGGGTGGGCTGGCGGTGCAGACCGGGCACTGATCGGTCCGCAAAAGCCCCTTCGGTTTCGTATCTCGGATGACGGCCGCCGCGCGTACCCCGCGCGGCGGCCTTCTTTTTATTCGAGGAAGAAAGGACGGTTGTGGCCTTCGCCGGACTGGTTGAAGCGGTCCGACGACCAGAGGCCGTCCGGCTGCTCGTCCTGCGGATCGGCGTTCCACTCGTCGTCCTCCCGCATCAGCAGGGTCAGGCCGTGGCCCATCAGGCCGGCCAGGGCGACAAAGGCGATCAGCTGGGATTCGAGCATGGGACGGGCTCCGGGCACTCGGGAGGGGGACGTTGCTTCTTGTTGTTGTGATCCATCGTAGCGGCCCGGCTCGGGCTGAGCAATAGGATTTTGTATACCAGATAATGGATACCAGAATCGCGCCAAGCGCATCCGTGGGGTGGAATTCGCCCGAAATCGCATTGACGTGGGTGGGGCGGATCGTTCAGCATGGCGACGTTCCAAGGGGAGCCCCATAGCGCGGGGCTGAGATGATGCCGTAAGGCGCCGAACCCTTTGAACCTGATCCGGGTCGTACCGGCGTAGGGACAGGAACAAACGGGCCACGGTCACGCGCATCCCCATGGCGCACCCCGTCCTGGGGACCGCTCCGGTCGTCCGTTCTGCCGCTCCGTCACACCCGGGTCTCCAACGATCCTATGTGCGATGGAGATCCACAGCAGATGCCCGACTCTCTTCCTCCCGCTTCAAAGGACGCTACGCCGTCCGACCATTTCTCGGTGACGACCGGCCCGCTGCCGTCGTCCAGCAAGGTCCATGTGGCCGGGGAGCGCTTCCCCGACCTGCGCGTGGCGATGCGCGACATCCATGTCGGCGGCGGCGAGCCGCCGGTGCGCGTGTACGACACCTCCGGCCCCTACAGCGATCCCGCCGTGCGGACCGACATCCGCCGCGGCCTGGCGGAACTGCGCCGCTCCTGGATCGAGGCGCGCGGCGACGTCGAGGCCTATGAGGGCCGCGAGGTCCGTCCCGAGGACGACGGGCTGCGCGTCGGCGAGACGCGCGCCGTGCCCGTCTTCGACCGCGCCGGGCGCCGTCCGCTGCGCGGCAAGCCGGGCCGGGCGGTCACGCAGATGGCCTACGCCCGCGCCGGCATCGTCACGCCGGAGATGGAGTACATCGCCGTCCGCGAGAATCTGGGCCGCCAGCGGCTGGCCGAGGCGGCGGCGCGGGATGGTGACGATTTCGGCGCCTCCATCCCCGACCATGTGACCCCGGAGTTTGTCCGCGACGAGGTGGCGCGCGGGCGGGCGATCATCCCGTCCAACATCAACCACCCCGAATCGGAGCCGATGATCATCGGCCGCAACTTCCTCACCAAGATCAACGCGAACATCGGCAACTCCGCCGTCGCGTCCTCGGTGGGGGAGGAGGTCGACAAGATGGTCTGGTCGATCCGCTGGGGTGCCGACACCGTGATGGACCTGTCCACCGGTCGCAACATCCACACCACCCGCGAATGGATTCTGCGCAACAGCCCGGTCCCCATCGGCACCGTGCCGATCTACCAGGCGCTGGAGAAGGTCGGCGGCAAGGCCGAGGACCTGACCTGGGAGATCTTCCGCGACACGCTGATCGAGCAGGCGGAGCAGGGGGTGGATTACTTCACCATCCACGCCGGCATCCGTCTGGCGCACATCCCGCTGACCGCCAAGCGCACCACCGGCATCGTGTCGCGCGGCGGCTCGATCATGGCGAAATGGTGCCTGTCCCATCACCGCGAGAGCTTCCTCTACGAGCGGTTCGAGGAGATCTGCGAGATCATGAAGGCGTACGACGTCGCCTTCTCGCTGGGTGACGGCCTGCGCCCCGGCTCCATCGCCGACGCCAACGACGCCGCCCAGTTCGCCGAGCTGGAGACGCTGGGCGAGCTGACCAAGATCGCCTGGAAGCACGACGTGCAGGTGATGATCGAGGGGCCGGGCCATGTGCCCATGCACAAGATCAAGGCCAACGTCGACAAGCAGCTGGCGCTGTGCGGCGAGGCGCCCTTCTACACGCTCGGGCCGCTGACCACGGACATCGCGCCGGGCTACGACCACATCACCAGCGCCATCGGCGCCGCCATGATCGGCTGGTTCGGCACGGCGATGCTCTGCTACGTCACGCCGAAGGAGCATCTCGGGCTGCCGGACCGCGACGACGTGAAGGTGGGCGTGGTCACCTACAAGATCGCCGCCCACGCCGCCGACCTCGCCAAGGGCCATCCCGGCGCCCAGGAACGCGACGACGCCCTGTCGCGCGCCCGCTTCGAGTTCCGCTGGCGCGACCAGTTCCACCTGTCGCTCGACCCCGAGACGGCGGAGCGCTTCCACGACCAGACCCTTCCGGCGGAGGGGGCGAAGGTCGCGCATTTCTGTTCGATGTGCGGGCCGAAATTCTGCTCGATGAAGATCACGCAGGAGGTGCGGGAGTACGCCAACTCCGGCATGGCCGAGATGTCGGAGAGCTTCCGCGCCAAGGGCGGGGAGATCTATCTGGAGGAGGGGCAGGCGGCGGAGTAGCGTCCGAATCGAAAAGGGGGCGCCCTCGCGGACGCCCCCTCGCTTCGGCTCCTTCCCCGGCGGGGGGTGGGGAAGTGAGCGTCAGGGTGTTGCCGTCAGGCGTCGGCCGTTACGCTCCGGCCGCTGTGCGTGCCCAGCGACTCGGCGGCCATGCGGTTGCGCATCGGGCGCAACACGAACAGCGCCAGCACCGCGGCCAGGGCGTTGACCCCGGCGGCCAGCAGGAAGACGGAGTGCCAGCTTCCCGTCGCGTCGGCGATGATGTTGGCGAAGGGGATCAGCAGCGCCGCCGTGCCCTTGGCGGTGTAGAGCAGTCCGGCGTTGCTCGCGGCGAACTTCGACCCGAAGGTGTCGGCGCAGCAGGCCGGGAACAGGCTGTAGATCTCGCCCCAGGCGAAGAAGACCAGACCGGTCAGCAGCACGAAGGCCACCGGGTTGCGGCCGTAGAGGCTGAGCGCGACGATGCCCACCGCCTCGATGGCGAAGGCGATGAACATGGTGTTCTCGCGCCCGATGTGATCGGACACCCAGCCGAAGAAGGGGCGGGTGAGCCCGTTCAACACCCGGTCGATGGACAGGGCGAAGGTCAAAGCGGGCAGGGTCAGGCCGAGGATGCTGACCGGCGCGTGGGCCAGCCCGAAATCCTGGGCAATGGGGCCGAGCTGGGCCGTTGCCATCAGCCCGCCGCCGGCCACCATGACGAACATGGCGTACATGACCCAGAAGACCGGGGTGCGGACCATCTGGCTCGGCGTGTATTGCCGCTGCGCGGGCGGGGCGGCGAAGCCGCCGCGGGCGAGGGGTGTCGAGGGTGGGGCGACCAGCAGCCAGGCGAGCGCGAAGACCACCAGCCCCTGGCCCAACCCGAAGGCCATGAAGGTCGCCTCGTAGCCCGACGTCTCGATCATCGTGGCGATGGGCACCACCGTCAGGGCGGAACCGGCTCCGAAGCCCGCCGCGGTGATCCCGGCGGCCAGACCGCGCCGGTCGGGGAACCATTTCAGCGCGTTGCCCACGCAGGTGCCGTAGACGGCGCCCGCCCCGATCCCGCCGATGGCCGCCGCGACGTAGAGCACGAGCAGCGAATCCGCCACCGCATTCAACGCCCAGGAGGCGGCGCAGAGCACCGAGCCGAACAGCACGACGATCCGCGGGCCGAAGCGGTCGACGAACCAGCCCTCGACGGGCACCAGCCATGTTTCGGTGAAGATGAAGATGGTGAAGGCCACCTGGATGGCCGCACGGCCCCAGCCGTGCTTGTCGTCGATGGGTTCGACGAAGAGGGTCCACCCGTACTGGAGATTGGCGATCATCGACATGCAGATGACGCCGGCAAGCAACTGCATCCAACGCCCGCCGACAGGCAGGGCGCTTTGCGCACCGGTTTGGCGCATATGGTTCCTCCCGGATGGTCCGCGATCTCGTTCTTGTCCTGGCGCGCGCGGGGTGCGTTCGGTGCCCGACCGCTTCGCTTTATCCTTCGAACGGGGCTGTCCGGTTGGATGCCTGTGGCATGCCAGACGCCGTATTCGTGATGCCTTGACGGTGAGTGTGGCGGATAATCCGTGGAGTCATCAACAAATTTTCGTGAGCGGGCGCCGCCCTGGCCGTAAGTGATATATTAAATCGACTGGCGGCGCCCCGCCATTCACACGACCATAACCGCGCGGAAGTCGTTGACGTTGGTCAGGGTCGGCCCGGTCACCAGCAGGTCGCCGAGCGCGCTGAAGAAGCTGTAGCCGTCATTGTCGGCCAGCCGTTCCTTGGCGTTGACCCCGGCCTCGGCGGCACGGGAAAGCGTGTCGGGGGCGAGCAGGGCGCCGGCGTTGTCCTCCGTGCCGTCGATGCCGTCGGTGTCGGCGGCCAGGGCGTGGACGCCCTTCATGCCGTCCAGCGCCACGGTCAGCGCCAGCAGGAACTCGGCGTTGCGGCCGCCGCGGCCCTTGCCGCGCACGGTCACCGTGGTCTCGCCGCCGGACAGCAGGACGCAGGGCTTGCCCGCCGGCTGGTCGTGCTCGACGATCTGGCGGGCGATGCCGGCATGGACGAGCGCCACCTCGCGCGATTCACCCTCCAGCGCGTTGCCGAGGATGACCGGGGTGACGCCGGCCTTGCGGGCGACCTCCGCCGCGCGCTCCAGCGCCATCTGCGGGGTGGCGACGAGGATCGTGCTGACGCGCTCCAGCCGCGGGTCGCCGGGCTTCGGGCTCTCGTCGCGGCCGGCCAGCAGATGGTCCATGACCGGCTGCGGCGGGGTGATGCCGTACTTCTCCAGCACGGCCAGCGCGTCGGCGTAGCTGGTCGGGTCGGGCACGGTGGGGCCGGAGGCGATCACCGACAGGTCGTCGCCCGGCACGTCGGAGATGACCAGCGAGACCACCCGCGCCTTGGTCGCGGCGGCCAGCCGCCCGCCCTTGATGGCGGACAGGTGTTTGCGCACGCAGTTCATCTCGGTGATGTTCGCGCCGGAGCGGAGCAGCGCCTTGGACACCGCCTGCTTGTCGGCCATGCTGATGCCCGGCGCCGGCAGGGCGAGCAGGGCGGAGCCGCCGCCGGAGATCAGGCAGAGCATGAGGTCGTCGGGGCCGAGCGAGGCGGCGATGTCGAGGATGCGGCGGGCCGCCTGCTGGCCGGCCTCGTCGGGCACGGGGTGCGACGCCTCGACCACCTCGATCCGCTCGCACGGCACGTTGTGGCCGTAGCGGGTGACGACCAGACCGGACAGCGGACCCTTCCAGTGATCCTCCACCGCCTTCGCCATGGAGGCCGCGGCCTTGCCGGCACCGACGACGACCGTGCGGCCCTTCGGCGGTTCCGGAAGATGCGGCGGCACGCACAGCGCCGGCTGCGCCGAAGCGACGGCGGCACGGAACATGTCGGTCAGGAGCGCGCGGGGGTCGGTGGTCGTCATGGTCTGGTTCTGTCCCTTCCCTGAGCCGCGCCGTTCACCGGCGCCGGTCCTCATGTGCTGGGAATGCTAACGGATTTGGCGCGGGGGGCAATGGGGAGGGCGTCTTTCCCTCTCCCGTCCCGGGAGAGGGTGGCCCGAAGGGCCGGGTGAGGGTAAGGCCGAGGATCGGCGATCCAATCTCGGCGGCACCCTCACCCTCCCGCCGCCATGCGGCGGGCCCCTCCCTCTCCCGGGGCGGGAGAGGGAGATAAAGCTCAGCCTCACTCCGCGGGTTCGGTCACGCGATGGTTCTGGCCGATCTCGTGGTTGGCGAGCAACTCCAGCGCGCGGACCATGCCGGAGTGGTCCCACGCCTTGCCGCCCTGGGCGGCGCAGGCGTTGAACAGCTCCTGGCAGGTTGCCGTGTTGGGCAGCGACACGCCGAGCGCGCGGGCGCCGGACAGGGCGAGGTTCAGGTCCTTCTGGTGCAGCTCGATGCGGAAGCCCGGATCGAAGGTGCGCTTGACCATGCGCTCGCCATGCACCTCCAGGATGCGCGAGGAGGCGAAGCCGCCCATCAGGGCCTGACGGACCTTCGCCGGGTCGGCGCCGGCCTTGGACGCGAACAGCAGGGCCTCGCCCACCGCCTCGATGGTCAGGGCGACGACGATCTGGTTGGCGACCTTCGTCGTCTGGCCGTCGCCGTTGCCGCCGACCAGCGTGATGTTCTTGCCCATCTTCTCGAACAGCGGCTTCACCGTCTCGAAGGCCTTGTCCGGACCGCCGACCATGATGGTCAGCGACGCGGCCTTGGCGCCGACCTCACCGCCGGACACCGGGGCGTCGAGGTAGTCGCAGCCCAGCTCGTTGATGCGCTGGGCGAACTGCTTCGTCTCGATCGGGGAGATCGAGGACATGTCCACGACGATCTTGCCGGCGGACAGCCCCTCGGCGACGCCGTTCGGGCCGAACAGGGCGGCCTGGACATGGGGGGTGTCGGGGACCATCGTGAAGACGATGTCGGCCTTCTGCGCCACCTCGCGGCTGGAGCCGCAGGCCGTGGCGCCCTTGGTGAGCAGGTCTTCCGGAGCCGGGTTGATGTCGTAAACGAACAGGGTGTGGCCGGCGTCGGCCAGATGACCGGCCATGGGGCGGCCCATGATGCCGAGACCGATGAATCCAACGTTCATGGCTGTGTCCTCAAATCTTCTGTGTTCGGGCGGTCGAAACAGGGTGGGCGATCAGGCGGCGGCCCTCAGGCGGCGACGGTCTCGCCGGGGGTGGCGGCGCGCATCCAGCCCAGCCCTTCGCTGGTCCCCTTGGCCGGCTTGTACTCGCAACCGACCCAGCCGTCGTAGCCGATCCGGTCGAGCGCTGCGAAGACGAAGGGGTAGTTGATCTCGCCGGTCCCCGGCTCGTTGCGGCCCGGATTGTCGGCGATCTGGACATGCGCGATCTTCGGCAGCAGGCGCTGCATGGTCGGGACGAGATCGCCCTCCATGATCTGCATGTGATAGACGTCGTACTGGATGAAGAGGTTGTCGGAGCCGACGGCCTCCAGAATCCGTTCCGCCTGCGCGGTGTTGGTCAAATAGAAGCCCGGAATGTCGCGGGTGTTGATCGGCTCGATCAGGAAGCGGATGCCGGCCTGCTTCAGCGCCTTGGCGGCGAAGGACAGGTTGTCGACGAAGGTGCGCTCCAGCGCGTCCGCCGCCACACCCGCCGGAGCCTTGCCGGCGAGGCAATTGATCTGCTTGCAGCCCAGCGCCGTGGCGTACTCGATGGCGCGGCCCACCCCGTCCTGGAACTCGCCCACGCGGTCCGGCAGGACGGCGATGCCGCGCTCGCCCGCGTCCCAGTCGCCCGCCGGCAGGTTGTGCAGGATCTGGGTCAGCCGGTTGGCGGCCAGCCGCTCGACTAGCGCGTCCTTCTCGAAGGCATAGGGGAACAGGTACTCGACGCCGGTGAAGCCGTCCTTCGCCGCCGCGGCGAAGCGGTCGAGGAAGGGAAGCTCGTTGTAGAGCATCGTCAGATTGGCGGCGAACTTGGGCATGTCTCTCTCCCGGATGTTCGTTTCGGGCCGGATGTTCGTTACAGGCTTGGCCGGTTGGTGGTCAGGATCGAAGCTGTTTCTAAAACACCTCTGAAGCTGCCGTCGATCTTTCCTGTTTACATCCCCGTGCGTACCCGGCCACGCCACACAACACTTGCCCTCTACTCAAGATGTCGCGATGTCATCCCCACGTAACCCTAACAGTCCACT
>NZ_WHOR01000174.1:0-12196 GCF_013340925.1 Azospirillum formosense
GGTGGGGGCAAAGGTTCAGAACACCTCTTCTTCAGCGACATCCGCCCGCGCGCCGGCGGCCAGCAGCGTGTCCACCCACGGACCGTCCGGCATCCGCCGGGCCAGTTCGGTGATGTTCCGGTTCCACCACAGGCGCTGCTCGACCAGATCGTCATAGTCGAAGTTCGACTGGCGCCACAGCCGCTCCTGGGCGTTGAAGGTCACCATGTCGATGGGGAAGCCGACGTCGTTGGACGAGAAGCGCGTGCTGTCGAAGGACAGGTAGGCGATCTTCAGCGCCGTCCGCATGTCCGTGCCGTAGGACAGCGCGCGGTCGAGGATCGGCTTGCCGTAGGCGGTGGCACCGATCGACAGGTAGGGCGTGCGCTCGTCCACCTCGATCCAGTTGCCCTCCGGATAGACCAGGAACATGTAGGGCTCGCGGTCCTCGGCGAGCTGGCCGCCGATGATGGCGTGCAGGTTGAAGGCCAGCTTGGACGCCTCCAGCGCCTCCTTGTCCTCCGCCGCCACCTGGCGCAGGCAGGCCGTGAAGGCCGACAGCGCGTCCAGCATGGTCGGGTAGGTCTCGCCGCGGCGCCGGGACATGTCGCGGCGCAGGTAGGCCAGCGTCTTGTCGCGCACGCTGCGCAGGCCGGAATTCAGGATGAAGAAGCGGTCGCCGCCGCTGCCCACCATGGTCACCTTGCGCGCGGACGACAGCTGCGAACCGCTGGTGATGCGCCCGTCCGACAGGCCGATCAGGCCGTCGCGGGTCTTGATGCCGAGGCAATAGGTCATGAAAGAACGTTCCCGAACTGAAAGCTGCGACGTTCCGCCGCGGTTGGTCTGACCTTTGGCCGAAGCGCGTCCCTTCGGCGGGCAGGGTATGATTGGGCAGGATTGGCGGTAAAGCTTTCGTAAAGGCTCCGCCCAGTCGAGCCGAAGTGGATCGGATTTCCCATTGGGCGGAACGGTGGAGCTTGCGCCGTACCCGCCAAGCAAAGGGACCGGGCTCAACTGATATATTGTGCGACGCACAAGATTCTTTGTTGACTCCACGGACATCTGCCCATAGTTTAGCCATTGCTGCACTGCAGCATTTTTCCGGTCCGGCTTCGGTCCGGACCACACCCAACGCAGCCGGTCTGCGCCCCGCAGGCGGACGGTCCGCCGGTCCGGGTTGATGCGCGCCGGGCTTCGACGAAGGAAGGAACGCAAGGCATGACGACCGTGACGAAGGCCAAGCCGGCCCCCGCCCCCACCCAGGCGTTCGAGAGCGCCGCCGCCCAGGCCAAGGAGCAGGTCGAGGGCTTCGTCAAGGCCGGCCAGGAGCAGGCCGCGAAGACGTTCGAACAGACCGCCTCCGCCACCAAGGAGCAGGTCGAGAAGCTGTCCGCCCAACTCCTGAAGATTTCCGCCGAGCTTCAGGCCCTGAACAAGGCCAACGTCGAGGCGCTGATCCAGAGCGGCAGCATCGCCACCCAGGGCGCCGAGGAGCTGACCCGCGAGGTGACCGCCTACGCCCAGGCCTCCTTCGACAAGTCGGTCACCACCGGCAAGGCCCTGCTGACCGCGAAGTCGCTGAAGGAGGTCGTCGATCTCCAGAGCGAGTATGTGAAGGCCAGCTTCGACGCCTTCGTCGCGGAGTCCTCCCGCCTCCAGGGCATCGGCACCCGCGTCGCCACGGCGGCCCTGACCCCGCTCAAGGACCGCGTGTCGGTCACCGTCAGCACGCTCTCCAAGCCGATCGCGGCCTGATCCGCCACCACGGCGGAACCACGGAGCCCGGCCGTTTTCCCGGCGGCCGGGCTCCGCGCGTGAAGGGGCCGGCCGGGACGCGCCAAAGTTTTTGTGCGGTGCACAAAATCCCGTTGACAGGCGCCGAACCCTGCCCTAAGTTTAGTCATGCTGCATTGCAGCATCGACCCGACGCCCGAAGCCACGGGGTCGTTGGTCGGATCATCCGCGCGGTCGCCAATCGGTGGGTCCGGCGCGGGTCAACCCGATGAAATTCGAGGAGCCGTTCCATGACCGACAAGTTTGCCGCCGCCACCAAGACCTTCGAAGACGCCGTGTCCGCCGCCAAGCAGAACGTGGACGGTCTGGTCAAGTCCCAGCAGGAGCAGTTCGAGAAGGCCTCGGCGCAGATCCTGAAGGGCTTCGACGAGCTGACCGCCCTGACCAAGGGCAACGTCGACGCCGTCGTGAAGTCGGGCACCATCGTCGCCAAGGGCGCCGAGGAAGCCGGCAAGCAGGTCGCTTCCTTCACCCAGTCCTCGCTGGAGAAGAGCGCCGCCACCGGCAAGGCCCTGCTGGCCGTCAAGACCATCCAGGAGCTGGTCGAGCTGCAAAGCAGCTTCGCCAAGGCGAGCTTCGAGACCTTCGTCAAGGAGAGCGCCAAGCTGCAGGAACTGTCGCTGAAGACCGCCAAGGACGCCTTTGCGCCGATCAACGACCGCCTCCAGGTCACGGTCGAGACGCTGTCCAAGCCGGTCGCGGCGAAGGCCGCCTGATCCAGGCCGGCCCCAGACGTCTGCCTGAGACAAAATGACCCGGAGTCAGCAATTCCATAGACCTGGCCGCGAGGCCGGGGCGGCTCCCACCTCCATCGCCCCCGGGACGCTACCGTCCGGGGGCGTGGACGGCGCAAGGCGGTACCGCTTTAAATCCTGCCGCCTCACGGCATTGTGAAGTTCCGGGAAAGCCCGGCGGTGCAAACCGCCGGGCTTGTTTGTTTTCGGGCAATGGGCATCTACAGGATGCCGGCACCGGGCGCCGGTCGTGCCATTTTTGGCACGCCGGTGCGGCAATTCTGCCGCAAAGCGGTTGTTTTCCACCAATTCCGAGGTAGCCGGGCAGGTTTCGTTCCGAATGGGCCTCTCCCAAATGGGGACTCACCGAAAACGGCCCCTTCCCACCGCGCCCGGAGTTCTCATATCATTCATGCGACGTACATCGCGATGCTGACCTGTTGAGACCATGGCCGAAAACGACAAACACGGCGACGAGGGCACCACTACGGGCGTGGTCATCAAAACCAAGCCTAAGACTAAAAAGCCCTCGATGTATAAGGTCTTGATGTTGAACGACGACTACACACCTATGGAATTCGTCGTTCATGTCTTGGAGCGCTTCTTTGCCAAGTCGCGCGAGGAGGCGACACGGATCATGCTGCATGTGCACCGGCGGGGTGTGGGCTTGTGCGGCGTGTTCACCTACGAAGTGGCGGAGACGAAAGTCACGCAGGTTATGGACTTTGCGCGCCAGAACCAGCATCCGCTGCAATGTACGCTAGAAAAGGATTAAGGCCACAGATGCTGTCGCGTAACTTGGAACAGACGCTGCACCGAGCCCTGGCCCATGCGAACGAGCGCAGGCACGAATACGCGACGCTCGAACACTTGCTGCTCGCATTGACCGAGGATGCCGATGCAATGGCCGTCTTGCGCGCTTGTGGGGTCGATCTGGACCGCCTGCGCGCCGAACTCTCGGATTACCTCGACAACGAGCTTGCGAACCTGATCACGAACAGGCCCGATGATGCTAAGCCGACGGCTGGCTTCCAGCGGGTGCTGCAACGCGCGGCCATCCACGTCCAGTCGTCGGGGCGTGAAGAGGTGACGGGAGCAAATGTGCTCGTCGCCCTGTTCTCTGAACGCGAAAGCCACGCGGTCTATTTCCTGCAGGAGCAGGAGATGACCCGTTTCGACGCGGTGAACTACATCTCTCACGGAATCGCGAAGGCCCCGGGCCGCTCGGAAGCGAAGCGCGTTACCGGAGCCGACGAGGACGCGGCGGCGGAGAAGGTCGTGAAGAAAGGCAGCGAAGCCCTAGAGGCTTATTGCGTCAACCTGAACAAGAAGGCGGCCAGCGGGAAGATCGATCCGCTGATCGGACGGGAGCAGGAGGTCGAACGGACCATCCAGATCCTGTGCCGGCGGTCGAAGAACAACCCGCTGTATGTCGGTGACCCCGGTGTCGGCAAGACCGCCATCGCCGAGGGGCTGGCCCGCCGCATCGTCCATGGCGAGGTTCCGGAGGTGCTGAAGGGCGCCACCATCTTCGCGCTCGACATGGGCTCCCTGCTCGCCGGTACGCGGTACCGCGGCGATTTCGAAGAGCGCCTCAAGGCCGTCGTCTCCGAGCTGGAGGCCACGGAAGGTGCCGTCCTCTTCATCGACGAGATCCACACGGTCATCGGCGCCGGTGCGACCTCGGGCGGTGCGATGGACGCCTCGAACCTGCTGAAGCCGGCCCTCGCCTCCGGCTCGCTGCGTTGCATCGGTTCGACGACCTACAAGGAATACCGGAACTATTTCGAGAAGGACCGGGCGCTCGTCCGGCGCTTCCAGAAGATCGACGTCAACGAGCCGACGGTCGAGGATGCGATCAAGATCCTCCAGGGGATCAAGACCTACTACGAAAAGCATCACCGGGTGAGCTACACCAACGACGCGATCCGTTCGGCGGTGGAGCTGTCCGCGAAGTACATCGGCGACCGCAAGCTGCCGGACAAGGCCATCGACATCATCGACGAGGTCGGCGCCGCGCAGATGCTGCTGCCGGAGAACAAGCGGAAGAAGAAGATCTCCGTCAAGGACGTGGAGGCGGTGGTCGCCAAGATCGCCCGCATCCCGCCGAAGTCGGTCAGCCGCGACGACAAGGAGACGCTCCTCAACCTGGAGCGCGACCTGAAGACCATGGTCTTCGGCCAGAACAAGGCCATCGACGCGCTGGTCTCCGCCATCAAGCTGGCCCGCGCCGGCCTGCGCGAGCCGGAGAAGCCGATCGGCAACTACCTGTTCACCGGCCCGACCGGCGTCGGCAAGACCGAGGTGGCCCGCCAGCTCTCCCTCACGCTGGGCATTGAGCTGACCCGCTTCGACATGTCGGAGTACATGGAGCGGCACACCGTCTCCCGCCTGATCGGCGCCCCTCCGGGCTATGTCGGGTTCGACCAGGGTGGTCTGCTGACCGACGCCATCGACCAGCATCCGCATTGCGTGCTGCTGCTCGACGAGATCGAGAAGGCCCATCCGGATCTGTTCAACATCCTGTTGCAGATCATGGATCACGGCAAGCTGACCGACCACAACGGCAAGACGGTGGACTTCCGCAACGTCATCCTCATCATGACCTCCAACGCGGGCGCCTCGGACATGGCCAAGCCGGCCATCGGCTTCGAGCGCGAGCGTCGGGTCGGCGAGGACATGGAAGCGGTGGAGAAGCTGTTCACGCCGGAGTTCCGCAACCGTCTGGATGCGATCATCCCCTTCGCGCCGCTGACCCAGGAGGTCATCAACCGCGTGGTGGACAAGTTCATCATGCAGATGGAAGCGCAGCTCGAGGACCGCGGCGTCACGATCGAACTCGACGATCAGGCCCGCGAGTGGCTGGGCAAGAAGGGCTACGACCCGCTCTACGGCGCGCGCCCGCTCGGCCGCGTGATCCAGGAGCACCTGAAGAAGCCGCTGGCGGAGGAGCTGCTGTTCGGCAAGCTCGCCAAGGGCGGCCTGGTCAAGGTCACCGTGAAGGACGACAAGCCCGCCTTCGACTACACCGAGGGCTCGCGCAAGCGGCGCTCCGGCGACGAGGACGAGGACGAGGTCGTGCACGAACTGGCGGAATGACGCCGCGTCGCACGGAACGCGAAAAAGGGGGCCGCAAGGCCCCCTTTCTTTTTGCCCGGCTTCTGGATCGCCGGGCGATCACTCCTCGACCAGAACGACCGCGTCGTTCGAACTCTTCATCAGGGCGATGCCGTGCAGGCAGTCGCGCTCGGCCGTGTAGCCCTCGCTGCTGACGGCGATGGTCTCGCCATTGGCGGCGTGGAAGGTCCAGCGCCATTCGTTGCGGTGATCCTTGTAGACCTTGTACTTGGGAGCCTTGCCCGTGGACATGTTTTCCTCCTCGCCATCGGTCTGATATCGACGGTGGAGGCGGCACAAACGTGAAGGGTCGACGGTTGCATTCCGAACGCCCCATCGCGGACACTCGTCCCCGGCGGCGCCACCGGAACGAAGCCCCAAAACGAAGAACAAGGAAACGCACCATGCCCCTGCCCTTCCTGAGCGGATTGCGCGTCATCGATCTCGGCCAGTATTTGCCAGGCCCTTACGCCGCGCAGATGCTGGCCGACCTCGGCGCCGAGGTGGTGAAGGTGGAGCCTCCGAGCGGTGACCCGCTGCGCCAGATGGGGCCCACCGACGCCGACGGCACGACCGCCGCCTACAAGCTCCTCAACGCCGGCAAGACCGTCATCCGCCTGAACCTGAAGGACGAGGGCGACCGCGGCGCCTTCGAGACGCTGATCGCCGGGGCCGATGCCCTGGTGGAAAGCTACCGCCCCGGCGTGCTGGACAAGCTGGGGGTCGGCCACGCCCGGCTGCGCGCGCTGAATCCGCGGCTGGTCCACGCCAGCCTGTCCGGCTGGGGCAGCAACGGCCCCTACGCCCGGCGGGCCGGCCACGACCTGAACTATATGGCGGTGGGCGGCGGGCTGGATTCCTCAGGCACGCCGGACCGCCCCTCGATCAGCCACCCGCCGGTCGCCGATTTCGCCTCGGCCCAGCAGGCGGCGCTGGCGGTCGTCGCCGCCCTGTTCGGGCGCCAGCGCAGCGGCGAGGGCTGCTTCCTCGACCTGTCGATCATGGAGACGGTGCTGGGCTGGCAGGGCTTCAACCTGACCGCCGACGCCCGCGGAGAGGTCCCCCGCCGCGGCGAGGCGCTGCTGTCCGGCGGGGCGGCCTGCTACCGCATCTACCGCACCGCCGACGGCCGCTTCGCCACCCTGTCGGCGTTGGAGGCGAAATTCTGGCAAGGCTTCTGCGAGGCGGTGGGACGCCCCGACTGGACCGCCCGGCAGGGCGACCCGCTGCCCCAGACCGCCCTGATCGCGGAGCTGGACGCCCTGTTCGCCAGCCGTAGTCTCGCCGACTGGAAGGCGCTGCTCGATCCCGTGGATTGCTGCTTCGAGGCGCTGCCGACCCTGGCGGAGATGCCCGATCACCCGCACATCGCCGCGCGCGGCCAGATCCGCGTCACGCCGGGGCCGGAGCCGCTGGTGGAGACCCTGATGGGCCTGCGCGTCGATGGCGGCACCCCGCCCGAGCGCGCGCCTTTGCGAGAATCCACCGCCGCCGCGGTGCTCGCCGCCTGGAGGTGAGGGCTACAGGGCGATGAGGGGGCCGCCGCCATCGCGCGGCGGCCGCGCGTCCAGCGGGCCGCGGCGCGCGCCCATCAGGCTGGCCTTCGACAGGTTCGCCGCCGCCTCGTCGCAGCCGCGCAGGTCGGCCGAGGCGAGGTTGGCCATCTCGAAGCCGGCGCCGGCCAGCTTGGCCCCGGTCAGCCGGGCGCCGCGCAGATCGGCGGCGGTCAGGGTGGCGCCCGTCAGGTTGGCCGGCCAGCTCCGCCCGGTCGGCGTGCCGTCCGGGTTGCGCAGGTCCACCATGCCGAGGTCGGAGCCGTGGAGGTCCGCTCCGGTCAGGTCGGCCCCGCTCAGATTCGCCCCGGTCAGCACCGCCTGGTCCAGCCGCGCCCGGCGCAGGGTGGCCCCGCCGAAATCGGCCAGCGAGAGGGAGGCGTTGGACAGCCGGGCCTCGTCCAGGTTGGCGTCGCGGAACACCCCGCCCGACAGATCGCAGGCGGTGAGGTCCAGCCCGCGCAGGTCCATCCCGGTGAAGTCCGCCCGCAGCCCGGCCCCGCCGCCGCTGTTGATCCACAGGATGTGGGCGTCCAGCACGCTGCGCACCGGCGCCGGCAGGGCGTCGGCGTTCCGCATGTAGACGGCGCCGCTGAGGTTGGCGCCCTGCGTGTCGGCGACGGTCAGGTCGACGTTGCGCAGGGTCGCCTCGCGCAGGTCGGCGTTGCGCAGGATGGCGCGGCTCAGGTTGGCGCCGTTGAGCACGGCGCGCTTCATCTTGGCCCCGCTGAAGTTCGCCTCGGTCAGGTCGGCCCCGGCCAGATTGGCGGCGAACAGGTTGGCGTTGCTAAAGTCGCCGCCGGCCGTCGAGGCGTTGGCCAGTTCGGCATGGCTGAGGTCGGCGCCCTTGAAGCTGACGCCGTCCAGCCGCGCGTCCTTCAGGTTGGCGGGCCGCCGCTCCTCCTCGTCCTCCCCCCCGGCGCGGTGCACCAGGATCTGGCCAGGGCGCAGGTCCGCCCCCTCGAAGTCGGTGCGGGTCAGGTCGGCCTTGAGGAAGTTCGCCCCGCGCAGGTCCGCCCGCGCGAAGGAGGAGCCCACCAGCTTCGCCCGGCTGAAATTCGCCCCGAACAGGTCGGCCATGGCGAAGCTGACCTCTTCGAGCTGGGCATCGGAGAAGTTGCCCTGGGTGAGGACGGCCGTTTGCAGGTTGAAGCCCTTCAGCCGCAGTCTCGACAGATCGACGCCTTTCGCCTGAAGGCGCACACCGCCCGGCCTAAGTTTGAGATAGAATAGATGGTCCCGCACCTGCTTCAGGAACTCCATGGTGCGGTCGGTCATCGGGCGGGTCCGTCGGTCAGCTGGTCCCGCCCACACTACGCATTGCGCGGGGGCAGTAAAGGAGAAATCCCCAATCGTCCGCCACCCCTGCAATGCCGCGGGCGCATGCCGGGCCAGAGCTGTGAAACGGACACTAAACGATTGAACGACAACGCGGTTAGGGTTTGGGAGAGGGAAAGCATGACGAGTTTCGACACGGAGTGCCTGCGCCGCGCCATCGCGCTCAGCCGCACACACATGCAGGGCAACGCCGGAGGGCCCTTCGGCGCGGTCATCGCGCGGGAGGGCCGGATCATCGGCGAGGGCTGGAACTGCGTGACCTCCAGCAACGACCCGACGGCGCACGCCGAGGTGGTCGCCATCCGCAACGCCTGCCGCGACCTCGGCAGCTTCAGCCTCGCCGGAGCGACCGTCTACACGAGTTGCGAGCCCTGCCCGATGTGTCTGTCGGCCATCTACTGGGCACGGATCGAACGCATCGTTTACGCCAACGCGCGCGACGACGCGGCGTCCATCGGTTTCGACGACGCCTTCCTCTACACGGAAATCGCCCTGCCGCTGGAGCAGCGGGCGATCCCCATGCAGCGTCTGCTGGCCGATGAGGCGCGCGCCGTCTTCGACGAGTGGGCCGCCCGTCCCGACCGCATTCCTTACTGATCCGGCCCTATTGCTCCGACACGCCATCCTGGCGGTAGGGTGACAACTCCATCAGGGCCTCCCGCTCCGCCGCCACGCCGGGCCGCTCGCGGCGCAGATAGTCCGCGATGGCGCGGTGGAAGCCGGGGTCGGCCACCCAGTGGGCGCTGTAGGTCGGCACCGGCAGATAGCCGCGCTGGATCTTGTGCTCCCCCTGGGCGCCGGCCTCGACCCGGCCGAGGCCGCGCTCAATGGCGAAGTCCAGCGCGCGGTAGTAGCACGCCTCGAAATGCAGGAAACGGTAGCTCCCGTCGGAACCCCAGTTGCGTCCATAGAGGGCGTCGGTCCCGATCAGGTTCAAGGCGCCAGCCACCCATTCCCCGCCATCCTCGCACATCACCAGCATGACCCGGTCGGCCATGGTCTCGCCCAGAAGGCGGAAGAAGGCGCGGTTCAGATAGCCGCCGCCCCATTTCCGGTCGGCGGTCTCCAGATAGAAGCGGTGGAAGGCGTCCCAATGCTCCGGCTTCAGGTCGGCGCCGGTCAGGCTGTGCAGGCGGACGCTGCTCTCCGCCACCTCGCGGCGCTCCTTGCGGATGGCCTTGCGCTTGCGGCTGTTCAGGGTTCCCAGGAAGTCGTCGAAGCTGGCATAGCCGCGGTTCTCCCAATGATACTGCACGCCTTCGCGGAGCAGCCAGCCGGCCGCGCCGAGGCGGCGCCAGTCCGCCTCCTCCGGAAAGGTGACATGGACGGAGGAGACTCCGTAACGCCGCGCCACCTCCTCCATCCCCTGGATCAAGGCGCTGGCGACCGCCTCCATCCCTTGGATCGAGGCGCCGGGCCGGACCAGAAGTCGCGGTCCCGGCACCGGGGTGAAGGGCACGGCGCATTGCAGCTTCGGATAATACTGCCCCCCCGCCCGCTCATAGGCGTGCGCCCAGGCGTGGTCGAAGACATACTCGCCGTAGGAATGGTTCTTCAGATAGAGCGGCACCGCGCCCATGATCCGCCCCGCCCCGTCGAGGGCGATGAGGTGGCTGGGCTGCCAGCCGGTGCGGCCGATGGCCGACCCCGACTCCTCCAGCGCCAGCAGGAAGGCGTGGCTGAGGAACGGGTTGTCCGGCCCGGCGCAGGCGTCCCATTCCTGGGGATCGGCTTGGCCGATGCCGGTCAGGACCTTGACGGTGATGGTCTCCCCGACCTCGGGGGCGGGGGCGGCGCCGGGGCCGGTGTCCTTGCCGTCAGGCATGTTCTCTCCTTCGCGGGCTCCGTCGCGGGCACGCCGAGGGAGGTGGGCGCTTTTCCGCGTTGCGGCAAGAGGCCCACCCCTCCCCCGATCCGGAGCCCCGATCAGGCCAACTCCAGGATGGCGTCCACCTCGACGGCCACATTGCCCGGCAGCGACGGAGCGCCGACCGCGGCGCGGGCGTGCTTCCCGGCGTCGCCAAACACCTGCATCATCAGTTCCGATGCGCCATTGATGACCAGCGGCTGGTCGTGGAAGTCCGGGGTTCCGTTGACGAATCCGCCCAGCCGCAGCACACGCGTCACCCGGTCGAGATCGCCGCCGCAGGCCGCCTTCGCCTGGGCGATGATGTTGAGAGCGCACAGCCGCGCCGCCTGCTGCCCCTGCTCCACCGTGAAGTCCTGGCCCAGCTTGCCGATGAAGCGGCGCTCGCCGTTCCACACGGTAACCTGCCCCGACACGTAGAGCGTGTTGCCCGACTGCGTGTAGGGCACATAGGCCGCCACCGGGGCCGCCGCCTGCGGCAGCTCGATCCCCAATTCCTTCAGCCGCGCCTCGATGCGTCCGGCCATGCTCATCCCTCCGTCTTCGTTGCGGGCGCCGAGACTGCCCTGATGGGTGGCGCCCCCCGACGATAGCCCCCTGCTCCGCCGACACCAAGAGCTTACCGGCACCCTGCCGGCGCCCCCAACTGGGTAGTTTTGTCCCGGAGTCCGAAGCGCAACACCCTTTCTGCCCGGCAAAACTTTCCGCCGCCGTGGGAAGGACCGGCCGGCCGGCCATGATCGGCCCACCGCGCAAGCCCCAAGGACGCCCAACTAAATCAACAACTTACTGGAAGATCCGCGAATTGGCACGGGTCTTGATAGAGGTGGACCGCGCAAATGCACGTTGCCTCGCTTCGGTTTCAAGCACCAGCCGCGGGGCGAGCCTCAGAAGGAGACTTGGAACCATGGCCATCAACGACGTCACTCTCACCGCGTCAATGCGCACGAATCTGCTGCAGTTGCAGAGCGTGAACGACAAGATCGGTGTCAAGCAGAACATCCTCTCGACCGGCAACAAGATCAACTCGGCGCTCGACGGCCCGACTTCGTTCTTCGCAGCGAAGAGCCTGACCCAGCGCGCCGGTGACCTGTCGTCGTTGAAGGACGCCATGGGTCAGTCGATCAGCACCATCAAGGCCGCCGACAAGGGCGTGACCGCGATTGAAAGCATGATCGAGCAGGCGCGCGGCCTGACCACCGCCGCTTATTCCGCTCTGGGCACCGACGCCGGTGCAGTCGCCACCCGCAAGACGCTCGCCTCGCAGTTCAACGCGCTGAAGGAGCAGATCGACAAGCTGGCCGGCGACAGCGGCTATGCCGGCAAGAACCTGTTGGCCGGCAACGGCATGCGCATGGACTCCACCAGCGAGTCGCGCCGCGCCGTCAACACCATTCAGGGCATCGAGAACGCCCGCATCACCAACGTGGTGTCGGCCGACACCTACACGGTGCGCATCAAGGGCGACGGCTCCATCGAGGGCGCGGCCGGCGAGATCAACAGCGCCGAAATGGCCCACGGCCTGGTCGGCCTGAAGCTGTCCGGCACGATGACCACCTCGCTCGGCAGCTTCTCCGACGTGCAGATCGAGGTCCGCGGCGCCTCGGGCCGCGAGCGGTCCTTCATCATCACGGACGGCAACGAGTCGCGCACGATCACCTATTTCGACAACACCCAGACCATGGCCGCCAACACGACGACGGCGGCCAAGACGGGCACCCCGCAGATCACCCAGGTGACTCTGGGCGGCACGATCGAAGCCGGCGACAGCTTCACCATCACCGTCGAAGACCAGACCTTCACCTACACCG
>NZ_WHOR01000175.1:0-12139 GCF_013340925.1 Azospirillum formosense
GCGAAGACCTCGGCCCCGTTCAGCGACAGGCGCGAGTCGGTGAACATCCGCTCCTGCTTCTCCGCCGGCCAGGGCTCGCGTCCGGGCACCAGCGAGTTGCGGCGCCCGCCGGCCTTGACCCAGATGTTTTTGGCCCCGCCGCCGTCGGTGCCGACGACGACGTGGATCGGCGTCGCCCCCTGGCTGACCTCCAGCGCCACGGCCCCGCCCGCGTCGCCGAACAGCGGCAGGGTGGAGCGGTCGCCCGGCACGAGGTGGCGCGAACTGGTGTCGCCGCACAGCACGATGGCCCGCCGGCCCGTCGACCCGCCGAGCAGTCGCCCGGCCATCCACAGCCCGTAGACGAAGCCGGAGCAGCCCAGATTGACGTCGAAGCAGGCCGCCCCCGTGGACAGCCCCAGCCGCTTCTGCATGACGCAGGAGGTCGCCGGCACGTTGTAGTCGGGGTCCTGCGACACGAAGACCAGAACGTCGATGCTGGCCGGGTCCCAGCCGAGCTGGGCGAGCAGCCCCTCCGCCGCCGCGACGCACATGTCCGACGCGCAGATGTGCGGCGGGGCGATGCGCCGCTCGTAGACGCCGGTGGTGGCGAACAGCTTTTCCGCCTCCTCCGCCGTGAAGAGGGAATGGTCCTCCAGGAAGGAATGGCGGTGCGGCGGCACGGCGGCCCGGAATCCCGCGATGCGCACGCCCTCGATGATGGCCTTCACCGGCTGCTCCCTCTCTCCGCCGCTTTTTCGTCCGTCCTGGACTCGAGCGAATTCGGAGACTATTAACCGAAAGAACGCTAGGGTCGAATGATTAACGAACCGATAAATGGAATCAGCCATGGATGACCGGGGTCAGCAAAGCCGGCTTTCGTTCCCGCCCGACATGGTGATCCCGCCCCAGCGTTACTCCGGCGAGGCCAATCACGCCGAGGAGGCGGCACGAGTCTTCCGCCGTTGCTGGATGTTCGTTGGATTTACGGACGACCTGCGCAACGACAACGACTTCATCACCGCCGACATCGCCGGCACCTCGGTTCTGGTCCAGAACTTCGACGGCGAGCTGCGGGCCTATCACAACGTCTGCACGCACCGCTATTCGCTGATCCATCTGCGGCCCTGCGGCAACGGCAAGCCGGTCTGCCCCTATCACGGCTGGGTCTTCAACCGTGACGGCGTTCCGGTCGGCATCCCCGGCAACCGCGAGCATTTCGGCCTGGACGACGCGGCGAAGAAGCGCCTCGCCCTGCGGCGGTTCGAGGTGGCGGTGCGCGGCCGCTTCGTCTTCGTCCGGCTGGAGCCGGTCGGGCCGGGGCTGGACGAGCAGTTGGGCGCCTATGGCGCCGTCCTCGACCATCTGTCGGATCTGTTCACCGACCGCATCGACGAGGGCGTGCTGCCCTGGAGCGCCAACTGGAAGGCGGCGCTGGAAAGCGCGCTGGAGGTCTACCACGTCGACGCCACCCACCCCGAGACCTTCAAGGGCTACGTCAAGAAGGTGTGGATCTGCTCCTACGAGGGCGAGCATTCGCGGGGCGTCAGCCAGCTGTCCGACGGCTCGGCGCGCTGGTGGGATGGAGTGAGCCAGAAGATGGGGCTGCCGCGCAGCGACCGGCTGGAAAGCTACGACCATTATCTGATCTTCCCCAACCTCGCCATCGGCGTCTCCCACGGCGCGCTGATGAGCGTCCAGACCTACGACCCCGTCGGGCCGGACCGCTGCGAGCTGCATTACCGCCTGTTCCTGGGCGAGACGTCCAAGCCGCAGACCAAGGGCGGGGCCGCGCGCAAGGCGGTGGAGGCCAACGTCGCCGGCTTCAACCGCACCATCCTGGGCGAGGACCAGCGCGTGGCCGAAGCCACCCACAAGGGGCTGAAGCAGGTCCAGGCACCGGCCGTCCTCGGCTCCTGCGAGGAGCGCATCGCCGCCTTCCACCGGGCGTGGCTCGCCCGCATGGCCGCGGAATGAGCGAAGTCATGAGTCCGCTGGTCGAACTCACCGGGCGGCACGTCCTAGTCACCGGCGCATCGGCCGGGATCGGGCGGGCGACCGCTCTGCTGGCTGCAAGGCTCGGCGCGCGGGTCACGCTCAACGGGCGCGACGCCGGGCGGCTGGCCGAGACGCTGGCGCTGTTGCCGGGGGAGGGACACCGGACGGCCGCCTTCGACCTGTCGGACAGCGACGCCATCCCCGGTTGGGTCAAGGTGCAGGCGGAGGCCGGCGGTCCCGTCGCCGGTCTGGCCCATTGCGCCGGGGTGCAGATCGGCAAGCCGGTGCGCGGAGTCGACCGCGCCTTCTTCGACGGCATCCTCCACGCCAACCTGCTGAGCGCGCTGGCGCTGGCCCGCGGCCTGCGGCAGAAGGGCTGCCACGCCGAGCCGGCGGCGCTGGTGCTGGTGTCCTCCGTCGCGGCGGAGATCGGGCAGCCGGGCAACGTGGTCTATTCGGCGGCCAAGGGCGGGCTGGTCTCGGCCACCCGCGGGCTGGCCATGGAGTTCCTGCGCGACGGCATCCGTGTCAACTGCGTCGCCCCGGCGATGGTCGATACGGAGATGATGGAGCGCTTCCGCCGCACCACCACGGCGGAGCAGTTCGAGGCGATCCGTGCCGCCCATCCCATGGGCTTCGGCAAGCCGGAGGACGTGGCCTCGGCCATCGCCTTCCTGCTGTCGCCGGCCAGCGGCTGGATCAACGGGGTGATGCTGCCGGTGGACGGCGGCTATCTGGCGACGTGACGCCGCAGGCGATCGAAGGGTAAGGGTTCATGTTCCGCTTCCGCCGTCCGATGGCCGACGATGCCGAGATGCTGCTGCGCTGGCGCACCGAACCGTCGATCACCCGTTTCATGTTCACCGATCTAGAGAAGCCGGACGTCGAGCGGCAGCGCGCTTGGCTGGCCGCGATGGACGCCCGCGCGGACTTCCGCCATTTCATCATCGAGCATGAGGGCCGCCCGGTCGGCTATCTTTCCTACTATGACATCGACCGGGTGCATCTGCGCTGCTCCTCCGGTTCGTACATCGTGGAGGAGAAGGACCGGCGGAGGCTCGCCGGCTTCCTGCACTGCTTCATCATGGACTATTGCTTCTACGGATTGGGGATGAACAAGCTCTTCAACTATTTCATGGAGGGCAATGACACGGTCATCCGCATCCAAAGGGTTGTGAAGGCGCGCGAGGTCGGGGTTCTGCGTCAACATGTCCACAAATACGGCCGTTTCCACGACGTCCATGTGTTCGAGACTCTGCGCAGCGATTGGGAGGGGCATCCCCATATCTTCCCGCGCGAAACCACGCTGGCCGCCTTCGCGGAATAGTCCAGACGGCTGGGGGCTTACGTTGGGCGGTCGGCCGGGAAAGTTCGCCGTCACCCCCACCGAATGTTTGACCAATCCACCGCCGACGCGGTATGCGGCGGGTGTGGGGGCGGCGCCGCGGCGCCGGGAGCATGAGGGGAAGCACGGTGCGGCCTGAGGAAGCCTTGACGGACATCGACGTCACGCTGCTCGCTGGTGGTCTCGGCTCGCGCATGCGGGGCGTCTCGGGCGACACGCCCAAGGTGCTGGCGCCCATCGCGGGACGCGCCTTTCTCGGACATCTGCTGGATAATCTGGCCGCCTACGGCGCGCGCCGGGTGGTGCTGTGCCTGGGCCATCTGGCCGACCGGGTGACGGCGTGGCTGGCCCAGGGCGACACCAACCGCTCGCTGGACGTCGTCTGCCAGATCGAGCCGAGCCAGATGGGCTCCGCCGCGGCGCTCGCCTACATCCGCAAGGACCTGAAGGCCGGCACCGTCCTGGTGATGAGCGGCGACACCTTCCTGGACGCCGACCTGCGCGCCTTCGTCGCCTCGTACCGCCTGTCAGGGGCGGAGGCGTCGGTCCTGTGCGTGGAGGTGGAGGACGCCGCCCGCTTCGGCCGGGTCGAGGTCGGGCCGGACAGCCGCGTCCGCCGGTTCCTCGACAAGGCGCCGGGGCGCGGGGTCATCAACGCCGGTGTCTATCTCTTCTCCGCGGCCTTCCTCGACCGCATCGCGGCCTCCGGGGCCAGCTCGCTGACCCGCGACGTGCTGCACAAGATGCCGCCGGGCACGCTGCACGGTCACATCGCCAAGGCCCGCTTCATCGACATGGGCACGCCGGAAAGTCTGGCGGTCGCCGCCAGCGTGATCGGCGGCCGCGAGACCTGAGCGGGGCGGGCGCCGTGGCGACGCTGGACGAGGCGCTGGCCATTGCGCTCGACCTTCACACCGCCGGGCGGACGGAAGAGGCGGAAGCCCTCTACGGGCGCATTCTCGACGCCGTTCCGGACGAGCCGAACGCTCTCCACCTCTACGGCCTTCTCTGCGCCCAGTGTGGGCGGCTGGAGCAGGCCGCCGACCTGCTGGGCCGGGCGGTGACGCTGCGCCCCGGCCAGCCCGAATACCGCGCCAACCTCGCCATGCTGCATCAGGCCCGCGGCAACCCCGCCGCAGCGGCCGAGCAATACCGGACCGCCCTGCGTCTTTGCCCCGATTCGGCGGCGCTCGCCTTTCCGCTGGCCGGAGCGGCGCGGCAGGTGGGGCAGGGCGAGCTCGCCCTGGCGGCCTATCGCCGCACAACCGTCATCCAGCCCGACCTCGCCGAGCCGATGGCCCAGGCCGGAATTCTGCTGCGCTACGCGGGACGGACAAGCGAGGCCCTGTCCGCCCTGCGCCGCGCCGTCCAACTGCGTCCCGACCATGGGGAGGCGTGGCACCATCTCGGCGTGGCGCTCCAGCGGATCAGGGACCCTGACACGGTGGCGGCGCTGGCGCAGGCCGTGGTCCTGCTGCCGGAAGACGCGACGGCCCGGCTCAACCTCGGCCGCGTCCATTATGACGCGGGGCGGTGGGGCGCCGCCGTTGCGGCCCTGCGCGGCGCGTTGGCGCTCGATCCGGCGAACGACGGCGCGCTGGAGCTTCTCGCCGCCGCCCGGCGCAAGGCGGGCGGGGAGGGGGAGGCCGTGAGGACGCTGCGCCGTCTGCTGCGGCTGCGTCCGGACACGGCGAACGGTTGGCATGCGCTCTCACTGTCCGAACCCGGCTCCCTGGTGTCGCTCCACCGGGCGTTGGCCGTTCAACCGGATCACCGCGGTGCGCTGAGCGGTCTGGCGAACCGGCTGCGGGACCGGCGGGAGATCGCCGCCTCGCTGCGCCTGCACGATCGGGCCGTCCGCCTTGAGCCGGCCAGCGCCGAGGCGCGCTGGAACCGCTCGCTGGCGCGGCTTCTCGCCGGCGACCTGCCCGGCGGTTGGGAGGATTACGAGGCGCGCTGGGGCGTGGCCGATTTCCCGACGAGACCGCGCGGGCTGCCGCAGCCGTTGTGGAGCGGCGGGGAGATCGCCGGTCAAACCATCCTGCTGCATGAGGAGCAGGGCCGCGGCGACGCCATCCAGTTCGTCCGCTACGCCCCCTTGGTGGCTGCCCGCGGCGCTCGCGTGTTTCTGGAGGTCGGCGCCGATCTGGTTCCCCTGTTCCGCGGGCTGCCGGGGGTGGAGGCGGTCTTCGCGCGCGGCGAGCCCTTGCCGGCGTTCGATTGGCAGTGCCCGCTGCTCAGCCTGCCGCGGGCCTTCGCCACCCGGCTGGAGACCGTTCCCGCCGCCGTCCCCTACCTGACCGCCGACCCGGCGCGCGCCGCGGCGTGGCGGGAGCGGCTGGCCGGCGGCGGCCTCAAGGTCGGGCTGGTCTGGGCCGGCAACCCGCATTTCGCCGGTGATCGCGAGCGGTCGCCGGGGCTGGCGGTGCTGTCCCCGCTGCTGTCGGTGCCGGGCTGCCGCTTCTTCGGGCTGCAACTCGGTCCCGGCCATGACGAGTTGTCGCGGCGGTCGATGCCGGCCTCCTTCACCGATCTGGCGCCGGATATCCGCGACTTCGCCGACAGCGCGGCGATCATGGCGTCGCTGGACCTGGTGGTGTCCTCCTGCACCGCGCCCGCCCATCTGGCCGGGGCGCTGGGTGTCCCGCTGTGGGTGTTGCTGTCCCACGCGCCGGATTGGCGCTGGCTGCTCGACCGCTCGGACAGCCCCTGGTACCCGACCGCCCGCCTGTTCCGCCAGCCCCGCCCCGGCGACTGGGCTGGAGTGACGGAGGAGGTCGCGGCGGCATTGGCAGGGCGCGCGGCAAGCCTTCTCTAATCCTTTCCGCTGCGGGGCTCGGGGGCGTACGCAAGGCGGGGCGTGGTGAGAGCGACGCCGCGATTCACCCCGTTATCGATATCCACTTCGGCCATCCGGTTTCCCCGCCGTCGCCCCGCTGCTATCATCCTGCAACCATGGAAAGGCGATGCCCATCATGCTTGCGCTGAGGCCAAACTGCGAATGCTGCGACCGGGATTTGCCCCCGGAGTCCCGCGATGCCTACATCTGCTCCTTCGAATGCACCTTCTGCGGCGACTGCCGGGATGGGGTGTTGAAGGGGCATTGTCCGAATTGCGGGGGAGAGCTGGTGCGGCGGCCCGTTCGCCCGGCGGCGAAGTTGGCCAACAACCCGGCCTCCACGCAGCGGGTGCTCAAGGCCGGCGGGTGCCCGTCCGCCTTTTGAAGGCCGCCTTCTGAACCGCGCTCACCCCAGGCGTCGACCGAGGAACAGCAGCGGCCCCCGCTGGGTCGCCGCGGTGAAACCGGCGCGCTGATAGAAGGGCACGTTTCGCGCGAACACCCCGGTCACCAGATGCAGGCCGGGCAGGCCATCGGCGCGGCAGTCCTCCGCGAAGCGGTCCACCAGCGCCCGCCCGATCCCATGATCACGGAAGCCGGGCCGGACGTTGACGTGGAGATGGGCGGGAAAGGCGGCGAAGCGGTCGGCGAAGACGTCGTATTTCGGGATGGTGCGGGCGAGGTCCACCGCGCCGGCGCTGTCCTTGCAGCCGGTCAGATAGCCGATGACGGTGCCGTCATCACCCAAGGCGAACCACACATCGTCCGGCGCCCGCTCCACGTACCAGCCCGTCCAGGTGCGGAAGAAGGCCGCGCGTTCCTCCGCCGAGGCGAAGTCCCTGCGCAGCGTGGACAGGAAGAAGATCTCCTCCAGCGCGGCGAGGGCGGACTCGTGTTTGGGCATCGCGGACAGACGAACCAGCATCGGCGACCGCACCTCAGCGGCGTTGGGCCAGCGTGAAGGAGGTGGTGCGCGGCGCCAGCATCGTGTAGCGGCCCTTGGCCTTCATGACACCAGCACCCTCCGCGGCCTCCGCCCCATGGCCCCAGAACAGGTCGCCGCGCACGGCCCCCTTGATGGCGCCGCCGGTGTCCTGGGCGACGACGAGGCGCTTGATCTCGCCCCGCGGCACGGGCGCCTCGCGCACGTCCAGCCACAGCGGCACGCCGAGCGGGACGTAGCCGGGGTCCACGGCGAGGCTGCGGCCCGCCGTCAGTTCCATGTTGCGTGCACCGCGCGCACCGACATCGGGGCGAAGCTGGAAGAAGACGTAGGACGGGTTCATGTTCATCACCCGCCGGGCCTCGCCGGGATGCTCGGTCAGCCAGCGGCGGATCAGCGGCATGGTCACCTGCTCCGGCGTGGCGTAGCCGATGTCGATCAGGTGCCGCCCGATGGGGACGTAGCGGTGGCCGTTCTGCCCGCCGTAGCCCAGAGCGACCACCGACCCGTCGCTCATCCGCACGCGGCCCGACCCCTGGATTTCCAGGAAGAAGGCGTCGATGGGATCGTCCACCCACAGGATTTCCAGCCCCTTGCCCTTCAGCGCGCCGTCGGTGATGCGGGCGCGGCTGGGCAGGCCGCGCTTGGTCCGCTTCGGCGCCTTGTAGAGGGGGACGTTGTAACGCTCGGTCCGGGTCCAGCTGCCCCGCAGCTCGACCTCGTAATAGCCGGTGAACAGCCCTTCCTGCCCTTCGGACAGGGCGACGGGGGTAAAGTGGTCCTCGAAGAAGCGGCGGGCGGTTTCCGGTTGGGTGTCGGGCAGGCCGCGCAACGCCTCGCAGATCGGGCGCCAGTCCGAGGTGGTGCCGGCGGCCGGGTTGGGGCCGAGCGGCTTGCCGGCGGGCTGCGACGCCACCCAGCGGCAGGTGCGCTGAAGAGCGGGCAGGGCCTGCGCGTGGTCGTCGTCGATCCAGCCCGGCAGGCCGCGGAAATCCGCGGAGACCTTCTCCATCCCAGGACGCCAGGACGCCGCCGCGACGTTGCCCGCCGGCCCGCCTCCGGTCGCCGCGTCGCCCGCACAGCCCGCCAACAGGCCGAACGCAAGAAGGGTGGAGACGCGCGCCATCGCACGCGCCATGACACTGCCGACCGCAGCCGCCATCGCGGACCCCGCACCAGATTTCAAGAAGACGCCGAAGAAGAGGGAGCGCTGGACTTGCCGCCCGCAAGAGAGCCGGCGCAAGAACAACTACCCCTTTTTTGCCTCATTCATGGGATTGCGGTCAACCGCTCTTCGCGCGGATGGTTTCGATGGGGCCGTCTTGTCACAGGGCGGACGCCCGGGCGGCGACTCGAAAGGCTGCCGCGCGTGCGCGGGGGATGACAACACCCCCCCGCTCGGGTTATCGAGCAGGGAATCTATCCGAGGACCATCCCATGACCCCCGCCGCCCGCCTTCAGGCGGTCATCGACCTGCTGACCGAGATCGACGAAACCCCGCGCCCCGCCGACGCGGTGATGAGCGCCTATTTCCGCGCCCGCCGTTACATCGGGTCGAAAGACCGCACCGCGGTGGCGCAGACGGCCTACGCGATCCTGCGGCGGCACGCCCGCCTGTGCTGGTGGCTGGAGCGTCAGGGCCATCCGCCGACCCCGCGCGCCCGCGCGCTCGCCAATGAGATCCTGGCCGACGGCAAATCCGCCGCGACGGTGAAGGCGCTGTTCGGCTCCACCAAATTCGCCCCGGCCCCGCTGGCGCCGGAGGAGGCGAAACTCGCCAACGAGCTGGACACCCACACGCTGGAGCATCCGCAGATGCCGGAGAGCGTGGCCGTGGAGTGCCCGCCCTGGGCCGAGGAGGCGATGCGCGCCGCCATGGGCGACCGCTTCGCGGTGGAGATGCGGACGCTGCTGGACTCCGCGCCGCTCGACCTGCGCATCAACCCGGTGAAGGCCAACCGCGAGAGCGCGATCAAGGCTCTGGCCCGCGCCCACATCACCGCGGAGCCGACGCAGTGGTCACCGCTGGGCCTGCGCGTCCAGGGCCGTCCGCCGCTGGGCACCGTGGACGCCTTCAAGGACGGTCTGGTCGAGATCCAGGACGAGGGATCGCAGCTCGTGGCGATCGCGGTGGCGCCGAAGCCGGGGCAGCAGGTGGTGGACTTCTGCGCCGGGGCCGGCGGCAAGACGCTGGCCATCGCCGCGCTGATGAAGAACAAGGGCCGCGTCGTCGCCTGCGACGTGCTGGCCGGGCGCCTGAAGCGCGCCGCCGAGCGGTTCCGCCGCGCCGGGCTGCACAACATCGAGGCGCACCCGCTGTCCAGCGAGCGCGACCCCTGGGTGAAGCGGCACAAGCGCAAGTTCGACCGCGTTCTGGTCGACGCACCGTGCAGCGGCACCGGCACCTGGCGCCGCAACCCCGACAGCCGCTGGCGCCAGCTCGGCCCTGGTCTGGCGGAGTTGGTGCCGCTCCAGGCGAACATCCTGGACAGCGCGGCCCGGCTGGTGAAGCCCGGCGGGCGGCTGATCTACGCCACCTGCTCGCTGCTGCCGGAGGAGAACGAGAAGCAGGTCGCCTCCTTCCTGGAGACCCACCCCGACTTCACCGTGCTGCCGGTCGCCGAGGTCTGGGCGGAGGAGGGTGCGGGCACGCCGCCCGCCGAGGGGCCGTACCTGCGCCTGACCCCGGCCCGCCACGACACCGACGGCTTCTTCGCCGCCGTGTTGGTGCGCAAGGCGGAGGAAGAGGAAGCCGCGGCGGAGGTGGACGAGATGGCCGAGGCTGATCCGGCGCCTTCGGAGGGGTAACATCGGCGGGGGAACCTTCCCCGGTGGGATGCGTCAGGCGGGCGGTGTGTCGCCGGCCTGCGCGTTGCCGGTTTGCGGCTTTCCCGCTCCGGCCTTCAGGGCTTCCAGCAGGCCGCTGGCGACCGCGTTCTGGCCTTCGTTGGCGTTTCCGGCAACCGCGCCCAGGACACCGGTTCCGTCTTTCGACGCGCCCGCCGCAAGCGCCGATTGGAGCATGGACAGCGCCGCCTGCGCGTTGCCAGGATCGCTCGAAGCCGGCTTGCTGACGGTATCCGGCGGCGATGGGCTTTCGGCGGCTGGCTTGTTCGTGACGGCTGGCGTCTCCGTGGCAATCTTGCTTTCCGCGGCGGGCGCCGGTGTTGGAGCGGCGTCGTCGGCCTTCGGGGCGGCGGATTTGGGCCCGACGCCGGGAATGTCAACGGTTTCCGCAAATTTCTGGAACGCGTTGCCGAAGACGTTCCGGTCGAAACCGAGGTCCTGAAGCTTCTGTTCGGCGGCCTCGCCGTCCGCCGCGTACAGATCCGCGAAGCCAGCGTCCTCCCCCATGGAGGCCAGCGCGGATTTGAAGCCCTGCATGTTCTTGGTGAATCCGCTGGCGTCGCTGAGAATGGCCGTTTGGTCGGTCGGCTTTCCATAGGCGCCACGGGTCGCCGCGATCTCGCCCTTGAACGCGTCCTGGATCGGCTTCAGGCGTTCGTTCATCTCGTCCATCGAGATTTCGCCGCGCTGCTGGGCTTCCTGAATCTCCTGGGTCTTGCGCCCGACCTCGGACAGCGCGCCGGACATCCGGCTCCCATAGGCCTGCAGTTTCTGCCAGGCGGCCTCCGAGTCGGCGAGCCGCTGCTTGTCCTCCTCGTCACGGGGGCGTTCGGAGACGTAGCGGTTGAAGGTCGCCTTGGTCGCCAGCGATTTCAGCCCGGTCACGGCGTCTTCGGCGCTGATCTTGCCGGAGTTGACAAGTCCTTCCAGCATCCCGCGCGCCTTCGAGTCGAGTTGCTTGAACACATCGGCGGCGGCGCCCTTCAAGGCCTGCCCAAGCTTGCTCACGGACACGGCATCCGTCTTTTCGCCGCTTCCGATGCTTGAGGATTGATGTCCGGAGGAGCCGATTCCGGACTGTACAGGCTTCCAGTATCCGGTGGCGGACAAGGGAAGAGAGGAAATGATTGAGCTGCTGGTCATTGATCCGCTTCCTGACCGTCGTTACCCATCATTCTCGGGCATGAACATGGAGGAGCAAAAAAAGATAATTTCAAATTTGGGAATGTGATTGTGGAATATTCTGTAGTGCACGATAATGAAGGCTATTATTTAAATTCTGCGCGATGGATTTGTGAGGGGCTTGGCAGCGAAAGAGGTGAGCCTACCGGTAATCGAAGGCCCCCTTGCCAATCAGACGACGGACCGCGTCGCCGAAGGCGGCAAACGGACTTAGGTTGATGCCGAGATCGGCGATCTTCTTTGATGCATCGTCGCCACCATCATCAATGGCGAGGAAGTAGGCGTTGGCCTGAGCATCCCTGCTCGTCGCCGGGGAGGGCGATGCCGAAGGTTTGTCGACGCGGATCGGGGAATTGTCCGGCTGCGTCGGCGTGTCGGACCGGCGATGGCCGCGCTGAAGGAGCACCGCTCCGCCGAGAGCGCGGTTGGCGGCCTCCGAATCGAGATCGACGGTGGCGATATCGACACCGGACTGCGCGAAGCCGATGCGTTTCAGACGTGTCGTCAAGCCCTTAGCCACCTCATCGCCGGTCAGAGTGCCGGCGCGCACGGCGTCGTCCAGTTTCCGACGGTCCTCGTCGCCCAGCGCCTCGTTGAACATCGTGAGGGCATTGCCTTTTAGGGCCGTTGCCAGAGCGCTGAGATCTACGCTGTCGCTGGCTCCGCCATTTCGGACGGTCGTCGTGGCGACGGAAGGTGTCGATGTGTTCGTTGAGCGCGATGCCGATCCAGTTCGGAAATATGCGGGAACATCGGCGGGTGATGTGACGCTTGTCGGAGCCATTGTAAAACTCCATTGATCGATGGTTGAGCTTGCCAAGCCGGAAAACGGGATTGTTCCGGCCGCTCTCGATTTGGAATGTTGGGCGAAGATATATAACAAAATGTTAAAGTTTGTGTTTTTAGTAATTATTTCGTCTCTTATATACATCGGACGCCGCCGACCATCTACTCTCTGTAGCGCTTGGCAGGTGCAGCGTCCGTACGAAAAAAGACGATAAAGTGT
>NZ_WHOR01000176.1:0-12061 GCF_013340925.1 Azospirillum formosense
CTCGGGCACCGGGGGCGGCTCCTCGGCAACCGGTTCCGGGGCCGGTGCCTCCTGGGCCGGTTCCGCGGGCGCGGGCTCGGCGGGGACCGGCTCCGGGAGCGGGGCGGTCGTCTCGTCCTTGCGGGCTTGCTCTTCGGGCTTCTTGCGGCCGAACCAACGCAGGATCATGGCGTGTCCACTGTTCTCAAAGGGGGGTGCCGGTCAGCGCGCCGCCGGCCACGCCGGTGACCGTGGCGCGCAGGACGGAGCCGGGGGGCCGGGGCGTGCCCAGGCGGATTTCGGCGAAATGCTGGGTGCGGCCGAGATCGTCCTTCTCGACCAGCACCGACACCTCGCGCCCGACCAGCGAGGCCAGCGTGCGGGCCTCCGCCTCGGCGCCGCGCGCGCGCAGACGGGCCGCGCGCTCCTTGCGGAGGCCGCCGTCGACCTGCGGCATGCGGGCGGCCGGGGTGCCGGGGCGCGGGCTGTAGGGGAAGACGTGCAGCCAGGTCAGGCCGCACTCCTCGACCAGCCGCAGCGTGTTCTCGAACATCTCGTCGGTCTCGGTCGGGAAGCCGGCGATGAAGTCGGCGCCGAACACCATGTCGGGACGCAGGGCGCGCACGCGCTCGCAGAAGGCGATGGCGTCGGCGCGGCTGTGCCGGCGCTTCATGCGCTTCAGGATCATGTCGTCGCCGGCCTGGAGCGACAGGTGGAGGTGCGGCATCAGCCGCGGCTCCGTCTCGATCAGCCGCCACAGGTCGTCGTCGATCTCGATGCAGTCGAGCGAGGACAGGCGCAGCCGCGGCAGTTCCGGAACCAGCGCCAGCAGGCGGCGCACCATCTGGCCCAGCGTCGGCGTGCCCGGCAGGTCGGGGCCGAAGCTGGTGATGTCCACGCCGGAGAGCACGACCTCGTTGTAGCCGGCCTTCACCAGCGCCTGCACCTGCTCTACCACCGCGCCGATGGGGACGGAGCGCGACGGGCCGCGGCCATAGGGGATGATGCAGAAGGTGCAGCGGTGGTCGCAACCCTGCTGGACCTGGACGAAGGCGCGCGCCCGGTCCTCGAACCCGCCGATCAGATGGCCGGCGGTCTCCTTGACCGACATGATGTCGTTGACCAGCACCTTCTCCGCCGGGGCCAGACCCCAGCTTTCCGGCTGCAGCTTCTCCTGGTTGCCCAGCACCTGATCGACCTCCGGCATGGCGCCGTAGCGCTGCGGGTCGATCTGGGCGGCGCAGCCGGTCACCACGATGCGGGCGTTCGGCCGCTCGCGGCGCAGCTTGCGGATGGTCTGGCGGGCCTGCCGTTCCGCCTCCGAGGTCACCGCGCAGGTGTTGACGATGACGACGTCCTCCAGCCCGGCGTTGCGGGCGTGGGTGCGCATCACCTCGGATTCGTAGGTGTTCAGGCGGCAGCCGAAGGTGACGATCTCCGGCTCGTTGGTCACAGTGTCGCTCATGCTCTTTCAGCCTAACGGGCGGTCCTACGCTTCAATGGAGACCGCTCAGACGGCGACCAGCTCCGGAGACAGCCGCCCGGTGTAGCTGAGGGCGACCGGACCGGTCATCAGGACGCGGCCGTCCTCACGCCATTCGATGGTCAGGGTGCCGCCGTCCAAAATCACGTCGACCTTGCGGTTGGTCAGCCCGCGGCGGATCGCGGCGACCGCGGTGGCGCAGGCGCCGGTTCCGCAGGCCTGGGTGATGCCGGCCCCGCGCTCCCACACGCGCATGCGGACGGCCGTGGGGGACAGCACCTGGACGAACTCGACGTTGGTGCGCTCGGGGAAGGCCGGATGATTTTCGAACACCGGGCCGACCTCGGCCAGCGGCACCGCCTCGGCGTCGTCCACAAAGAAGACGGCGTGCGGGTTGCCCATGCTGACCGCGGTGGGACCGGCGAAGCCGCCGTGCGACACCGCGTCGAGGCGCAGCGTGTCCGCCGGTTCCGCCAGCGGGATCTGCGCCCAGTCCAGATTGGCCGGACCCATGTCCACGGTGATGCGCCCGTTGTCGGCGCGGCTGGCCCGCAGGATGCCGGCGTTGGTCTCGAAGGCGACGCGCTCCGCCCCCGCCTCCTCCATCAGCAGCCAGCCGACGCAGCGCGAGGCGTTGCCGCAGGCCGACACCTCGCCGCCGTCGGCGTTGCGGATGCGCATGAAGCCCGCCGTGCCGTCCGTTTTCGCCGGCTCGATCACGATGAACTGGTCGCAGCCCACCCCGGTCTTGCGGTCGGCGATGGCACGCACCTCGGCCTCGGCCGGCGAGTACGGCGTGTTGCGGGCGTCGATCACGACAAAGTCGTTGCCGAGCCCGTGCATCTTCAGGAATTCGCGCGTCATGACCGCCGTTATATGGCGACCGGGCCTGCGGAGTCCATGGCTGCACGGGGTGGTCGCGGCAAAGAGTTCACGGAGTCACTGGGTTTCGGCCCCGCCGGTGTCGGCCGTGTCCCCGCCGGACGGGGTGGTGCCCGACGCCGGGGGGATGCCTTCCAGCAGGTCGAGCATCCGGGCGAGGGTGTCCTCCGACTCGGGCCGCGGCGGCGTTCCACCGGTGCGCTCCCACGCCTCGTAATCCCAGCCCGCGGCGCCCATCGCCATGTCGGGCAGTATGAAGTGCCCGTCCGTGGCGTGGGTCGGCGGACCGTCCGCGCGGGACAGCCCGACCAGCAGGGCTATGGACACGGTGACTCCGGCCACCCAGGCCCACAGCACGTCGCTGTTGTTCATGGCTTCCTCCCGGCTCCTTGCCAAGGCAGGTCGGTGTCGGGGCCATTCCCGTTGGATGCGCCCCATTCCATGGACTTCGGGTGTCTGTGGCGGCGCACAATGGGACTTCCGGCGCTATCCGGAAGGAGGGGCTCAGGACTTCGAGGATCAGGCGCCCTTGAAGACCAGATGCTTGGAGGCGGCGAAGTTCAGGACCATGCCGGACAGCGAACCGGCGGCGACGGCCAGCACCGGATGGGCCTCGGCCAGCGGCAGGGTGGCTTCCAGCCCGATCGAGACACCGTAATTCACCACCCCGCCGAAGGCGTTGGCGGCCAGGAAGGCCGCCCATTGCCGGTACAACGGCGCGTCGGCCGCGCCGCGGAAGGTGAAGGCGCGGTTCAGCGCGAAGGTCGTGGTGGCGGCGGCCAGATAAGCCGGGATGCGGGCGGCAAAGAACTCCAGCCCGGCGCCGAACACCAGCGCATAGACCACCGCCGTGTCCACCACCAGACCGACCACGCCGACGAGGCCGAACTTGCCGAACTGCACGGCCAGCCGGCCGAGCCGGCTGTCGGACAGGGTGCCGCAGAGATCGCCCATGGTCAGGACCCGGCGGCCTTGCGGACCGGATGGACGCCCGGCGCGGGGATGGACAGGTAGCGCATGCGCTTGGCCTCGCGGCGCCCCAGCGTGACGGTGTCGAGGATCAGCCCGCAGGTCAGGCTGAGGAAGCCCAGCAGCATCAGTCCGGTGGACAGAACGGCGGTGGGCAGGCGCGGCACCAGACCGGTCTGCAGGTAGGTCGCCACAACCGGCCAGGCGAGAATCACCGACGCCGCGGCCAGCGCCACGAAGATGGCGAAGAAGAAGGGCAGGGGGCGCTCCTCCTTCACCAGATTGACGATGGTGCGCAGGATGCGGACGCCGTCGCGGATGGTGTTCAGCTTGCTGTGGGAGCCCGGCGGGCGGTCCTTGTAGGGCGCCTTGATCTCGGCGATGGGCATGTTCAGCTCCAGCGCGTGGACGGTCAGCTCCGTCTCCGTCTCGAAGCCGCTGGCCAGCGCCGGGAAGGATTTGATGAAGCGCCGCGAGAAGACGCGGTAGCCGGACAGCATGTCCTGGATGCGGTTGCCGAAGATCAGCGCGACCATGCCGGTCAGCAGCTTGTTGCCGAAGCGGTGGCCGGGCCGGTAGGCCTTGACGATCTCGGTGACGCGGGCGCCGTTGACCATGTCGAGCTGGTCCTCCCACAGCCGCTTGACCATCAGCGGCGCGGAGGGCGCATGGTAGGTGTCGTCGCCGTCCACCAGCACATAGACGTCCGCCTCGATGTCGGAGAACATCCGGCGCATGACGTTGCCCTTGCCCTGCAACGGCTCGTGCCGGACCACGGCGCCGGCGGCCTTCGCCACCTCCACCGTGCGGTCGGACGAATTGTTGTCGTAGACGTAGACCGTCGCGTCGGGCAGGGCCTCGCGGAAGTCGCGCACGACGGCGGCGATGGCCGTCTCCTCGTTGTAGCAGGGGATCAGCACCGCCACCACGGGAGCCATTGCGGGCGCCGTGTCCGGGTCCGGCTCCATGGTCGGGGCTGCGGACGCTGCAGGGCGGTCGATGGTGGAGACGGTCATGGCGATGCGCTTCGAAACGGTGCCGGTGTAGGGTTAAACAGCACAATCGCCTGATTTAATCCACTGACCTTTCAAGGTCCGCCATTCGTTGCACGGCGCAGAGGTTCAGCGGCTCGCCCAGGTTGTTGGGGATGACGCGGCAGTTGTCCTGCGCCACCCGCAGCCCCAGAAGGGCCGCGGCCTTCGCCGCGCCGGGCGTGTCGGGGATCGTGCTGAGCATCAGGAAGGGACCGCGGTGCGCGCCCACCTTGTCCTGCATCAGGGCGAGGTAGCCGTTGCCGACCGAGTCCGGCTGGAGGAAGTTGGACTGGATGCGCACGAAGGGGATGCGCGGCGGGAAGGCGGGGATGACGTGGGAGATCGCCCAGTAGCCGGCCATCAGCACCATCGTGTCGTCCGGGTCCGCGATGGGCGGCACGGCGGCCTCGACCCAGCGTTCGCTCCACGGCACGCGGCCCCAGTCGGCGGGCCGGGCGGTGGCCTGGACGAGCAGCAGGAGCGCCGCCGCCAGGACGAGCGCCGCCCGGCGCGGCACCGGCAGCAGGCCCGCCGCCATGACGATGGCCAGCGGGGCCAGCATCTCCAGCGGCACCAGATAGCGGTAGATGCAGAACATCCCCACCCACAGCGCGTAGGTCACCGTCATGGCCGTCAGCAGGTAGCGGGTGGCGGCGGTGTCTGTCAGTCCGGCGGCCGTTCCGCCGGACGGGGGGCGGTGGAAGGCCCGCCCGAGCAGCGCCAGCGCCGCGGCGACGGGCACGAGGAGGAACAGCACCAGGACGCGCAGGTCGAAGAAGGGAACCTCGCCGACCTTCAGCGGGGCGAAGGGGAAGACCAGCGGGAAGAACAGGCGCTCCAGCCGCGAGTCCGGGAAGAAGCTGACGTTGACGTAGCCGGACAGCGCGGCGAAGGGCGACTTGAAGATCTGGTTCATGTGCGGGAAGACGGGGTTCCCGTACTCCACCCACAGATGGGCCATCCAGAAGCCACCGCACAGCGCCAGCCCGCCCAGCACCCCGACGCCGAAGAAGAAGGCCAGCCACAGCCGCCGCCAGGGCCGCGCCGGCACAGCCAGGAAGGCGAGGCAGAGCCCGACCGCGTAAATCACCGTCGGGTTCTTCATCCCCATCGCCGCCCCGGCCATCAGCCCCGCCACGGCCACCCGCGCGAAGGCGCCGGGCGCCGGCCCGTCGATCAGCCGCGGCAGCGACCCGGCCACCACCACCAGCGCGCCGAGCACGCCCAGACTGACCATGTTGTCGTGGAAGGTGGTGCCGAGCAGCCCCAGCGTGCCGCCCCCGAAACCGGCCATCGCCGCCAGCAGGGCGGCCAGAGCCACCCGCTGGCCCGCGCCGCCGACGCGCAGCGTGGCGTGGGCCAGCAGGAAGGCCAGCGCCAGATTCAGCCCGTGCAGCGTTCCCCAGACGAATCCCGCCGCGCGCGCCGGGAGTTGGCTGGCGAGCAGATAGAAGGGCACGTCCAGCAGGGGGTTGTAGAAGCTGGGCATCTGCGCCGGCAGCATGTCCATGCCCAGCCGCCCGGTCAGCAGGGCGTAGGCGTTGTACCAATGGTAATTCCGCAGGTCCCAGTTGGCGTCCATGCCGAGCGCCAGCCCAAGCAGGCCGTAGAGCGGCGGGGCGAGCAACAGGAAGGCGAGCGCCGCGGTGCGCGGGCGGCGGGCGGTGGGAAGCAAGGTCATGGAGATCGCGGAACCCAGGGGAGCGTCCGCCCCTTGGTAGGCGAGGGAGCGTCCCGCAGCAAGGACGGGATGCCGGGCTGGGGGCGACGGAGGGAATTCGGGAGCAATTTCGTTGCGTCCGGCTGTGTTCCGGGATGCGGAATCGCGCGCCGCGGGCGCCGTTTGCGGCAAGCTTCCTCTGGCAATGGCGGGACGGGTCTGCTATTCACCGAACTCCGCATGCACACGCTTGCGCCTCTTTTGCGCGACAGGATTCTGGCGATGGAAAAGTTTACGGTTCTCACCGGTGTTGCGGCGCCGCTGCCGATGATCAACGTCGACACCGACATGATCATTCCCAAGCAATTCCTGAAGACCATCAAGCGGACCGGGCTGGGCAAGCATCTTTTCGACGAGATGCGCTACACCCCCGAGGGCGCCGAGGTCGCGGAATTCGTCCTCAACAAGCCGGCCTACCGCAGCGCCAAGATCCTCGTGTCGGGCGACAATTTCGGCTGCGGCTCCTCGCGTGAGCATGCGCCGTGGGCGCTGGCCGATTTCGGCATCCGCTGCATCATCGCGCCGAGCTTCGCGGACATCTTCTTCAACAACTGCTTCAAGAACGGCATCCTGCCGATCAAGCTGCCGAAGGAACAGGTCGACCTGCTGCTCGACGACGCGTCGCGCGGGTCGAACGCCATCGTTTCGGTGGATCTGGAAAAACAGGAGATCACCGGTCCGGACGGTGGCAAGATCAGCTTCGAGGTCGATCCCTTCCGCAAGCATTGCCTGCTGAACGGGCTGGACGACATCGGTCTGACCATGCAGCAGGCCGCCTTCATCGACCAGTATGAAGGCAAGCAGCGCGGCGGCCAGCCCTGGCTCTGGGGCTGAACCAAGCCAACCGATACCGGCCCAATGGCATCAGGCCATGACGGCCTTGCGGACCGGCGGGGGTGGACCCACCTTCCGGCCTGTCGGTCCGCGGATTAGACAACACTGATAAAGTCTCCAATGGGGAGTGCGTGCGCCATGCCCGCCAACAAGAAGCTTCTGTTTTTGCCCGGCGACGGGATCGGTCCGGAGGTCATGCGCCAGGTGCGCCGGGTCATCGACTGGCTCGACCGCAAGCGCAACGTCACCTTCGACGTCACCGAGGGGCTGGTCGGCGGTGCGGCGATCGACGCCTACGGCGTTCCCCTGAAGGACGAGACGCTGGCCGACGCGCTGGCGGTGGACGCGGTGATGCTGGGCGCCGTCGGCGGCCCGAAGTGGGACAACCCCACCGACTACACCAAGCGTCCGGAAGCCGGCCTGCTGATGCTCCGCAAGGAGCTGAACCTGTTCGCCAACCTGCGCCCGGCGGTGGTGTTCGACGCCCTGGTCGATGCCTCGACCCTCAAGGCCGACGTCATCAGGGGCCTGGACATCCTGATCGTCCGCGAGCTGACCGGCGGCGTCTATTTCGGTGAGCCGCGCGGCATCACCGACATCGGCAACGGCGAGCGCCGCGGCGTCAACACCCAGGTCTACACGACCAGCGAGATCCGCCGGGTCGCCCGCGTCGCCTTCGAGCTGGCGCGCAAGCGCGGCAACAAGCTCCACTCGATGGAGAAGGCCAACGTGATGGAATCGGGCCTCCTGTGGCGCCAGGAAGTCACGAAGCTCCATCAGGAGGAGTTCTCCGACGTCACGCTGGAGCACATGTACGCCGACAACGGCGCCATGCAGCTTCTGAAGAACCCGAAGCAGTTCGACGTGATCGTCACCGACAACCTGTTCGGCGACATCCTGTCGGACGAGGCGGCGATGATGACCGGCTCGCTCGGCATGCTGCCGTCGGCCTCGCTCGGCGCCCCGGACGCCAACGGCCAGCGCAAGGCTCTCTACGAGCCGGTGCACGGCTCCGCCCCGGACATCGCCGGCCGCGACCTCGCCAACCCCTGCGCGACGCTGCTGTCCTTCGCCATGTGCCTGCGCTACTCGTTCAACATGGACGAGGAGGCGAAGATGCTGGAGAAGGCCGTGCAGAACGTGCTGTCGGGCGGCATGCGCACGGCGGACATCATGGCGCCGGGCATGGCCCGCTGCTCCACGACCGTCATGGGCGACTCGATCCTGCGCGAGCTGGACAAGCTGGCCTCCTGACCGGTTGCGGTCCCGGCCCGGCGGGCCGGGGGACGCTGACCAGCGGACGGCGAAAGGAAAGCCCCTCTCCGGTGTGGAGAGGGGCTTTCTTCGTCGGTGCCGTCAGTCGCCTTCGCCCGGGCGCAGGGCGGCCCCGCGTCCGCCATGGCTCGCCTGCCCGCCCTTTCGCCCGGCTTCGGCGGCCAGGGACGGGTTCTTGGAGAAGCTGCGGGAGGACGCCGGTACGCTCCGGCCCCCCTTCCGCCCCGCCTCCGCGGCGAGTTCCGGGTTCTTGGAGAAGCTGCGCTTGTCGGCTGGCACGCTTTCCCCGCCCTTGCTGGCGATCTGGCGTTGCCGGTCACGGTCCATCGACGCGAAGCCGCGGTTCGATGTGCGACCGCTCCCGGTTTGGACTTCGTCTTGGCCGTTGTCTTTCGAGGCCATCTTCAACCTCCACCTCTGCCACATGTCGGAAAACCGATGGGGGGCGACTTGGTTCCGGGGAGGTCGTGATTCCGATTCCTTCGGCACCCCTAAGTGGCATCAGGATCCATCGGACGGCATCCGGGAACGCTTCGCCTCCCGATCGGTTGAGCGGACGGGGGTAAGCCGAAGCGGGACCACAAAGCAGAGAGGGTCTACGATGGGAGTCGAACTCACGGCCGAACGACGGCTGCTGTCCGAAAAGGAATTCGAGCAGGTTCGCCGCAGCCATTACCCGGAACTGGAGTCCCTGCCGCCCGATGAGACCCTGACGCTCGCCCGCTGGCTGCGGGGAGAGCGTGACCGGGCGCGCGACATCATCGCCTCACGGCGCCGCGGACGGCGGGGCAAGGCCAGCGGCACCGGCCAGCAATCGGCCGCCGCCAGCGAGCGTGGCCTGTCGGCCAAGAAGCAGGTTTATGCGCGGGCCTTGAAGCGGGTGAACGGGCGGCTGGAGCGGTTCCGCGCCGAGCGGCGGCGCGCGATCGTCCAGGCCAACCTTAAGGACGCCCTGAAGCGCAAGCAGGAGGCGGAGCCCCAGCACCCGTCCCCCGGGCGCACCCCCCGCAAGGGCATGCGCCCGATCCCCAGCGGGCGCCGGACGGTCGACACCGACCCACGCGAGATCGGGCGGGTGTCGCAGTTCGTCAAGGACGCCCAGGCGCGCCGCGATTCCTGATCCAGCGTTGTGAATCCTGAGCGGCGGGTGTTCAGCCCGCCGCCTCCAGCGCCCGGATCGCCTCGGCCATGGCGACGAGGCGCCGGGCGTTTTCGACGTGCAGGTTCTCCACCAGCCGTCCGTCCACCAGAACCACGCCCTTGCCCTGGGCGACGGCCTCGGCGTGGGCCTGGATGATGCGGTGGGCCTGGGCGACCTCGTCCTCGCTCGGCGCGAAGGCGGCGTTGCAGGCGGCGATGGTCTTGGGATGGATCAGCGTCTTGCCGTCGAAGCCAAGCTCCCGCCCCTGGGCGCAGGAGTCGGCGAAGCCCGCGTCGTCGTTCAGGTCGAGATGCACCCCGTCGAGGATGGCGAGGCCGTAGGCCCGCGCCGCCAGCAGGCAGAGGCCCAGGCTGGTCAGCATCGGCAGCCGGTCGCGCGTGTGCGCCGCGTGCAGGTCCTTGGCGAGGTCGGAGGTGCCCATCACCAGACCGCCCAGCTTCGGGCTGGCACCGGCGATCTCCTTGGCGTTGAGCATGCCCAGCGGCGTCTCCATCATGCACCAGATGGTCTGTCCGTCGGGCGAGCCGTTGGCGCGCAGCACCGCTTCGGCCTGGCGGACCATATCGGCGCTCTCCACCTTCGGCAGCAGCACCACGTCGGCGCCGCTGGCGGCCGCCATCACGAGGTCGTCGTAGCCCCAGGGGGTGTTCAGCCCGTTGGTGCGGACCACCAGCTCCCGCCCGCCATAGCCGCCGGCGGCGATGGACGCCTTGATGGTGGCGCGGGCCTCGGCCTTGGCGTCGGGGGCGACGGCGTCCTCCAGATCGAGGATCAGCCCGTCGGCGGGCAGGCTGCGCCCCTTCTCCAGGGCGCGGGCGTTGGAGCCGGGCATGTAGAGCACGCTGCGGCGCGGGCGGGCGGTGGCGGCCATGGCATTCCCTCAGGCGTTCTTGTGTCGTTGCCGCAGGATTAGCCGCGTCCGATCCCCCTGTCCATGCGGCGCGTAAGGCGTGAAACTCTGGTCTGCATGGAAACATCCCCAGCGTGTGGCGCGGACGGTTTAGGATGCGCGCCCAACCTTTCGGATCGTCCGCCCATGAAGACCGTCATTTCGATCCAGTCCCACGTCGCGTACGGCTATGTCGGCAACCGGGCCGCGGTGTTCCCGCTGCAGCGGTTGGGCTGCGACGCCATCGCGGTGAACACGGTGCAATTCTCCAACCACACCGGCTACGGCGAATGGACCGGACAGGTCTTCACGGCGGAGCATGTGGCCGACCTGATGGACGGCATCGCCGCGCGCGGCGTCCTGCCGACCTGCGACGCGCTGCTCTCCGGCTACATGGGCGACGTCGGGCTGGGGCAGGTCATCGTCGAGACGGCGGCCCGGCTGAAGGCCGCCAACCCGCGCGCCGTCTACGCCTGCGACCCGGTGATGGGCGACGTCGGGCGCGGCTTCTTCGTGCGCCCCGGCCTGCCGGAGTTCATCCGCGACCACGCCGTCCCCGCCGCAGACCTGATGACCCCCAACCAGTTCGAGCTGGAGTATCTGACCGGCCGGACGGTGGAGACGCTGGACGACGCGCTGGCCGCCACCGCCTCCCTGCGGGAGCGCGGGCCGCGGCTGGTCCTGGTGACCAGCCTGACCCGCAAGGACGCCGACCCCGGCCACATCGAGATGCTGGCCGACGACCGGGACGGCGCGTGGCTGGTCTCCACCCCGCGCCTGCCGCTGGACCCGCCGCCCAACGGGTCGGGGGACGCCGTGGCCGCCCTGTTCCTGGCCCATTATCTGAAGGCCTTCGATCCGGCGGATGCGCTGGAGCAGGCGGCGGCGGCCATCTACGCCATTTTCCAGACCACCCGCCGGATGGGCACGCGGGAGCTGCAACTGATCGCGGCGCAGGACGAGTTCGTGAACCCCGGCCAGCGCTTCACGGCCACCCGCGTCCGGTAAGCCACCTGTTACGACAAGCGTCCAAGAGACGGCGCGCACAGAGGAACGACATGCGGATTTGCGTCTATGCCGGGTCCAACCCCGGCACCAACCCGGCCTATGGCGAGGCCGCGGAGCAGCTTGGCCGCCACATGGCGGAGCGTGGCATCGGCCTCGTCTACGGCGGCGGGCGGACCGGCCTGATGGGGCGGATCGCCGACTCGGTCCTGGCGGCGGGCGGCACGGTCACCGGCATCATCCCGCAATTCCTGATGGACAAGGAGGTCGGCCACAAGGGCCTTCAGGAATTGCGGATCGTCGCCACCATGCACGAGCGCAAGGCCCTGATGGCCGAGCTGTCCGACGGCTTCATCGCGCTGCCCGGCGGCATCGGCACGCTGGAGGAGCTGTTCGAGGTGTGGACCTGGGCGCAGCTCGGCCGCCACGACAAGCCTTGCGGCCTGCTCAACGCCTCCGGTTTCTACGACGGGCTGGCCGGCTTCCTCGACCATGTGGCGGGGGAGCGCTTCATGCAGCCCAAGCACCGCGACATGCTGATCGTCCGCGACACCGCGCCGGGCATCCTGGACGCTTTCGCCGCTTACGAGCCGCCGGCGGTGAGGAAGTGGCTGGACGAGGCCCGCACCTGACCCGGCGAGGCCTTACGGCTCAAGCAGCTTCTTCATCAGGGCGTTCCAGTCGCGCTTGAACTGGGTGCCGAAATCCACCTCGGCGACCGCTCCGCTGCGGCCCGCGGGCCGGACGATGGCCGCCGCCTGGGAGTCCGGCTGCGCCTTTGCCTTGCGCTGGACGGTGACGACCCGCTTCTTCGGGGGCGGGTCGTCAC